>NZ_JBIALS010000006.1:136346-316671 GCF_042873655.1 Streptomyces sp. NPDC004609 | reverse complement strand
GTTGATAGGCCGGATCTGGAAGGCGGGTAACCGCTGGAGGTGACCGGTACTAATAGGCCGAGGGCTTGTCCTCAGTTGCTCGCGTCCACTGTGTTGGTTCTGAAACCACGAACAACCCTTTTTGTGCCGGTGTTGTTGGTTTTATAGTGTTTCGGTGGTTATTGCGTGAGGGAAACGCCCGGTTACATTCCGAACCCGGAAGCTAAGCCTTTCAGCGCCGATGGTACTGCAGGGGGGACCCTGTGGGAGAGTAGGACACCGCCGAACAATTGTTGGCCGTGGTTCCTGGATTGTTTACAGTCCGGGAACCACGGCATTTTTGCGTTGTGGCACCGTTTGAAGGGCTCTTAGGGTGAGGTCATGAAGTATGACCTTGTCATCTTTGACAACGATGGCGTTCTCGTCGACAGCGAGCCGGTCGCCAACGCCATTCTGGCCGCGTATCTGACGGAGCTGGGGCACCCCACCTCGTACGAGGATTCACTGCGGGACTATATGGGGGCCGCCGTGCATCGCGTGCACGATCTTGTGCTGGAGAGGACGGGACAGCGGCTGCCGGAAGACTTCGACGAGACGCTGCATGCCCGGACCTTTGCCGCGTTCGAGCGGGAGTTGGAGGTGGTCGGCGGGGTGACCGAGGTGCTGGAGAAGCTGGTGGCGACACAGGTGCCGTACTGCGTCGCGTCCTCCGGGAGCCATGAGCGGATCAGGGTAGGGCACCACAGGACCGGGCTGGACCTCTGGTTCCACCGGGAGATCGTCTTCAGCGCGCAGGACGTGGGGCGGGGGAAGCCGGCGCCGGATCTGTTTCTGCACGCGGCCGAGCGGATGGGGGTCGCCCCCGAGCGGTGTGCCGTCGTCGAGGACAGCGTGCTCGGGGTGCGGGCCGCGGTGGCGGCCGGGATGGATGTGTACGGGTACACGGCGATGAACCCGGCCGCGAAGCTCGCCGGGGCGAAGCGGTGTTTCGGGGCGATGGAGGAGCTGCCCGCGCTGCTGATCTGACGGGATGCGCGAGCCGGGCATCTTGCGGTATGCCCGGTCGTTCCCGGCGGACCGGGGCGGATACGGTGGCGTGCATGAGCGGCCGCGGATTGTTGATGTGGGACGAGGCGGTAACGAAGTACGACTTCGGGGACAGCCATCCGATGGATCCGGTGCGGCTCGCGCTGACCATGGGGCTGGTGCGGGCCTACGGGCTCGATCGCGCCATCGACGTCGTGGCGGCGAAGCCGGCCGGGGACTCCACTCTCCGGCTCGTTCACCGCGCGGACTATCTGGCGGCCGTACGGGCCGCGTCGGCGGATCCCCGGAGCGCGGACCAGGCGTACGGGCTCGGCACGATGGACGACCCCGCCTTCAGCGGGATGCACGAGGCATCGGCGCTGATCGCCGGGCAGTCGGTCGGAGCCGCCGAGGCGGTGTGGCGGGGAGACGCCGAGCACGCGGTGAACTTCGCGGGTGGACTGCATCATGCGATGCCGGGTTCGGCGGCCGGGTTCTGCATCTACAACGACGCGTCGCTGGCGATCGCGCGGCTGCTGGAGCTGGGGGCGGAGAGGGTCGCGTACGTCGATGTGGACGTACATCACGGGGACGGGGTCCAGGCGGCGTTCTGGGACGATCCACGGGTGCTGACGATCTCGTTGCACGAGCATCCCCGCATGCTGTTTCCCGGGACCGGATGGCCCGAGGAGACCGGGGCTGCCGGGGCGGCCGAGGGCAGTGCGGTCAATGTCGCGCTGCCCGCGGGGACGGGTGACGAGGGGTGGCTGCGGGCCTTCCACGCGGTGGTGCCCGAGCTGCTGGCGGACTTCCGGCCGCAGGTGCTGGTGACGCAGCACGGGGCCGACACGCACTTCGAGGATCCGCTGGCGCATCTGGCGGTGTCGCTGGACGCGCAGCGGCTGGTGCAGGAGGCGTGCCACACGTTCGCGCACGAGTACGCCGAGGGCGGTCGGTGGATCGCGCTGGGCGGGGGCGGGTACGCGGTCGTCGACGTCGTACCCCGTTCGTGGACCCATCTCGTGGGGATCGCGGCGCACGCGCCCGTGGATCCTGAGTCCATGATTCCGCAGGACTGGCGTGACGAGGTGTACGCGCGGACACGGCAGCCGGGGCCGCGGCGGATGACGGACGGGCGGACGCCCGTGTGGCGCGAGTGGGGTGCGGGGTACGACCCGGCGGACCGGCTGGACCAGGCGGTGCGGGCGACGAGGCGGGCGGTGTTCCCGGTGCGGGGGTTGTTGGCGTAGGGGGTGGGCCTGGTGGTGCCGTGGCCGTCTCCTGGGGCTGGGATCCGTCCTCAAGGGCCGGACGGGCACGGGATGGGGCGGGGACCCGTTCCGCGGCTCCCACGGGCGGCTGTGGGCCCTGGAGTCCGTCGGCTCGTGGCCGCTCGCTCTGTTCGTGAGGGTGGCCCCGGCGGGTTGTCGAGCGCCGGACGGGCCCGTCGCGCGGGGCGGGCCCGCGCGGTCCCGTGCTTCCGGGGCCGGGTACCCGGCCCACCCCGGACACGCGGGGTCCTGGGCGTGGGAGTTGCGCCGATCGTGGGGTGTCTCGGGGAATCCCGGGGAACCGCCGGTGAGGTGAGGCAGCATCGGGGGGTGCTGAGTCGTGGAGCGGTGCGGGCGCATCTGTTGGCGGGGAGGCTCGCGGGGGTGGTGGCGACCGCGCGGGAGGAGAGCCTGCGCAGCTATCGGCTCTTCGCGGCGCGGGATCCCCGGGTCACCCTGGGGCTCGACCCCGAAGGGGACTGGACCGAGCGGGACTTGATCGCGCTGATGGCCGAGAAATGCGGAGTGTCCGCCGATCCCGGGCATGTGGCCGGACCCGATGTCATCGATCCCGAGCGGACGTTGAGCGGTCTCGACGCGTTCGCGGACCGGCTCGGGGAGGTGGCCGCGCGGCGGGGTGCCGTGCTGCTGGGGACCGGGCATCCGCACCGGCTGCTCGCGTTCTACGCCGGGCTGGCAGACGCTTTGTCGGCGGCCGGCTGTCTCGTTCTCACACCCGCGCAGGGCAGATGTGTCGACATAACGACCCGGTTCGGCGTACGCACGTACAACCTCGACTACGTACGGGGAGTCGCGCTGATGCGGGAAGGAGGCGCACGGAGTGCGGGCAGTGAGACCGGCGCACACACCCATTCCCCCCTCCCGGTTCGGGTCGCTCTGGAAGATCTGGCGGAGGGTTACGGGCCCCTTCCGGACCTGGTCGTCGGGGACCATGGATGGGTCTGCGGGGCAGGTCAGCTGGGTATGGAGGCCATCGGGCTGGCCGATACGGACGACCCCGCGCTGTTCGTCGGCGAGGCCGAGGGCAGGGTCGCGGTCGCGGTTCCGCTTGATGATGCCGTGCGGTCCGATTACTACCGGCCGCTGACGCGCTATGTACTCAAACGAGCCTGTCTGTCACAGTAGGCGGCCGATGGCTGCTCCTCTTCCCCACTCGCACCACCCGCCCCTACTCTGGGAGTGAGCGCACAGAGACGAAGAGTCACCGGAGGGGAAGCCGGTGTGCGTCATGTGCGGAAGGTACAGGTGGGTCATGGCTGCTGGCAGCGAGAGGCCTCTTAACGAGGTCAAGTTCCTTACCGTGGCGGAGGTTGCCTCGGTGATGCGGGTGTCGAAGATGACTGTGTACCGCTTGGTGCACAGCGGTCATCTGCCGGCGATCCGGGTGGGGAGGTCCTTCCGGGTACCGGAGCAAGCGGTTCACGAATATCTCCGCGAGTCCTTCGTGGGGGTCGAATCGGCGTAGCGCGACCCGGGCGACTGCCCTCGGATTACGACCTCCACTCGCAGGCGGGTAGGCTAGGCCGACGTAGGTCGTGTGGGCCCAGACGCCCCGCACCGAGTGAAGAGAAGTGAGCGAGGGTAGTCGTGGGCTCTGTTATCAAGAAGCGGCGCAAGCGGATGGCGAAGAAGAAGCACCGCAAGCTGCTCAAGCGCACCCGCGTTCAGCGTCGTAACAAGAAGTAAGCACAAGCGACAGCTGTACGTGTCGCCGCGGCCCTTCCACCCTGCCGGTGGGAGGGCCGCGGTGCGTTGTGGTGCGTCCTGCCTCCCGGGTGACCCGGCGGGCGGGTGGACACGGCGCGGCAAAAGTGCGCCGCGTGGTCATCCCCGCGCAACAACGAGCCGCTACGGTGACGTTTGAGCCCATGGACACGCATATCCGCGGCTCATGGATCTGAGGGAAGGCGCTGATCTTGGGAAAGGTCGTGCTCGTCACCGGAGTGGCCCGGCAACTCGGAGGCCGTCTCGTACGGCGTATCCAGCGCGATCCCGAGGTGGACCGGGTGATCGGTGTCGACGCGGTGGGACCCGAGCACCATCTCGGCGGTGCCGCATTCGTACGTGCCGACATCCGCCAGCCCGCGATAGGGCGGGTGCTGGCGGAGCACGCCGTCGACACCGTCGTCCATCTCGATGTCACCGGTACGCCGCTGGGCGCGGGGGGCCGTACGGCCGTCAAGGAGACCAACGTCATCGGCACGATGCAGCTCCTCGGCGCGTGCCAGAAGTCGCCGACCGTCAAACGGCTGGTGATCAAGTCCAGTACGAGTGTGTACGGCTCCGCGCCCCGCGATCCCGCGGTCTTCACCGAGACCACCCCGCCCAAGTCCCTGCCGAGCGGCGGCTTCGCCAAGGACGCCGTCGAGGTGGAGGGGTACGTCCGCGGGTTCGCGCGGCGCAGGCCGGACGTCGCCGTGTGCGTGCTGCGGTTTGCGAACATCCTCGGGCCGTGCGCGGAATCCCCGCTGGCCGAGTTCTTCTCGCTGCCGGTGATGCCGACGGTGTTCGGCTATGACCCGAGGCTGCAGTTCGTCCACGAGGACGATGTGATCGATGTGCTGAGGATCGCTCTGCACGAGCCGCGGCGCGGGACGCTCAACAGCGGCACGTTCAATGTCGCCGGCGACGGTGTGCTGCTGCTCTCGCAGTGCTCACGGCGGCTGGGGCGGCCCACGCTGCCCGTGCTGCTGCCCGCGGTCACCTGGGTCGGCTCCGCGCTGCGTACGGTGGGGGTCACGGACTTCTCGCCGGAGCAGATCCGGCTGTTGACCCACGGGCGGGTCGTCAGCACCGCTCAGATGCGCGAGACACTGGGGTTCCGGCCGAAGTACACCACCGCGGAGACCTTCGCGGACTTCGCGCGCAGCCGGGGGCCGGGGCTGCTGCCGCCGGAGAGCCTGATCCGGGCGGTGGACCGGGTGGAGGAGGCCCTCGGGGTCGACGAGGCCGTATCGGCGGCCGCCGCGACCCGTACGACGCAGAGCGACGCCGGATAAGGAGCACCGACGATGGCGGACGCCAAGGTCATTCCCTTCGACGAGGACCGTTCCCGCGGAGGTGCGCAGCGCCCGGGGCGGCGGCGCTCCCCCGGGCTGCCTGCGAGCGGGCGGCGCCAGGCCGACCCCCCGGTGGCGCGGGAGGCCCCCGTGAGCCCGCTGCCGGGGGCCGAGGGCGGGCTGCCGTCCGTACCCGGGCCCGCTCCCGCCTCCGACTCCGTGGCGGGGCGCAGGCCCGTCCCGGACGAGCCGGAGGCCGGGCGCCCGGTGGAGGTCCGGGCGGCGGCCGGGGACTCCGTACGGGATGCGGGCGGCGGCTGGGACCGGCGGATCGCCGGCGGGCTGGCGTTTCTGCGGCGCCGGATCACCGGGGACTACGAGGTCGACGAGTTCGGCTACGACAAGGAGCTGACCGACCAGGTCCTGATGTCGATGGTCCGGCCGCTGTACGAGAAGTACTTCCGGGTCGAGGTGAAGGGCATCGAGAACATCCCCGCCGACGGCGGGGCGCTGGTGGTGGCCAACCACTCCGGAACACTGCCGCTGGACGGGCTGATGCTGCAGGTCGCCGTCCACGACCGGCATCCGGCGGGACGGCATCTGCGGCTCCTGGCGGCGGACCTGGTGTTCGTCCTGCCGGTGGTGAACGAGCTGGCCCGCAAGGCCGGGCACACGCTGGCGTGCGCGGAGGACGCGGAGCGGCTGCTGCGGCGCGGTGAGGTCGTCGGGGTGATGCCGGAGGGCTTCAAGGGCATCGGGAAGCCGTTCGGCGAGCGCTACAAGCTGCAGCGGTTCGGGCGGGGCGGCTTTGTGTCGACGGCGCTGCGGGCGGGGGTGCCGATCGTGCCGTGCTCGATCGTCGGCGCGGAGGAGATCTATCCGATGATCGGCAACGCGAAGACGCTGGCGCGTGTGCTGGGGATTCCGTACTTCCCGATCACTCCGACGTTTCCCTGGCTGGGGCCGCTGGGCGCGGTGCCGCTGCCGACGAAGTGGACGATTCAGTTCGGGGAGCCGATCGCGACGGACGGGTATCCGCCGGAGGCGGCGGAGGATCCGATGCTGATGTTCAACCTGACGGATCAGGTGCGGGAGCAGATTCAGCACACGCTGTACAAGCTGCTGGTGCAGCGCCGGTCGGTGTTCTTCTGAGCCTGCCCGGGTTCTGAGTCCGGCCGGCTGCGGTCCGGTGGATACGCCGGCCCGGCGGGCGTCGAGGGCGTGGACGGCCGCATACGGAGAGGGGAGGGACTGAACTCGTCAGTCCCTCCCACGATCCGGCCGGAGCCGGGCCGACGCGCCCGGCTGCCAGCCGGAACAGCCGGCGTCCGGCAGCCTTCTAGCTGTCGTCCTCCGCGCTCAGGCCCAGTCCCGGCAGGAGTCCCGGGAGCAGCGGCGGAATGGTGATGTCCGGCTCCGGGGTGACCGGGGCCTGGCCCGGGGCCGCCGGGGGAGTGGTCTTCGACGGCGGGTCGAACAGACCGCCTCCGCCGCCCAGGAGGCCGTCTTCCTCGGCCGTGCCGGAGCCGGTGTTCGACGGGCGGGGTTTGCCGTCGGGGCCCGGGCGCGGCGTGGTGCTGTCGGGGGCCGAGGGGGTGGTGCGGCCGTCCGCGGAAGGGGTACTGCCGGTGTCCTGGGTGGTGGCGCCGGGTCGCTGGGTGCCTCGGCCCTGCTCGGGCGGGCTGGGCAGCAGCGACTGGAGGGGGCCGACTTCCTGGTCTATGGCGTCGAAGACGTCGTTCACCTCGTTGCCCACGTCGGCCAGTTGGACGGGCAGCCGGTCCCGGAGGCCGTTCCACGCGTCCCGGTGGGCGCGGGAGAACGAGTTCAGCTTCTGGATGGGGCCCAGTGAGCCGTCCCGTTCGTACACCTCGTGGAGGAGGCGGTGGCCTTCCGAGGCGTCGTGGCGCATGCCGTTGAGCGCGCGGCGCACCTCGCCCAGGGACTCGTGGTCCAGGTCGCCCGCCCGGCCGCGCTCCATGAGGCGCCGGGCCTCGCTGAGGCGGGTGGACGCCTGGTCGAGGTAGAGCTCGCCGCGGTCGGTCTCGCCGTCGGTCATGCCGAGGCGGATGTCCTCCATCCCGCGCTTGAGCCCGTACAGCGTGTCACCGGGCAGGGCGTCGGAACTGGCAGCGGCCACTCCGCTGAAGGCGCCCGCGGCGACACCGACGGTCAGACCGCCGGCCGCGAGCCCCTTGGACCAGCGGGAACGCGGTCGCAATTTCCGCAGCGGGGATGCCCGATGGGCGCCGCGGCCGGCTGTCCGCTGCCGCTGCTCGGGCACCGTAGGGCCCGAGGGCGCGCTCCCCGCGGCCGTGCCTTCCTGGAACATGGCTTCCATGGCGGCGACGAGCTGGGCTCGCTGCACCACTTTGACCTCGGGGTCCAGTTCCGGCTTCGGCAGCTCGCCGAGGCCGGACGCCAGAGCCAACAGCCGTCCGCTTTCGGCCGGTTCGGCCGAATCGTCGGGCTGTGCGGCCGCCTGATCTTCCAGGGCCTGGGCGAAGGCGTTCGCCCGCCGGTGCGCCGAAACGTTCGCGATCACTGGCGGCACCTCCTCTCGTCATGACAATCGACTCCCCTGGGGGTCTGGAAGGTTGCACGCCTTGCTCGCGTCCACACGATCGAGTGAGCGGTTGCGGGCATGGCGTGACCACAGGGAGCCTGCATCTCGCACAACGAGCGGCGCGGCACTTGGGTTACGCGCGAAAGATGATCGGACCAGTGCGTCATCGTGGCGTCACCGATTGTGAGTTGGGATCGGGGCGGATTTCGGGGGGTGGCTGGGGGGTCAGCGGGCGTCGTCGGGGAGAAGACGCGCGAGGGTGCGTACGGCACGGTACTGGAGGGTCTTGATCGCGCCCTCGTTCTTGCCCATCACCCTGGCGGTCTCGGCGACCGACAGGCCCTGCAGGAAGCGCAGGGTCACGCACTCCTGCTGCTGGGGGTTGAGCTTCCGCACGGCTTCGAGCAGTGCGGCGTTCGACAGGGACTCCAGGACGGAGTCCTCCGGGCTGCGCTCGACCTCGTTCGCGTCGAGCATCTCGCCGGTGGTCACCTCCAGCCGGAAGCGGCTGGACTTGAAGTGGTCGGCGACCAGATTGCGGGCGATGGTGACCAGCCAGGCCCCGAAGTCGCGGCCCTGCCAGGTGAAGGTGGAGATACGGCGCAGGGCGCGCAGGAAGGTCTCGCTGGTGAGGTCCTCCGCCGTCGCCTTCCCGCCCACCCGGTAGTAGATGTAGCGGTAGACGGTGTCGCTGTACTGGTCGTAGAGCCGGCCGAAGGCTTCGGCCTCGCCCGCCTGGGCGCGCTCGACCAGCTCCATCATGCGGGCGCTGTCACTGTCGGCGCTCGGGCGGCGAACGGTCGGGGCGCCGGAGCCGCCCCGGCTGCTGCGTCTGCCGACGGCCGCGCGGCCGTCGGCGAGGGCGTAGCAGGGGGCGGCGGGACCGCTGGCGGCAAGGCGGGGCATGGCGAGGGCCGGGACCGCGTACGCGGTGGGGACGAAACCGCGCAAGTGGTCGAGGACCGCCGCGCGGAGCGTAGCCAGGCCCGAGGCGTCAACCCCGACGTGTGGGTACACGGGACTCCCAGAGGCAGAGCTTCCATCACGTGCAGTGCGGGACGGATCACCCGTCATGACGACTGGTGGGATCCCGTATGCGTCTGAGGAGAATAACGCTTCGTACAGGCGGTGCTACACCCAGTTGCTCAAATCATCGTTTCCGTTGCTTCTGTTACCCCTGGACGACGGATCGCGTAGCGCAATGTGAGCACTTGGTGATCGAAAACGTTCGTGTCCGGTCGCGCGGAGAGCGGGGAAGCGGAGGTGTGTTCGCTTTGCTTCGCCGGCGCGACCGGTACCGCCCCGCGCCGGACGGCCGCGGGGAGGGGCCGGACGGTCAGCGGCGGCGGCGGTGGAGGGCCACGGCGGCGGCCGTACCGCCCGCGAGGGCGCCCACTCCGGCGGCCGCCGGGATGCCCACCTTGGCGGCCTTGCGGCCCGTCCGGTAGTCACGGAGCCGCCACTCGCGTTCGCGCGCGTGTTTGCGCAGCTTGGTGTCGGGATTGATCGCGTATGGATGTCCTACGAGCGACAGCATCGGAATGTCGTTGTGCGAATCGCTGTAGGCGGCGCACCGGGACAGATCGAGGCCCTCGGCGGCGGCGAGCGCGCGCACCGCCTCGGCCTTCGCGGGGCCGTGCAGCGGCTCGCCGACGAGCTTGCCGGTGTAGACGCCGTCGACGGATTCGGCGACGGTGCCGAGGGCGCCGGTCAGGCCGAGGCGGCGGGCGATGATGGTGGCGGTCTCCACGGGAGCCGCGGTCACCAGCCAGACCTTCTGGCCCGCGTCGAGGTGGGCCTGGGCGAGTGCCCGGGTGCCGGGCCAGATGCGGTCGGCCATGTACTCGTCGTAGATCTCCTCGCCGATGCTCATCAGCTCGGAGACGCGGTGGCCCTTGACGATGGACAGGGCGGACTCGCGTACGTCCTGCATATGGTGCGGGTCCTCGACGCCGGCCAGCCGGAACCAGGTCTGCTGCCAGGCGAATCGCGCCAGTTCGCGGCGCTGGAAGAATTTACGTTTGTACAGGCCCCGGCCGAAGTGGAAGATCGCGGCGCCCTGCATCACGGTGTTGTCGAGGTCGAAGAAGGCGGCGGCGTGCTCGTCGCCCGCGACGGGGAAGTCCGGTGCGCCGGGCTCCTCCCGCCCGGGTGCCGGCGCCTCGGCCGTGTCGGTCTCACGGCTCGCCTTGCGCGCTGCCTCGGCTGCTGCCTCGCCTGCGAGCACGCTCCGTGCGGTGGCGGAGCGTCTACGGGGGGTGAGCCATCCCAGTGCGGCCATACCGCGAGCATAGCCAGTCTGTTCGGGAGTTCCGGACCCGCCGGGATGCGGCGTCGTGAACTCTGGGGGACCGCCGCCTTACGCGGGAGTCCTGGGCGTTCCCCGTGCTCAGGACTGTGGGCTCTGTCTCAGGGCCCGTGTGCCCCGGGGAGGGGCCGGGCGGTGCGGCACGGCGGAGAATGGACGTATGAGTCCACTGCTGCGGCGTACGAAGAAGAAGGCCGGCGAGCGTGTCGTGACGCTGATCGGGAAGCCGGGGTGTCATCTGTGCGACGACGCGCGGGCCGTGATCGAGGAGGTGTGCGGCGAGACCGGTGCGTCCTGGGAGGAGAAGGACATCACCCGGGACGAGGCTCTGCACCGGGCGTACTGGGAGCAGATTCCGGTGGTGCTGGTCGACGGAGAGCAGCACACGTTCTGGCGTGTCGACGCGGACAGGCTGCGCCGCGCGCTGGGGGCGTAGGACGGCTCCGGGCCCGCCGCCGGTCCGCCGTCGTCGAGTTCGTCGCTGAGTTCGTCGCCGTGCTCGGCGCCCGGAGAGTGATCGTCACCCGCGGATGTGCTGTTTCCGCTGGTGGCAGGGGTGGGCGCGAGAGTGAGAGGGGCTGGTGTGTCCGTTCACAAGCGATGGGCGGGGCGGGTGTGATCGAAGGGGCGGTGGTGCCGGGTGGGTCGACCCAGCGTTCCCCTTGTCATGGCTCTATCGGGCGCAGGCGAAACAGGGCACAGTAGAGCGGTCTCGGGGGCGTATGCGTGAGGAGTGTGTACGGTTTTGCCCCCTTCGGGTCTGCAACGGGTCGGCGCGTCTCCTGGTTCCAGGTTTACGCGATCAGAACGCGTGACCCCGATCACTTTGCTCGGACAAAACGGACACCATCTTTGTGCACGCGTTCACAAAGACATAGCCTGCATTCGACGGGGCGGTCTTGGGACACACGGCCGCCTAGAGCCTCGCTCATCCCGCAGGAGCACCGTGGCAACTGGCCGAAATCACCGACCGGCGACCCGTAGCCGAGGAATCCCCGAGGCCACCGTCGCCCGACTTCCGCTGTATCTGCGGGCGCTGACCGCTCTGTCCGAGCGTTCCGTGCCCACAGTCTCATCCGAAGAACTGGCGGCGGCGGCGGGGGTCAACTCCGCGAAGCTGCGGAAGGACTTCTCGTATCTCGGCTCGTACGGGACGCGGGGCGTCGGCTACGACGTGGAGTACCTCGTCTACCAGATCTCGCGTGAGCTGGGGCTGACGCAGGACTGGCCCGTGGTGATCGTCGGTATCGGTAACCTCGGTGCCGCCCTCGCGAACTACGGCGGCTTCGCCTCCCGTGGCTTCCGGGTGGCCGCGCTGATCGACGCGGACCCGGCGATGGCCGGAAAGCCGGTCGCGGGGATTCCGGTCCAGCACACCGACGAGCTGGAGAAGATCATCAGCGACAACGGTGTGTCGATCGGTGTCATCGCGACCCCGGCGGGCGCCGCGCAGCAGGTCTGCGAGCGGCTCGTCGCGGCGGGCGTGACCTCCATTCTGAACTTCGCGCCCACCGTGCTGTCCGTGCCGGACGGGGTGGACGTGCGCAAGGTCGACCTCTCGATCGAGCTTCAGATCCTCGCGTTCCACGAGCAGCGGAAGGCGGGCGAGGAGGCCGAGGCGGAGACGGGCGCCGCGGCGGTCGCGGAGGCCGCCGCGGCGAGTGTGGCCGCGGCCGCCGGTGACGGGGCCCTGCCGGGCTCCGGTACGCCGGGGGCCGAGGCCCGGAAGGGACCTGACGGGGACATGCCCGCCGTGATGCCGGCATGAGTCTTCTGGTCGTCGGACTGAGTCATCGCAGCGCGCCGGTGAGCGTGCTGGAGCGGGCGTCGCTGTCCGCGGACGCGCAGGCCAAACTCCTCCAGGACACCCTGGCGGTGGAGCCCGCCGCCGAGGCGACGGTGCTCGCCACCTGCAACCGCATCGAGCTGTACGCGGACGTCGAGAAGTTCCACGCGGGTGTCGCGGAGCTGTCCACGCTGCTCGCGCAGCACAGCGGGGTGGGCCTGGAAGAGCTGACCCCCTATCTGTACGTGCACTACGAGGACCGGGCCGTCCACCACCTCTTCTCGGTGGCGTGCGGGCTCGACTCCATGGTCGTCGGCGAGGGCCAGATCCTCGGGCAGATCAAGGACGCCCTCGCGCGCGGCCAGGAACTGCACACCGCCGGGCGGCTGATCAACGATCTTTTCCAGCAGTCCCTGCGGGTGGGCAAGCGCGCCCACAGCGAGACCGGGATCGACTGGGCCGGGCAGTCGCTCGTGACCTTCGGGCTCGAACAGCTCGCGGACGGCGCGGACACCGTGGCCTGGGCCCGCGGGAAGCGGGTGCTCGTCATCGGGGCGGGGTCGATGTCCTCCCTCGCCGCGACGACGCTCGCACGGCTGGGCGTACGCGAACTCGTCATCGCCAACCGGACGCCCGAGCGGGCCGAGCGCCTGGCGTCGGTGCTCGCCGAGACCGGCGGGGTCACGGTCCGGGTGGCGTCCATGACCGAGGTGCCCCACGAGCTGACACGTGCCGACGCGGTGGTGTCCTGCACCGGTGCGACCGGACTCGTGCTGACCGCGGACGCGGTCGCCGAGGCGCTGGCCGTCCCGGGCGAGGTTCCTCCGCAGCCCGAGTCCCCGACCGCCGGACCGCAGGACGGCCTGCGCGCGCCCGACGGCAGCCTGGTGGCACGGCTGGCCGCCACGGCCGCCCGTGACGGACGCGTCCTGGACCGCGCCGCGCCGGGCTCCGCCGAGGGCGCGTCCGGCCCGGCGGACGGCGTGGCTCCGGCAGATACGGGTGCCGACGCCGGGACCCGTACGGATACCGGGACCGGTTCCGGTACGGCCGGCGGCCGAGGCACCGGTGCGGCTCCGGTCGCCGACGGGACCGCGGACGCGGTCGTGTCCGCGGGCGCGGATGTCGGTCAGGGCGATGGCGGTTGTCCCGTCGGGCTGGGTGCGCATGAGGCCGTGGACGCCTTTGCGCAGCACGGGGTCTGGGCGGAGAACACCGGATCGGCCGTTCACGGGGTGGGGAACGGCGGACGCAGCGGCGGGGCCGTGCGGTTGGGGCTTCTTGATCTTGCCATGCCGCGGGACGTCGATCATGCCGTTCACCGGATTCCGGGGGTGCGGCTCGTCGACATCGAGTCCCTCGCGGAGGCCTCGGCCGACGCCCCCATGGCCGCCGATGTGGATCAGGTGCGTCGCATCGTCTCGGACGAGGTGGCCGCATTCGGGGCCGCGCAGCGCGCCGCGCACATCACACCCACCGTCGTCGCCCTGCGGACGATGGCGGCGGATGTGGTCGCGGGCGAGATCGCGCGCCTCGAAGGGCGGCTCACCGGGCTCGACGAAAAGCAGCGGGCCGAGATCAACCAGACCGTTCGGCGTGTCGTCGACAAGCTGCTGCACGCGCCGACCGTGCGGGTGAAGCAGCTCGCGAGCGAGCCCGGTGGCGCCGGGTACGCGGACGCGCTGCGAACACTCTTCGACCTCGACCCGGAGACGGTCGCCTCCGTCAGCCGGGCCGACATGAATGACGCAGACGTCAAGAACCGAGGGCGAGTATGACCGAGAGGGCACTGAGACTGGGGACCAGGCGGAGCAGACTCGCCATGGCCCAGTCCGGGCAAGTTGCTCAGGCGGTGCGCCAGTTGACCGGCCGTCCCGTCGAGCTGGTCGAGATCACCACGTACGGCGACACCTCCCGCGAGCATCTCGCGCAGATCGGCGGCACCGGTGTCTTCGTGGCCGCGCTGCGTGAGGCGCTCGCCGCGGGTGAGGTGGACTTCGCGGTTCACTCGCTGAAGGACCTTCCCACCACCCAGCCCGACGAGCTCCTCCTCGCGGCCGTGCCGCGGCGCGAGGACCCGAGGGACGTGCTGGTGGCGCGGGACGGGCTGACCTTCGACCGGCTGCCCGACGGCGCCCGTGTCGGGACGGGTTCGCCGCGCCGGATGGCGCAGCTGAACGCGTACGCCCGGGCGCACCACACGCACATACAGACCGTGCCGATCCGCGGCAACATCGACACCCGGATCGGATACGTCCGCAGCGGTGAGCTGGACGCGGTGGTTCTCGCCGCGGCCGGGCTCAACCGGTGTGGAAGAAGTGACGAGGTGACCGACTTCCTGTCGGTCGACTTCGTGCTGCCCGCCCCCGGCCAGGGGGCCCTGGCGATCGAGTGCACCGCGGACGACGCGGATCTCGCCGCCCTGCTCGCGCGGCTCGACGACCCGGCAACCCGGGCCGCCGTCACCGCCGAGCGTTCCCTGCTCGCCGCCCTGGAGGCCGGCTGCAGCGCACCCGTGGGGGCGCTGGCCGACCTGTTGGGCGACGGCCAGGCATTCACCGAAATGCGCCTGCGCGGCGTCGTCGGCACGATCGACGGCTCGACGCTGGTGCAGCTGTCCACCACCGGTCCCGTACCCACGTCGCACGGCGACGCCATCGCGCTCGGTCGCGAACTCGCGTCCGAGATGCTCGCCAAGGGTGCGGCCGGTCTTATGGGGGAGCGAGCACATTGAGCCCCACCACCAACCCGTCCTCGGCGTTCTCGGCACACGGGCACGTCACTTTCCTCGGCGCCGGACCAGGCGACCCCGGACTGCTGACCTTGCGCGCCGTCGAAGCACTCGCGGGAGCCGACGTACTGATCGCCGAGCCGGATGTGCTCGAAGTCGTACGCGGCCATGCGCGGGCGAGCGTCAGCACGCCTGAGCTGACGATTGTTGACGATACGTCAACAGCCGCCGGAATCCCCGTACTCAGGGATGCCGTCAATCTTGTCATGGAGGCAGCACGCAACGGCAAGCGGGTCGTCCGTGCCGTGACGGGCGACCCGGGGCTGGACGCCGACGCGGGGCAGGAGATGCTCGCGTGCGCGGCCGAGGGGATCACCTTCGAGGTCGTGCCGGGTATCGCCACCGCGGTGGGGGTGCCCGCGTACGCCGGTGTGCCGCTGCGGGACGCGCAGGGCGCGGACGTACGGTTCGTGGACGCGCGCTCCGCCAGTGACCGCTGCTGGACCGAGGTCGGCGCGAGCGACTGCACCGTCGTCGTCTCCACCACGCTCGACGCGGTCGCCTCGGCGGCGGGCGAGCTGGTGTCGGCGGGTCGCAAGCCGGACACCCCGCTGACCGTCACGGTCGCCGGGACGACGACCCGGCAGCGCACCTGGACGGCGACCCTCGGCACGATCGCGCAGACCTTCAAGCAGGCGAAGGTGCTGCCGTCGCCGGAGGGACACCGTCCGGTGATAGCCGTGGTCGGTGAGCGCAGCGCCGCCGCGCAGCGGGACCAGCTCGCGTGGTTCGAGTCCAAGCCGCTGTTCGGCTGGAAGGTCCTGGTGCCGCGGACCAAGGAGCAGGCAGCCTCGCTCTCGGACCAGCTCCATTCGTACGGAGCCGTGCCGCACGAGGTCCCGACGATCGCCGTCGAACCGCCGCGGACCCCGCAGCAGATGGAGCGCGCGGTCAAGGGGCTCGTCACCGGGCGCTACGAGTGGATCGCCTTCACCTCCGTCAACGCGGTCAAGGCGGTCCGGGAGAAGTTCGAGGAGTACGGGCTCGACGCCCGCGCCTTCGCCGGGATCAAGGTCGCCGCGGTGGGCGAGCAGACCGCCGCCGCCCTGGTCGACTTCGGGGTCAAGCCCGATCTCGTGCCGAGCGGTGAGCAGTCGGCGGCCGGGCTGCTGGAGGACTGGCCGCCGTACGACCCCGTCTTCGACCCCATCGACCGGGTGTTCCTGCCGCGCGCCGACATCGCGACCGAGACGCTGGTCGCGGGGCTGATCGAGCTGGGCTGGGAGGTGGACGACGTCACGGCCTACCGGACCGTGCGCGCGTCGCCGCCGCCGGCCGAGACCCGTGAGGCGATCAAGGGCGGTGGCTTCGACGCCGTACTCTTCACGTCGTCGTCCACGGTGCGGAACCTGGTCGGTATCGCCGGCAAGCCGCACAACGTGACCGTGATCGCGTGTATCGGTCCCGCCACCGCCAAGACCGCGGAGGAGCACGGGCTGCGCGTGGACGTGCTGTCACCGGAGCCGTCCGTGCACCGGCTCGCGGAGGCGCTGGCGGAGTTCGGCGCGTCCCGGCGGGCCGCCGCCGTGGAGGCGGGCGAGCATGTGGCCCGGCCGAGCGAGCGCAGGCCGGGGGGCCGGCGCAGGCGTACGACGACGACCTGAGCGTCGGGGCACCGCAAGGCCGGTGGGGCGCACGGTGATCCGTGCGCCCCACCGGTGTTTCCGGGACGGGAGGGGCCGTCAGGCCCCCGTGTCCAGCGGCGGAGACGGGTGCTCGCGCCGGGTGAGCGGGAGGCCGACGGCCCGGGGGCCGGCATTGTCGTCGGTCGCGGATGGCGCCCACGGCCTTCGGCGTGGTGGTGCCCCCGGTACCGGGCCCCGCTCACTGATCCGGCGTGATCCCACGCTCCGCCTTCAGGGCATCAGAAGCAGCCTTGCACCCGGTAGATCGGCGTCCAGTCAGCCGTCGCGTCCCGGCTGTGGGAGTTCGGAGTGGTGTAGATCAGGGTGCTGAAGTTGTCGTACATGCGCACCTTGACGCTGTTGTTCAGGTAGTTGTCCCAGGATCCGCCGCTCCCGAACGGGATGGCCACACCGCCGGGGCAGCCGTGCAGATAGACATGGCTGCCCGTGTAGGAGGAGTTCTCGTAGGCGCAGAAGTAGTCGGGGTCAGCGCCTCCCACGCATCCCGGGATGAAAGCTCCCCTGCCGTGGGTCAGGTCGCGGGGCTGACGCTCTCCGGGCACCGCGACCTGGACACCGTTGCCTCGGCCCAGGTCGATCACATTGGGTGCGATCTGGGTGCCGCCCGTCTTCGCGAGGTAGCGGTCGACCTCGGCCTGGAGGGCCGTGGCCTCGGAGGTGGTCAGGCCCGCCGCCACGGCCTGGGCGGTGAAGCCCTGGGGTGCCGCGCTCACCTGGGGTGCCCCGAAGGCGAGCAGCAGCATCACGGCGCCGGCTAAGGCGGCCAGCGCGCGCCTTATGGTCGTACGTTCGTGGTGAGGTGATTGCGTCATGTGTCGGTGTCCTCTCGGCTCGGCGGCTTCATGAGAAGTCGCTCCGGATGGGTGGATCGGAGCTCCGTTGTCCGACGATGCCCCCCGGCGCTCATGAGGCCCATGGATTTCCTTGCACACCTGTTGACTGTTTGCGCATGGGTGCCTCGCGCAGGGCCATGTGCCGGTAGTCGCGGGGTCCCATGCCGTACGCCGTGCGGAAGGTTCTGCTGAAGTGGGCCGGGTCCGGGAAGCCCCAGCGGGCGCCGATGGTCTGGATGGGACGGCCGGCCAGGCCCGGGTCGGCGAGGTCGTGGCGGCAGCGTTCCAAGCGGCGGTGGCGGATCCAGCCGGCCGGGGTGGTGCTCTGGGCCGCGAACAGGTCGTGCAGATGGCGTACGGAGACGCCGTGGGCGGTGGCGACGGCGGCCGGGGTGAGGGACGGGTCGTCGAGGTGGCGGTGGATGAAGTCGCGGATCTCGATCCACAGCGCGCCCTTGCGGGCCTCCGGGGAGGGGGGCCGTCCGGTGTCCAGGACGCGGCTGAGCAGGGAGCTGAGCAGCCCGGTAGTGGCGTCGGCCAGCGAGGGGGCCTCGGCGGGGGTGAACTCATGGGCGCGGGCGTTGAGGTCGGCGAGCCATCGCGCGTACAGCGCGCCCACGCCCTGGTCCACGGGGAGGGGGACGGCGAGCACGCGCTGGACGGCCCGGCGGGGCAGCGGCAGGATCCGGCGGGGGACGTGGACGACGATCGAGCAGGGCAAGGCGTGCTCGCCCTTGATCCAGCCGTGGTACGGGGTGGAGCTGTCCGTGATCACGAGACGGCCGCCGCGCAGCCGTGCCTCACGCCCGGCCTGTGACAGAACGCCCAGGCCGTGGGGCACGTAGTGGAACTGGTAGACCTCTGGGTCCTGCTGCCGGATGAGTTTCGGGGTCCGGGTGACTTCCAGATGGGAGCAGGTCAGTACCGAGAGCGTGAGGTCACCCAGGAACAGCCCGCGCATCCTGGCCCGGAAGTCGTCCGCACGGTCACTGCGGAAGTGGTTGGGCAGATACCAGCTGTCGGCGGTCGCCTCGAACCGGGCGAACCGGTCGTGTACGGCCACCGAGTCCGTACTGAAGTCGGTCACGAGCATGACCGCACCGGCTTCCGGGCATGCCGGTGTGTGAGCGTGCGAGCCGGGGCCGCCGGGTGGGCGGGAGCGGAAGCGGGGGCTGCGGGGGCTAACGGGATCGGCATGGGTTCTGGCTCCTCCTGCTCTCTCGGGGGTGTCGGGGTCTGCCGGGGCCGCGGGCGTCCGTACGGGCGGGAGCCGGTGGCCCGGCATGGACCGAACAAGCGTTCCATGCATCCGGGGCATAACCCAGATATGTCCCGGACATGTCAGCGATGTGCGGAACGAGCCGCCGCCGGGCTTATTCGATTGCCCGCCCACGGGGCCGGTGGGAGGCTCCCCCGATGACCTCTCCCCGTGCCGAACTGCTCGTCCGCCAGCTCGATCTCGTCTGGTCCCTGTTCGAGTACCACCACCCGGAACTGGACGACGACTCCTTCCTCTGGGAACCCGCGCCGGGCGCGTGGACCGTACGGGAGGACGGCGCGGGACGCTGGGTCGCCGACTGGCAGGTGCCCGAGCCCGACCCCGTGCCGACCACCTCGATCGCCTGGCTGTCCTGGCACATCGGCTACTGGTGGACGACCACGCTGAGGGAGTGCTTCGGCCCCGGGGCGCCCCCGCGTGAGGAGATCGCCTGGCCCGGTGGCGCCGAGCCGGCCGTCGCATGGCTGCGGGGGCTGAAGGACGAGTGGCGCGGGGAACTGGTCCGGCTCGGCGACGACGACCTCGACTCCACCGACCGCACCGCCGGCCTGCCCTGGGGCGAACCGCAGAATCTGGTCGACATCGCGGCCTGGGTGAACTTCGAGCTCGCCAAGAACGTGTCCGAGATCGGCCTGACCCTGCGCCTGCGCAAGGCCCCCGCCGGCTGAGGCGTAGCGTGGGGGCATGAGTGCGTATGGATCGTTTCCCGGGGCGCGGCCGAGGCGGCTGCGGACCACACCGGCCATGCGGCGCATGGTCGCCGAGACCCGGCTGCACCCCGCCGATCTGATTCTTCCGGCCTTCGTCCGGGAGGGGATCGGTGAACCCGTGCCGATCTCCGCGATGCCCGGAGTGGTCCAGCACACCCGGGACACCCTGCGGAAGGCCGCCGTCGAGGCGCGTCGGGCCGGGGTCGCGGGGATCATGCTGTTCGGGGTGCCGGAGGACGGCAAGAAGGACGCGGCCGGTAGCGCGGGTACGGACCCCGACGGAATCCTTCAGGTCGCCATCCGCGACATCCGCTCCGAGGTCGGGGACGATCTCGTGATCATGTCCGACCTGTGTCTGGACGAGTACACCGACCACGGCCACTGCGGTGTCCTGGACGCCGACGGCCGGGTCGACAACGACGCCACCCTGGAGCGGTACGCCGAGATGGCGCAGGTCCAGGCCGACGCGGGCGTCCATGTCGTCGGGCCGAGCGGCATGATGGACGGCCAGGTGGGCGTCATCCGGGAGGCGCTGGACACCATCGGCAAGGAGGACGTGTCGATCCTGGCGTACACCGCCAAGTACTCCTCCGCGTTCTACGGCCCGTTCCGGGAGGCCGTCGGGTCGTCCCTGCGCGGTGACCGCAAGACGTACCAGCAGGATCCGGCGAATGTCCGCGAGTCGCTGCGGGAGCTGGCTCTCGACCTCGACGAGGGCGCCGACATGGTGATGGTGAAGCCCGCGGGGCCGTATCTCGATGTGCTGGCGAAGGTCGCGGAGGCCGTGGACGTTCCGGTCGCCGCGTATCAGATCAGTGGTGAGTACGCGATGGTCGAGGCCGCCGCCGAGAAGGGTTGGATCGACCGGGACAAGGCCATCCTGGAGACGCTGACGGGGATCCGGCGGGCGGGGGCGCAGATGATCCTCACGTACTGGGCGACGGAGGTCGCGCGCACGCTCTGAGCGGGCGGTGCGAGGTGGCCGGGCGGGTCTGTTCGCCCGGGCCCGGGTGAGGTGAACGGGCCGGGGGTTCTCCCCGGCCCGTTCCCTTTATGATCCGCGGGGCTCAGCAGGAGATGTTCGAGCCCATCGGCACACCCAGGATCTGCGTGAAGTTCCGGTACCTGGTGATCCGGCTCTCCACCTGCCTCGGGTTCTTGCCGTCGCACTCCAGCGCGCCGTTGATCGACCGGATCGACTGGCCGAAGCCCGCGCCGCTCACCATCGCGTCATGACCGGTCACCGGGCCGGGGCCGTCCTGGGTGTTCCAGTACCACAGGCCCGTCATCATGGCGACGGCCGGATTGCGCTCGACCTCCCAGGGGTCCTGGAGGAGATCGATGCCGAGATAGTCGCCGGCCGTCTTGTAGTTGAAGTTCCAGCTCAGCTGGATCGGGCCGCGGCCGTAGTACGCCGCCTGGCCCGCCGGACAGCCGTAGGGCTGATCCCGGTCGCAGTAGTGGGGGTAGTTGTCCTCGTTGATCTCCTTGATGTAGAACAACCCGCCCGTCTCATGGCTGATGTTGGCGAGGAAGGCCGCGGCCTCCTGCTTGCGCATCGTGTCCGTGCCGGTGTGGGCGAACTTCGGGAACGCCTTCATGGCGTCCGTCAGACCCTTGTACGTGTAGAACGGATTCCGCTTCGGGAACATCTGGTTGAACTGCGCCTCGCTCACCACGAAGCTGTCCGGGTTGGGGTTCCCGTTGCCGCCGCAGGTGTACGGGTCCCAGTAATACGTGCTCACCACCGGGTTGTAGCCCGGGTTGTCGCGCTCGGCGACGTAGATCTCGCCGTCGGTGTACTTGACGATGTCACCGGCCCGGTAGTTGGCACCGGCGGACCAGTTGGGCGCGATGGCGCACTCGTCCACCGGGGAGGCGGCGTTCGCCGTCGCGGTCGGCATGATCGCCGTCGCCGCGAGCGAACCTGCCGCGACGACGCCGACCATGAGCGCCTTCATACGTTCTCTGAGCACGACTATCCCTTTCGTGCGTCAACGGGCATGCCGGAGAGACCCAGTGGGGACGGTGTCTCTCCTGGGCACGCCGTATCGGGTGTATGCCACACCCAAGCGCTCCTGAAGGGGTTCAGTCAAGGTATAGACCAATGCTGTTTTCTCAACAACCGAGGGGAAAGCGGCGGGGGTTGGCCTCGGGTGATGCCGGCTCCGGGTCTGTCCGGCGGCGTCGGGCGGGGCCGGTCCGGGGTCCCGGCCGGGTTGGTGCGGGGGGTCGGCGGTGGGGTCGCCGGGTCGGGCCGCGGTCCGGAGGGCGGGTGTCGCCGTCCGGTCGGTGCGCGAGGGGCTGATACTCCGTACACTGTACTGCGTACACTGTACGGAGATATGGGCGCTCAGGAGGGGCACTGATGACGATCCTGGTGACCGGCGCGACGGGACAGGTCGGCCGGCTGGTGGTGCGGGGGCTGGTCGACGCGGGAGCGGATGTCCGTGCGCTGACCCGCAACCCGGCCACGGCGTCGGGGGTTTCGGGCGGGGCGGAGCTGGTGGCGGGCGATCTCACCCGGCCCGGCAGCGTCCGGGACGCGCTGGTGGGCGTCGAGCGGATGTATCTCTTCCCGGTGACCGGGACCGCTTCCGAAGTCGTCGCTCTCGCAAAGGAGGCAGGGGTGCGGCGGATCGTCGTCCTGTCCTCGGCCGCGGCGGCGGACGGATCCGACACCACCGTCCACCTCCCGGTGGAGCGGGCCGTCGAGGAGTCGGGGCTGGAGTGGACCCACGTACGGCCGGGGGAGTTCATGGCGAACAAGATCGCCCTGTGGGGGCCTTCCGTCCGGGAGCGGCGGGTGGTGCGCCACCCCGCCCCCGATGACGCCTGGATCGCCGTGCACGAGCAGGACATCGCCGATGTCGCCGTCACCGCACTCCTGGAGGACGGTCACATCGGAGCGGCTCATACGCTTCACGGGCCCGAGGCGATCAGTCTGCGCGAGCAGGTGGGCGCCATCGCGAGGGCCATCGGGGTGGAGATCCGTGTGGAGCGCAACACCCGGGAGGAGGCGCGGGAGGAGTACATCGCACAGGGCGGCTTCGCGGCGGCCGCGGCGGACCTTCTGCTGGGCTTCACCGATTTCGATGGCAACTCCCTGGACCCGTCCGAGGGAGGGGACTTCGACCTGTCCGCGTTCGGGCCGTTGCCGTCGCTGAACGACGCCATCGGCAGGCCCGGCCGTACCTTCGCCGCATGGCCGCGCGAGCACGCGGACGACTTTCGGTGACGGAGGGCTGCGGTGGCGGGGTGATCGGCGGTTCCGGCTGCGGTTCCGATACCGGTTCGGCGCCTGTGCCGTGAAGGCCGACCGCGGGCCGGGGAGAGCTCCCCGGCCCGCGGCCCTGTGGTGGATCAGCGGGGGTTCGGCGGCCCGGTGCCGCCGGGGCCCGGCCCGGCGCCCCGACGAACCGGCCGTTCCGCGCAGTGCCGGCGGCCCGACCCGTGTCAGCAGTACAGATTGGCACCCGTCGGCACACCCAGGATCTGGGCGAACCGCGTGTAGTTGTTGACCCGGCTCTGGACCTGCGCGGGGTTGCCGCCGTTGCACTCCAGGGCGCCGTTGATGGACCAGATCGTCTGGCCGAACCCGGCCTGGTTCACCATCGCCGCGTGGCCGGTCATCGTGCCCGGGCCGCGCTGGGTGTTCCAGTACCACAGGCCGGTCTGCCAGGCGACGGCCGGCTCGTTCTGGACGCGCCAGGGGTTGTTGAGCAGATCGATGCCGAGCGCGTCGCCCGCGGCCTTGTAGTTGAAGTTCCAGCTCAGCTGGATCGGGCCGCGGCCGTAGTACGCGGCCTGGCCGGCCGGACAGCCGTAGGGCTGGTTCCGGTCGCAGTAGTGCGGGTAGTTCGCGGTGTTCTGCTCCACGACGTGGTACAGGCCGCCGGTCTCATGGCTCACATTGGCGAGGAAGGCCGCGGCCTCCTGCCTCTTGACCGTGTCGCTGCCGGTGTTGGCGAAGGCGGGGTACGAGGCGAGCGCCTCCTTCAGACCCGCGTAGGTGTAGAACGAACTCCTGCTCGGGAAAATCTGGTTGAACTGCGCCTCGCTCACCACGAAGTCGCCGGGGTTCGGGTTGGGGTTCCCGCCCCCGCCGCAGGTGTACGGGTCCCAGAACCAGGTGCTGACGGTGGGGTCGTAGCCCGGGTTGTCGTGCTCGGCGATGTAGTACTTGCCGTCCGTGTACCTGACAACGTTGCCAGTCGTGTACCAGGTGCCCTGCTGCCAGTTGGGCGCGCTGGTGCACGCGTCCGCCGAGGCGGGGCTCGCCGAGGGGATGAGGCTCGCCGCCGCCAGTCCGCCGGCCGCGAGGAAGGCGACCAGGAACGCTTTGACGCGCTGTTTGAGCACGAGTTCCTCCTTCGTGCGTCAACGGCCTTGCCCGGAGGGCCGGTCGAGCTGTGGGGAGCCCGTCCGAGCAGGCCGTGGTGGGGGGTTGTGACCCCACTGAAGCGCGTTGACGTGAGCCAGTCAAGGTATAGACCAATGCGAATTCCTGAGCAACTGTGCGGAGTGGGCGGGGCGATGCGGGCAGGAGGGGTGGCATCACGGGGTACGAGCGGGAGGGTGCCGCTGCCCGCCGTGGGGGAGTGCGCCCGTCCGTCCGCACCGCGTGCCTTCCCGTAACAGGAGGCTCCGCGGTCCCGGGCCCAGGACATCGAACCGGAGTCCGCGGCAGGGGAGTGGTCGCGCAGATGCGGCGTCGCCGGTTCCGTGGGTCTCCGTCCGCGGCACCGGACCCGAGCCCGGCCCGCGCTGCCCGACCGGCCCGTGCTGCCCGGCTGGGCCCGCGCTGTGAGGCGCCGCGCGCCAGCCCGCCGTAGCCGTACTACTGGGGCGTTTCTGATGGGTCAGGCTGGGTCAGTGAGCGGGGTCTGGTGGCGTGGATCGCAAGGCGGAGGATGGGGGTACCTCCCGGGCGAAGCTCCGGGGGAGAGTCCATGCGGTGGGGGTACCCCCGTGCCCGCAGGGCGCAGGGGGCCATGGGCGACCGACGACAACGCGGCGTGGGGTACCTCACGGGCCGCCAGGCCCAGGGGGAGCGCGGTGCCAGGGCACGCGAGCCCAGCAAGATCCATCAGAAGCGCCCTAGGCGCGGCGGGTGATGAGCAGGTCCGCCAGGCGGGAGAGTCCGTCGGCGCCGTGGCCTTCCCGGACCGCCCGGTCCAGGACCGCCGCCAGCGGCTCCAGGAACTCCGTGGTGACGCCCTGACCGCTCAGGGTGTCGAGGAGATTCGGGAGGGCGGCCTGGTTGACGGCGATGCTGGAGACGTCGGTGAGATGCTCGCCGGAGTCGATGGCCGCCGCCCAGCCCGGGGTACCGTCCAGCATCGCGTGGACCCAGGGCACGAGCCGCTCGGACAGCCGGGTCGCCTCCATGCCCGCCGTGCGGGCCAGGGCGAACGCCTGCATCACGCCGACGATCATGCCGTACATCCCGGTGAGCAGCGCGATGTCGCTGAGTGCGGCGAGCCCCGGGTCGTCACCGGCCCACTGGGCGCCGCCGAGCACGGCGAGGGTGCGCTCGTGGGTGTCGAACGCCGCCTTGTCGCCGCTGTAGAAGACGTACGCCTGTGGTCCGCCGATCATCTGGGGAACGGCCATGATGCCGCCGTCGAGGTACCGGGCCTTCCGCTCGGCCGACCAGGCGGCCAGCTCACGTGCCTGGGCGGGGGTGCCGTTCGTCAGATTGGCGACGGTCCGGCCCGCGAGCGTGTCGCCGAGGGCTTCGAGGACCTCCCGGACGTTGTCGTTGGTCATCAGGCACAGGACGACGAGTCCGCCCGGTGCGATCGCTTCGGCGGTCGTCGCCGCGGGTGTGGCGCCCTGGGCGGCGAGGGGGCCGGTCTTGGCCGCGGTCCGGTTCCAGACGGTGACCGGGTGCCCCGCGCGCAGGAACGCCTGCGCCAGCGCCGTACCCATCATGCCGAGGCCGAGCACGGACACCGGTGATTCGGCGGCGGAGGGGAGGGCCGGGGAGGCGGACGCGGAGTCGGACCGGGGTGCGTGCGCGGACATGGGAAGGCTCCTTGAGCAGTGCTTTCGAGGATTTCGCTCATCCTCACCGGGTGCTCACCACCTCACAAGTACCGACTATTAAGTGGGGTACTTACCAGAAGGTGAGTGATGGGGGTGCGCATCGGCGGACACCGGCGCACCCTGGGAGATGGGACCGCTGGAGGTGATCCATCATGCGGACACTCGCCGGATGGCATGTGGAGATGGAATTCCGCGAGGAAGGCGACCGGACCAGGGCCGCCGCCATGGTCAGGCTGAACGACGCTACGGAGATCCGCGGGCACGGCAACGCCCAGCGCCACCCCTCCGACCCCGAGCAGCTGCGGGTCGGGGAGGAGATCGCGGGCGCGAGGGCCCTCATGGACATCGCGTCGCAACTGCTGCAGAAGGCCCACACGGAGATCGACGAAGTCTCGGGCCACACCTCGCACGCGCTGAGGTGACCGCCCCACACACCCGAAAGTGCGTACGTGCCGCTGTTCACGGCCCGGGGTGAGGGTGAGAAGCGACCGAACCGGAAGCCGTCGCTTTGTGGACAGCGGCAACGCGCGGACAGACGCGGATGCGGACAGCGCGCGGACCGGTCATGCCGGCCGTCGCCGCCGAGGTCGACGGCGACCGGGAGACGGTGTGCGGCTCCGGACCGGCGGCGCGGAGCAGGGCCGACGGGACGCCTGATTCCGTACCCTCGCCGCCCGTACGGAATCGGGTGCGTCCATCGGGTGCGTACGGAATCGGGTGCGCCGGATCCCGTACGGGGGGCGGTCCCGTACATCGATCAGGTACGCCGATTCCGCACACACCTGGAGGGGGGCCGCCCCCGGGTCCCCGACAGGGGTCAGGCATGTCCTGCGGCGGCCCTCCCCGGCCGTCCGGCGCGCGACTACTCTGTGATGCACGCCACAACAGTGGGTGGAGTGGGGGATCGGGGGCGTCATGGCGGGTTTGTACGGCACGGGGGAGCGGCCGTCCGGGCCGTGTCCGGGGTGCGGACGCCACGACGGGCTCACGAGCGTTCCCTCCGTGCACCAAGCCGCGAAGCGCGCGCTGTTCCTGCCGTGGGCCGACCGCCGGAGGGGCCTGTACAAGGCGCTGGCCTGGGTTCCCCCACCACTGAAGCCGACCGTGCGGCAGGCGATGGGCGTCAATCTGCTCGTGGTCGTGGGCGTGATCCTGTTCGTCATCGGGCTCGGGCAGAAGCGGCGGGAGGACGCGCGGGCCGGCGAAACGGGGTGGCCGATCACCTCGAATCCCGCTCCCGAACCCGGTCTGTACTTTCCTGCCGTGTGGTGGATCTCGATCACCATCGCCGTCCTGTACCTGGTCTTCTTCGGGTGGGCGATGAAACGGATGCTCGCCCACCGGAAAGCCGTCGCGGACCAGGCGAACGCCCGGCTGATGTGGTCCGGTGCCTGGCACTGCGCGCACTGCGGGACCGTTCACTTCCCGGACGAGCAGCCGGCCCGGGCCCTGACCTTCCAGGAGTTCCGCACCCGGGTGTGGACCGCCGGCGGCTACGGGCAGCTCGTCGGGCAGTACCCTCCCGCCGCCTGACCCGCGATCCACCCACCGTCGGCGCGGCCCACCGCCGTCGCACGGCCGCCGCCGTGTCATCCGCTGCCCGCGCGACACCCGCCGTGGCCGTCGCACCGACCGCAGCCGACCGGCCCCCGCCGAAACCCCGCGTGGGCGGGGCCGGCAGGGGCCGGTGGGTGCGGCCGGTGGATCCGGTCCGCGCGAGTGACCGGTGTGAGCGGACGGCCCGAGCGACCGCGGGAACGCGGGGTTTCGGCGGGGGCCGGTCGGGTGTTACAGCCGCTCGGGCGTACGGATGCCCAGCAGCGCCATGCCCAGCTGGAGCGTCCGGGCCGTGAGGTCGACCAGGAACAGCCGGTTCTCGACGACCTCCGGGGGGTTGTCGTCGCTGATCACCTGGCACTGGTCGTAGAACGTCGTCAGATGGGACGCCAGCTGGTACAGATACGCGGCCAGCTTGTGCGGCTCGTACGACGACGCCACCTCGGCGACCGTCTCGCCGAACCGGTCCAGATGCAGCCCGAGCGCCCGCTCCGCCGGGGCCAGCGGCAGCTCCGGGTGCGCGACCGGCTCGGTGCCGCCCGCCTTGCGGATGATCGAACGGATACGGGCGTACGCGTACTGGAGGTAGACGGAGGTGTCCCCGTTCAGCGACACCATCTGGTCCAGGTCGAACTTGTAGTCGCGCACGGCGGACGTCGACAGGTCGGCGTACTTGATCGCGCCGATGCCGACGTACCGACCGTTCTCCACGGTCTCCTGCTCGCTCAGGCCCACCTTCTCGGCCTTCTCGCGTACGACGGCGGTCGCCCGCTCGACGGCCTCGTCCAGCAGGTCCACCAGCCGGACGGTCTCGCCCTCACGGGTCTTGAAGGGCTTGCCGTCCTTGCCGAGCACCGTGCCGAACGCGAGCTGGACCGCGGTGACCTCGCCGTCCAGCCAGCCGGCCCGGCGCGCGGTCTCGAAGACCATCCTGAAGTGCAGCGACTGACGCGCGTCCACCACATACAGCAGGGTGTCCGCGCCCAGGTTCCGCACCCGGTCGCGGATCGCGGAGAGGTCGGTCGCCGCGTAGCCGTAGCCGCCGTTCGACTTCTTCACGATCAGAGGGGTCGGCTTGCCGTCCTGCCCCAGCACATCGTCGAAGAAGACACAGAGCGCGCCCTCGGAGCGGACCGCGACACCCGATTCCTCCAGGATGCGGCACGTCTCGTCGAGCATGTCGTTGTAACCGGACTCGCCGACGACATCCGGGTCCTGGATCTCCATGTCCAGCTGGTTGAAGACCGAGTAGAAGTAGATCTTCGACTCGTCGACGAACCGCTGCCACAGCGCCAGCGTCTCCGGCTCCCCCGCCTGGAGCGCGACCACCCGGTCACGGGAGCGGGTCTTGAAACCGGCGTCCGAGTCGAACAGGGCGCGCGACGCCTTGTACAGCCGGTTCAGCGACGACATGGCCTCCTCGCCGGAGACCTCCTCGCCCGCCTTGTGGTCCAGCTCGTGCGGATGCTCGATCAGATACTGGATGAGCATGCCGAACTGGGTGCCCCAGTCGCCGATGTGGTGGCGCCGGATCACCTTCTCGCCGGTGAACTCCAGGATCTCGGCCATCGCCGCGCCGATCACGGCGGAGCGCAGATGCCCGACGTGCATCTCCTTGGCGACATTCGGCTGCGCGTAGTCGATCACCGTCGTGCCCGCGCCCTGCGTGTACGGAACGCCGAGGCGGTCGTCGGCCGCGCGGGCGGCCAGCGTGCGCACGATCGCCTCGTCGGAGACCGTGATGTTCAGGAAGCCGGGGCCCGAGACCTCGATCTCCTGGAGCAGATCGCTCGCCCCGATCGCGCCGACGACCTTCGCCGCCAGCTCACGGGGATTCCCCTGGAGCCGCTTGGCCAGGGCCAGGATGCCGTTGGCCTGAAAGTCGGCCCGGTCGCTTCGTCGCAGCAGCGGGTCGGCGGAACCGGCCTCCGGCAGGGCTGCCGAGAGGGCGTCCGCGAGGCGCTGCTGCACATTCGAGGCGAGGGAAGGGACCGAGGCCATGAGCTTCCGTTCCTGTCAGGGGTGGATGTCTGTCCGGAGCTGTGTCCGCTGGGTGTCTGCCGTGCCCGGACCGATGTCGGGACCGGCGTCTGCGTCGATGCCGGGACCGGTGTCGGAACCGGCGTCGGGAGCGATGTCCGGGTTGGACCGGCTCCGGCGTCCGGACCGATGCCCGGGGGACGCCGGCGGTGCCCGCGCGAGGTCACCTCTCCGTCGGTTGTCAAGTGTCCCATGGGGCGGCAACCCGTTTCTCCCCGGTTGTGGACAACCCCGGCCGCTGCCCGGTTGTGGACAACCCCGTGCCCCCCTGCCTGTGGACAGGCCGGGAGCCGGTCGATCCGTCTGGGAGAATGGGTCAATCCCGGATACGAGCCGGATGACGAGAAAGAAGGACGTGCCGATCGTGGCTCAGAGCAGCACCGAGACCGACTGGGTCTCCCGTTTCGCGGACGAGGTCATTGCGGATTCGGAACGCCGTGCGCCTGGGACCAAACACCGGGGCGCACCCGCCGCCGCCCCGGCAGCCATCGTCGTCGCGTCCGGAATTTCACCCTCCGGGCCCATCCACCTGGGCAATCTCCGCGAGGTGATGACCCCGCACCTGGTCGCCGACGAGATCCGGCGCCGTGGGCACGAGGTCCGGCATCTGATCTCCTGGGACGACTACGATCGGTTCCGCAAGGTCCCCCTCGGTATCGACGGGGTCGACGAGACCTGGGCCGAGCACATCGGACGGCCCCTGACCTCGGTTCCCGCCCCCAAGGGGTCGCCGCACCCGAACTGGGCCGAGCACTTCAAGGCCGCCCTCGTCGAGTCGCTGGCCGAGCTGGGCGTCGAGTACGACGGCATCAGCCAGACCGAGAAGTACACCTCCGGTGCCTACCGCGAGCAGATCCTGCTCGCGATGCGCAGGCGTGGCGAGATCGACGCGATCCTCGCCCGCTTCCGGACGAAGAAGGACCCCGGCAAGGACACCCGGTCCGCACCGGGGCAGAAGCAGCAGAAGTCGCAGAAGCCCGTCGACGAGGCCGAACTGGAGGCCGCGGAGGGCTCCGGCGCGGCCTCCGAGGACGACGGCACGGGTTCGGCCGGATACTTCCCGTACAAGCCCTACTGCGGCGGCTGCAACAAGGACCTCACCACCGTCAGCGCGTACGACGACGACACCACCGAGCTGACCTACACCTGCGCGGCCTGCGGATTCTCCGAGACCGTCCGGCTGAGCGAGTTCGACCGGGGCAAGCTGGTGTGGAAGGTCGACTGGCCGATGCGCTGGGCGTACGAGGGCGTCGTCTTCGAGCCCTCCGGCGTCGACCACTCCTCGCCGGGGTCGTCGTTCCAGGTCGGCAAGGACATCTGCCCGATCTTCGGCGGTGAGCGCCCCATCGGGCCGATGTACGCCTTCGTCGGTATCAGCGGCATGGCGAAGATGTCCTCGTCGAAGGGCGGGGTCCCCACCCCCGCCGACGCTCTGAAGATCATGGAAGCGCCCCTGCTGCGCTGGCTGTACGCGCGCCGCAGGCCCAACCAGGCCTTCAAGATCGCGTTCGACCAGGAGATCCAGCGGCTGTACGACGAGTGGGACAGGCTCGCCGCCAAGGTCGCGGACGGCACCGTGCTGCCCGCCGACGCGGCGGCGTACTCCCGCGCGGTCCGCACGGCCGCCGGTGAGCTGCCGAGCACACCGCGGCCGATGCCGTACCGCACCCTCGCGTCCGTCGCCGACATCACCGGCGGGCACGACGAGCAGACCATCCGCATCCTCAGCGAGCTGGACCCGGCGAATCCGGTGGGCGACCTGGACGAGGTCCGGCCCCGGCTCGACCGCGCCGAGAGCTGGATCACCACCCAGGTTCCGGCCGATCAGCGCACCGTCGTGCGCGCCGAGCCCGACACGGAGCTGCTGGCGTCCCTCGACGACGAGTCGCGCGAGTCGCTGCGGCTGCTGCTGGACGGCCTGGACTCCCACTGGTCCCTCGAAGGGCTGACGACGCTGGTCTACGGCGTGCCGAAGGTGATGGCCGGACTGGCGCCGGACGCCAAGCCGACGCCGGAGCTGAAGGTCGCGCAGCGGACGTTCTTCGCCCTGCTCTACCGGCTGCTCGTCACCCGCGAGACCGGACCGCGGCTGCCCACGCTGCTGCTCGCGGTCGGCGCGGACCGCGTGCGCAAGCTGCTGGCGGCGTAGGGCCGGGGCGCGGGTCCTGATGCAGGGGCCCGCGCCCCGGGCCGGGGCGCGGGCCGGGTGGAGCGGAGGCGGCATGCTGACCGGGGCCGGGGACGGCGGCGCCTACCACCGGGCAGTCGCCTGACCGGCTCGGATCCTGCCTGTCCTCATGGTTGTGCATCCTTCGGTGTACTGGTGGTTCCGCCGTGCGCATGACGAATCCGGGCGTGGGGTGCGGGACCGTGAAGACATGAAGAACGAACTGATCCTCATCATCGGATGGGTTGCCGCCGTACAGGGCGGTCTGGGCGCCGCCGGCCAGCAGTTCGGAGACGGCCCCTGGGGTCTGCTCCACAAGTGGTGGGACATCCCCACCGCCGGGTACGCCGTCATCCTGGTCGTCGGCCTGGCCATCGCGCTCACGGGAGAGGCCCGCAAGCGCGGCCGGTCCTGAAGTCCGGGGCGCCGCACCTTGGTTGCCCCCATGGCCGTGTCCTGCGAGTGCCGTCGCATGTGCCCCTCACGGCTGTGCTGTGGGTACGTGACACGGTGCCTCACGCGGACAGGTCACACGGCGCCACACGCGGTGCTGCCACACGCGGTGCTGCCACACGCGGTGCTGCTGCGCGCGGTGGTGCGTCACGCGATGTGCTCGGACTCCAGCTCCTCCTGGAAACGCCTCTTGAACCCCACCATCGCCTGCCGGAGCAGCCTCGCGCTGTGCGGGTGGGTGATGCCGTGCACGTCCGAGAGATGTATGTCGAGCTGCTCGGCCTTCGGGTAGTCGCCCAGCTCGCTGGAGTACGACACGAAGACCGGGTACGCCGCCTCGTAGAACTCCAGCTCCTCCACATCCGGGTACGGCTCCGCGACGTCCTTCTGCCCGCCGGGCTTCTCCGGCCGCTCTGCCCGCACCTCCCTCGGCTTCTCGGCCGGCTCTTCCCCGAGCTGCTCCGGATGAACGGCGTCCGCCGTTTCCACCGCCGGTACGGCCTCCGGCTCCGCCACCGTCCCCGCCACCGTCCCCGCCACCGCCTCCGGTTCCGCTTCGGGAGCCTCACGCAGGTCGGGGTCGCCGAGGATCCGGGTACGGCCGCCGGGCCCCGCCGGAATGCGGATGGGCTCCGGTTCCTCCGCGTACCCGGGGGCAGGGCCGCCGTCGAATCCCTCCGGCGGCCGGCTGGGCGCGAACCACGGGTTCGCCTGCTCGCCCCGCACGTCCTGCCCGCTGTCCCCGCCCTGTTCCGTGTGGCGCCGGTGCTCCTGCCGGCGCAGATACTCCTCGTACCGCTGCCGCTCGTACCGGTCGTACGCCTCCGCATCAGCCTCGTGGTCGTCGCGGTGGCCGTACTCCGGTCCGTAGGCCCGCTCGTACTCCGGCCGGTCCGGCCGGTACTTTTGCTCGTACCCGGGTCCGTGTTCGCGCTCGTCCCGCGGCCCGTACTCCGGTCCGCGCGGCAGCTGCGCGGGGACGGCAGCCCGGTCACTCCCCGGCTTCTCCAGCGCCGTTTCGGGCCGGGGCGCGGGCGGCAGCAGCACCGGGTCCACCCCCGCGGCGGCCAGCCCCGCCGGGGCCGTGTCCGTGAGCGGAACCCCGTACTTCGCCAGCCGCAGCGGCATCAGCGACTCCACCGGGGCCTTGCGCCGCCACGACCGGCCATAACGCGCCTGGAGGCGGGCCTGATAGACCAGCCGCTCCTGCTCCAGCCTGATGGCCTGGTCGTAACTCCGCAGTTCCCACAGCTTCATGCGCCGCCACAGCTTGAACGTCGGGACGGGCGACAGCAGCCACCGCGTCAGCCGTACACCCTCCATGTGCTTGTCGGCCGTGATGTCGGCGATCCGGCCGATCGCGTGCCGGGCCGCCTCGACCGTGACGACGAACAGCACCGGGATCACCGCGTGCATGCCCACGCCGAGCGGATCGGGCCAGGAGGCCGCGCCGTTGAAGGCGATCGTGGCCACCGTGAGCAGCCAGGCCGTCTGGCGCAGCAGCGGGAAGGGGATACGCATCCAGGTGAGCAGCAGATCCAGCGCTTCCCTGATGATTGGATGAGTTCAAGCGTCAAGGGAGGCGTCTGATGGGTTCATGGTTCGTGGTGTGGGTGCCGGATCCGGGTCGGTGGGGTGTCCTGCCGCCGGAGGGGGTGCTGGGGGTGCGGGACCTGCCGGAGGCGGTGTCCCGGATCGGGCTGCGGTCCGGTGATCCGGTGTACGTACGGCCGGACGGCGCGGTGGATACGGATCTGCTCGACTTCGTCCGCTCGAAGGAGTTCCGGAACCTGGAGCGGGAGACGAAGCGGAACTATGCGACGGACATCCGGCTGCTGCTGGAGTTCTTGTCCTCGCGGCGAGTGCCGTGGCGGAAGGCCGCGGAACAGGATTTGGCCGACTACCGGAACTGGCGGTGCGATGCGCCGGCGAACCCCGAGCGGATCAGCGGGACGAAGTGGAACCGCGAGGCGGCTGCGTTCACGAAGCTGTTCACGTGGGGAAAGGTCCGGCCGTTGCCGGTGGACGTCTCGCGGCGTGAGGACCGGGCGGCGGACTCGGTCAGTGCGCGGGTGTCGTGGCTGACGCCGCGCACCTGGGCTCTGTGGTCGGACGTCGGGCTGCGTGGCCACGACAGGGCTGGGGCACCGGTGCCGGGATGGGATGCGCGGACTGAGCTGCGGAACACGGCCTTCGTGCAGTTGTTGCTCAGTTCCGGGCTGCGGCGGCAGGAGGGCGGATCGCTGCTGACGTTCGAGTTGCCCACGCAGCAGCTGCGGCGTGGCAGGTACTGCCATGGAGCCATCGCCGGAGCGGTGACCAGGGCAAAGAAGGGGAGGACGTTCTACGCGTCGGTGGATGCCGTCGGGCAGGTCGAGGCATACATCGAGTCGGAGCGGGCGTGGGCGGTTCAGCGTGCTCAGGCGGAGGGCCGCTATGAGCGTCTGCCCGTGATGAGGCTGGTCACGAAGGTGACGCGGGGGCTGAAGCCGATGGTGGAGTGGGTGGACCAGGATGGTGTCGTCGGCGGCCGGGAGCTGGGCCGACTCGGGTGGCGTGAGCGGCAGTGGCTGTTCATGGAGGGGCCGGAGGGGCCGGAACCGGCCTGGCTGTGGCTGTCCGAGCAGGGTCTGCCGATGGCCCCTGACCGGTGGAACGGTGTGTTCCGGGCCGCGAACTTGCGCTGCGAAGAGGTTCTTCTCGCACCAAAGGAGCGGGAGTTGGGGCGGGGGTTTCGGCTGGCGGAGGTGCGAGGCAAGAGCCCGTACGCGACGCCGCACTCCGCCCGGCACTCGTACGCGCTCTACATGCTGGTGGTGCTGAACGAGCTGATGGAGAACCGCTACGGGCTCTCGCAGAAGGACCGGCGGGACTTCGCGCTGCTCTTCGGTGACCCGTGGTGGCTGGTGAAGACGCTATTGGGGCACGCGGATGTGGAGACGACGAAGCGGCACTATCTGGCGCCCGTCGCGCATCTGCAGCTGGAGTCGATCCTTGCCGCCGCCGAGAACAGCGACGAGCAGGACGAGGAGCGCGGCAACCTGGACGACGTCTTCGCCCGCCTTGCCCGTGAGTCTGCCGGTATCCAGGACATCGGCATCCTCCTGGGGGAGGCGTCGTGAGTCGGCGTGGGCATCGGGCCGGGCTGCCTCCGGCGGATCACCGTACCGAATCGCCGCTGGGGCCGGACGGACTGACGGTCACCGTGGTCAACAAGGCTGGCTACGCGAAGGAGTTCGACTTCTCCGAGCTGCCGGTCCCCGAGCCCTTGCAGCGTTCGCTGGCCCGTCTGTACGCGGCTCGGTCGAGGGCCTGGACCAGCCATGACACCGCCAAGACCTGCTGGTCCAGGACGATGGTCTTCGCCACATTCCTGTCCGAGCTGCAGAACACCCCGCAGGATCTGGACGGTGTAACCGTGGTGGTGCTCAAGCGCTGGCGTGCCCGGCACGTGAGTACGGTCACCGGAAAGGCTGTGCTGAGTACGGTGCGTCTGTTGCTGCAGCAGGACCCGCGGTTCTCCGGTGGGTCCGTGACGGAGGAGCTGCTGCGGCGCTTTCCCGCCGCGAAGCCGAGCAAGCAGTCCTATGAGGATGACGAACGCAAGCACGTCGTGCTGGCCGCGCAGCGGCAGTTCAGGGCGGCGCGGCTGCGGATCGAGGAGAACACTCGCCTGTTGAGGGTGTGGCGGGCGGGTGAGCTGGAGGAAGGCAGCCGGGACGGTCGGCTCGGGAAAGTGCTGGACCATCTCGCGCGTACGGGAGACGTCCCGCGCATCATCTTGCCGAGTGGTCAGCCTCATGTGGATGATCGAAATCTCCTCGGCGGGGCCGGTACCGAGCAGACCTGGGGCCGGCTGTTCCTGTCGCGCATGGAGCTGACGGCTCTGGCCGTCCTCCTCACCGACCAGTTCGCCTGGAACCTGAAGATCTACGACCGGATGCCCGCTCCCACGGCAGGCCCGTCCGCTGGGGAGTCGACCACGACTACCTACCAGGTGCAGGTGGAGAAGCACCGTACGGGCCAGGGACGATGGTTCTCCACCGAGAACATCACCGACTCCGGTGCCGACTCCCCGGGACGGCTGATCACGCAGGCGTTGGAGGTCACCGCGCACGGCCGTGACCTGGCCGCCCGTCTGGCACCGGGCACCGACCTGCTGATGGTCGCGCGCCTGTACGCCCCGGCGAAGGCTGCCCACCGCCACCAGAACACCGAACGCCCGCGTCCGGTCGGCCCCTTGTGCTTCGGTATCAGCTACAACGACGCACAGCGCTGGCAACGGGAACACGACCTGGGCGGCTCGCCCTTCCAGCGCGTACGCCGCACCACGGTGACCCGTGACGGCCAACCCCGGCAGCACTCCCAGAGCACCAACGAACGCGTCTACGTCCTGCCCGACGAGAACGTTCAGCGCGCCTCACGGAGCGTCTTCGCGGACGGGGCCGAGGAAGCCCTGGAACAGGCCGAGTCCGTGGTCTTCGGCGGACACCTCGCCGACGCCCCGGATCCTGCCCACGAACAGACCGTGACGGCGGACTGCGAGGACGAGACGACCAGCCCCTGGCCCACGCCGGAAGGCGGCTGCGGAGCCGACCTCATGCTCTGCCTGGCCTGCAAGAACGCCTACGTTCACCCCGGACACCACCCCCGCCTCGCGCTCCTGGAACAGCAGCTCGTAAGCCTGCGATCCGTGCTGGACGACAGCGAGTGGAGCGAGCGCTGGCAGGACCACTCGCTGCGGCTGCAAGACCTGCGCGACAAAGTCGGCGCCGCAGCCTGGGAGGCGGCCCTGGCCCGCGCAGGCAGCGACGACCACACCCTCGTCCACCTCCTGGTGAAGGGAGACCTCGCACCGTGACCACCGCACTCGCCCACGAAAGCGACCCGTACATCCTGCAGGTGCCCGCCCCGGACAGCCCCGTGGTGCTGCCCCAGTGGATCGACCCGGGCAACACCCACCCCAACACCCGCTACCGCGACTCCGTCTGGTCTCTGGCCCCGCTCATCGACAACCCGGGCGCCACCCTGATTTCGATCCACTGGAAGAACTGCCCGGCACCCTTGCGGGACGAGATGAAGCGCGTGGTCTGGGCCCTGATCAACGGTGAGCGGAGACCTACCTTTCTGCGTACTAAGGGGCTCTCGACCCGGGGGCGGGGCGCGGCTCAGACCATGCTGCAGAAGTACTGCGAGTGGTTCCGGCTGGCCCGCTGGCTGCACCAGCGCGGCATCACCCGTCTCGCGGACTGCACCGAGGACCAGTGGCAGATCTACGCGGGCGTGCGCCGGGACGAGGGCATCAGCCGGGTGCACGCCGAGATGGTCCTTGGCTACTTCACGGACCTGTGGGTGTACGACCAGCTCAGCGCCCGGCCCGCAGGCATCAGCTGCCCGCCGTGGGAGACCGAGGGCATCGACGACTACCTTCCTGCCGCCGACGGCACGGACAACGCGGAGAACTCGACCGAGCCGCTCGACCCGCAGGTCCTGGGCCCGCTGCTCATCTGGGCGCTGCGGTTCGTCGACAACTTTGCCGACGACATCCTGGCGGCCTGGACCGAGCAGCGCCGCCTGATGGAAGTGGCGGCGAGCAACACCGCCACCTCGGCGAGCCGGGCCGCGCTCAAGGAGTACCTGCTCCCGCTCGTTAACTCGGGTGCCCCGCTGCCCGCCGCGTACGTCAAGGGCAGGCTCTACCTGGCCCGCGACTACGTTGCCGCACACACCGGAGCCACGCACGCCCAGATCGAGCGGCTCGTCATGCTGCACGGCGTCCAGGACCTCGTCCTGGAGCGCCCGGCCCCCTGCCCGCTGAATGTCCCGGTCACCGGCGAGATCGAGGGCAGACCCTGGCGCGAACACATCTTCTTCGGCGAAGCGGCGACCCTGATGCAGCAGTTGGGCACCGCCGCTGCCCTGGTGATCGTCTACCTCACCGGCATGCGCCCCCAGGAAGTTCAGGCCCTGCGCTCGGGCTGCTGCCCCGCCCCCGATGCGGCCACCGACGGCACCACTGGCCGGCACCTGATCCGAAGCCACCACTTCAAGAACGTCCTCGACGACAACGGCAACCACGTCTCCGCCGGCGAGGTCCGCGACGTCCCGTGGGTCGCGATCACTCCGGTCGTCCGCGCCATCCGGGTCCTGGAACGCATGGTCCCCGAGGGTGAACTCCTCCTCAGCGCTGCCCACCACGACGTGCATCGCCCCGGCGGAAAACAGCACCAGGGAGCGATCCGGAAGATGTCCCTGAACCGGCGGATCGAGTCCTTCATCGTCTGGGTAAACCGTGAGGCCGAAGCCCAGGGGATCCCCGACCAGTCCGTTCCCGAGGACCCGCACGGCGCGATCGGCATGTCCCGGTTCCGCCGCACCCTGGCCTGGCACGTCGCCCGCCGCCCCGGCGGACTGGTCGCCCTGGCCATCCAGTACGGCCACATGCGCACCGTCCTGGACACCCGCACCTCCAGCGGCTATGCCTCCCGAAGCCGTCGCGGTCTGCACAGCGTCCTCGACGTCGAGACCGCCCTGGCGGCTGCCGACACCGCCGCCCGCTTCCGCGACCGCACCGCGGCCGGCGAGAAGATCTCCGGTCCCGCGGCCCGCCGAGCCGTCACCGCCGCCGCACAAGCACCCCGCTTCGAAGGCCGCCTCGTACCCAAGACCTTCGCGAAGAAGGCCACCGCGTTCCTGGCTCGGGACGGCATCGTCCTCTACGACAACCCCGACGCGTTCCTCATCTGCGCCTTAAAGCACGACAACGCGCTCTGCGAACCCGAGCCCGGCGCCACTGCCCCAAGGCAGTACGCCTGCAAAACCGGCTGCGGCAACACCGTCCGCACCGACACCCACGCCCGCCAACTGCGAGCGCGAGCCGAGGAGATCGACTACTTCGCGAACCACGCACCCGGCCCCATCGCCCGGAAACTGCGGGCCAACGCCGCCCGGCTCCGCGAGACGGCCGACGCCCACGACGCCACCGCCCAGAGCATCGAGGCCCTCACATGACCCAGCAGCACCCGGACGAACGCACCCGCATCCGCGAGGCCATGGACCGCCTCCTGACTGGACAGGCCACCGCCTCCAACGGCAGCCTCACCGTCACTGCCCTGGCCGCTGAAGCGGACGTCCACCGCATGGCACTCATGAAGCGGCACGCGGACCTGAAGAACGAGTTCTACGAACGCGTCCGCACCGAGACCCAGCAGGTACCCGAGACCGAAAAGCGGCTCCGAGAGACCGTCGCCAAGCTCAGGAAGACCATCGCGAACCAGAAGGCCGAGATCGACGAACTCCGCCACCAGGTCACCGGCCTCACCCTCGCCAGCGCCGTACTCACCCAAGAGCGGGGCACGTCAGCAGAACCTGTCCCGACTCCTGACAACGTAGTGCCGTTTCGCCCACCGACTGCGTGAGAACACCAGCTCACAGGACGACTCTGGCCATTGCCGCCTCGGGACGACGTGTCTCGCGCTGCCTCAAGGGACGACAGCGGCAACGGCTCTACCTGGTTCGATTTCCACGATGTAGCGCAGTGGGCGAGGCGGTCGTGCGTGTCCACATCTCAGACTGACCGCCGACGAAATTGCGGTCACGTCCGCTGGAGTGGTGTATCGACGGCCACTCGGTGATCTCGGTTTTGAGGCTATGCGGTGAGTTCGGTCGGGATGGTGGGTTCGTCGGTTTCTGACTCGATCGGGTGGAGCCGGGCCTTGGCGAGGAGTTCGCGGCCCATGTAGCGGCGGGCCTCGGTCCACTCGTCGTTCTGCTCTGCCAGGACCGCGCCGACCAGCCGGATCACGGCCGTGCGGTCGGGGAAGATCCCGACGACGTCGGTGCGGCTGGGGGCACCTCCCGCGGCGCAGCCGTGGGGGAGGATCTCCTTGTTCAGCCGTTCCTGCGGATTGTTCGACCAGATCTGCCGCCAGATCTCACGCGGGAAGCCCGTGAACGCCAGCAGGTCGTGCTGTGCCGAGTCCAAGTGGGCGGCCGCCTTGGGGAACTTGGCCTCCAGTGCGTCCAGAACGTGCCTCATCTGGGCCTGGACAGCCGTCGTGTCGGGCTGTTCGAACACGGTCCGCAGCAGGGTTGCCACCCAGGGCTGGGCCGATTTCGGAACCTGGCTCAGCAGGTTCCTCGCGTAGTGGGTGCGGCAGCGCTGCCACGATGCTCCGGGCAGGACGGCGCCGATCGCGTTGACCAGGCCGGTGTGGGCGTCGGCGACGACCAGCTGGACGCCGGACAGGCCGCGGGCGGTCAGGGAGCGCAGGAAGGCGAGCCAGCCGGCGCCGTCCTCGCAGGTGGCCACGTCCAGGCCGAGGATCTCGCGGTGCCCGTCGGCGTTGACCCCGACGGCGATCAGCGCGTGGACGTCGGTGATCCGGCCGCCCTCGCGGACCTTCTGGGTCAGCGCGTCGGCCCAGACGAATGTGTAGGGTCCGGCGTCGAGCGGACGGTTGCGGAACGCGGTCACCTGTTCGTCGAGGTGTTTGGCCATCGCGCTGACCTGGGATTTCGAGAGCTGGGTGACGCCGAGGGACTCGGCGAGTTTCTCGACTCTGCGGGTGGAGACGCCGAGAAGGTAGGCGGTGGCGACCACCGAGATGAGGGCCTGTTCGGCGCGGCGGCGGCGTTCGAGGAGCCAGTGGGGGAAGTAGCTGCCGGACCTCAGTTTGGGGACGGCGAGTTCGACGGTGCCCGCGCGGGTGTCCCACTCGCGTGGGCGGTAGCCGTTGCGGTGGTTGACGCGTTCGTCGCTGACCTGCCCGTATTCAGCGTTGCACAAGGCGTCGGCCTCGGCGGACATGAGTGCGTCGGCGAACGTCTTGACCATCGCGCGCAGCAGATCGGGACTCGCCGCGGCAAGGTTGTTCCCGGCGAGGACGTGCAAGGGCAGACTGTCCGGTGCGGTCATCGTGCTGATCTCCTTCGAGGCTTCGACACTTCGAAGATCAGCCGGTGGCCGTTCTCATATCCGGGCCCTCACCCTGATGCCCGGGCAAACACCCGGATCAGGTGGGAACCCGTACACCACTTCCCAGGACGCAACCGAAATTCCTCCCCGCCGGCACAGGTTCCGCTCAGGACGCTCCGACGACTCTGCCCTTCTCGCCCGGGGCGTGACGAGTCCCCCAACGCCAAAGAGATCTGGCCACTTAGGTGGCCGAATCCGGCAGTCAAACGCCATCGGTGGCGGGGGCAACTAACCTGACTCTTCGCCACGTTGATGGGCCTGTTGCAGTTCGGTCAACGAAGCTGGCGATGTGATCACGAACTAACGGGGAAGATCTTGGAAGCCGCCTATCCGATTCTCGTTGCTGTCGGCGTGGGCTCATTGATCACGCTTGTCGGTGTGCTCGGTGGGGTGTTCCTTGTCATTGCGTTGCAGCGAAGCACCCGTTCCGTGCAGCGCGAGGGGGAACCCGGGATCCTGCCGGGCGATGCGGCGGTGAGCCGCGGCCAGGTGCCTGCGCCTCACCCGGTCCCCGCGGTTCAACCCTTACGGAGAGAGAGGTTGGGAATGATGGAGGGCACTCCGCCGGACACAGCAGGACGGGTGAATCGCCTACTTGAGCACAAAAAGTCTATATCTGAGATCCGGGTCGCCTTACGGATCAGAACCGCCCAGACCGTAATCCGCTGGCTATCTGGCACCCTTGCCGTCGTCCTGCTCTTCACCTTCATCGTTGCGAACGTGGCCGTTGGGTGGTCTGCAATCGTCCTCGCGAACAAGATCGCTATCCCGATCTTCGTGCTCAGCGCAGGGACCTTCTGGGGGATCCGTTTCGTAGAGGAGAACGCGGAGGGGCACTACGAAAAGAAGGCGCGCGAGCTCAAGATCGAACTTGAAGCTGCGGAGGAACTGCGCCTTCTGGACGCCGCTCGCCTCGGACTTCCGGTCCCAGACCGCCAATACTCGTACAAGGACTCAATCCCGGCGGAGCTTGACGGTCTGCGCAAGGACGGAAGGAAGTACAGGAGGAAGCACAACGTCGCCCAGGCCATCATCATTCTGGGGTCTCTGGGTGGAACGTCCGTCTCTGCCCTCGCTGACACTCCGGCTCCGCTCAAGTACTGGGCCATGGGTATCACCTTCGCCGTGGCTGCAGCAGCAGGTTTCGCCGGATACTACAAGTGGCGCGAGAGAGCCTTCTACCTCCAGCAGACGGCGGACGACATCGAACGCCATGCTACGGCCTTCGACTTGGGCATTTACCCCTATGACGAGGGTGGGGAGCACCTCAGGCTGGCCAAGCTCGCCAAGGAGATCGAACTCCTACGAGTCGAGCAGCGCAAGCGCGAGCAGCAGCTTGACCAGCCGCACGAAGGGAGCAGCGAAGTTGTCTAGGCCGTCACGCGAGTTCGGGGGAATCACCATCAGTCGCTGGCTACTCGCCCCCGTGACGACCTGGCGCGCTCTCCGTATGACCAAGCGGCGCCCAGGACTAGATCCACGGGCAGCGTGGATCTTCGCGCGCCTTGCCACTCATCCAGACGAGAAGGGCCTGGCTCGTGCGTATTGGTTGAAGAGCCGAGCTGATCGAACCGTATAGCCCGGAGAGGTTTGGGAGCTTGTGCCCAGTGGAGCTCCCTGTTATGGCCGCGGGCGCGCTGTACGGGAGATATAAATCGCCTGACGGCCGGTTCTGCAACAGGTGACGCTCGTGATCTGGTCACAATGGCCACGGAGCCGAGAGTTTGAACACAAGGACTTGACAGGGAACAGCGCGAGGAGCACACAGATGCCCGCGTCGATGCCGATCGGGAAGACCAGGGCGAAGTCGCCGAAGCCCTTGCGTTCGGCCAGGTCGCGCACGGCGGCGTAGGAACCCGCGAAGCCGATACCGGCGATGATCACCGCACCGGCCACCACGACCCCGATGAGTATCCGGTGCGTGCGTGTCAGCTGCATCGCGGCCACCCGCGATCCCCTCCCGTGTTCGAAACGCGCGTTCCCTTCCGGCCAGGGGGACAGCCTGGCACATGACCGCGGAGCCCGCTCCCCTTGGGGGAATGCGGGCTCCGCGAACAGGGCGTGGCCTGAATGTACTTGTCGGTGTTCGAGTGTCCATGGCTCGACGGACGGTGTCCGGAAGCACTCACGGACGGCGTGCGCGGACCGTATCCGCCGGCCGCTTGCCGCGGGTCACTTCCCGGGGGGCCGCTTCCCCGGGGCCGGGCGGGCGCCGCGTCGCCGGGCGTGCGTCAGCCGCCGGCGGCCACCGGTTGGCGGTTGGCGGTGGCGACCGAGGCGACGGCCTCCTTGGCCGCCTTCACGGCGTCGGTCGTGAGGGCGCCCGCCGTCGGGGGCTTCGCGCCCGCGTAGCCCGTGCCGTTGTAGGTCAGCGTGATGACGACGTTGTCCGTACGGGTCACGATCGTGGCGTAGGTGAAGTCCACACCGGTCTTGCGCAGCTCGTAACCGACGGCCGTCGCTTGCTGGCCCACCCAGGCCGCGGGCGAGGTCCGCAGATTCTTCGCGCCCTTGACGGCCTTGGCCTTGGCGACTTCCTTGGTGTAGCTGTTCTGCGCGCGCTCCGCGCCGCTGACGGCGAGCGCCTCCTCGGAGTCGTACCGCAGGAAGGAGACATCGAGCCAGCGGTACTGCGAGCCCTTGACGCCCTTGTCCTCCAGGCCGTTCCAGGAGCAGCTGCCGCGCGCCAGCAGATCGGTGGAGCGTCCGGCGGTGCCGCCCTTGACCTTGACCGAGGGCACCAGCGCCTTGATCGTCTTCTCGGAGAGCGACTTGCAGGCGTCGGGCAACTTCGCGTACTTCGCGGGCTCGACGACCGGTGTCTGCTTCTTGCCCGAGCCGGAGCCCGAACCCGCCGAGGTCCCGCCGGAGTCGGCGGACGAGGAGGACGGACTCTTGTCCTTCTTGTCACCGTCGCCGGAGCCCGAGGAGCAGCCGGTGACGAGGAGCGTCACCGGAACGGCTGCGCAGACGAGTATGCGGGTGAGTCGCGGGGCTGATCGGTGCATGGTTCCTTCAGTCGGTTGTCGTACGGTCGCTCTCCGCCGTGCGGCCTCTCCGGCTCCCCGGTCCCGCGGTGCCCCGGTCTCTCCCGGTCACCGCGTTCTCCGGTCGGCGAGGCCACGGTACGCGCAGTCGGCGCGCGGGTGGGTGTGTCTCCGGATACGTACGCCTGAGTACGGCCGGTTCCAGGAGGGCCTCATTCCCTGATTCTGTCGACCAGGCTCCGGGCCACGCTCTGCGCTCTTTCCTGCAGTTCCTTGCTGTCCGGGACCTCAGCAGTGCGCGTCGGCTGCTTCACATAGACGATCGTCACGATCACGTTCGATGTGCGGAACACCACGCTGACGGTCCGGCGCTGCGCGGTCGATCCGGCGCTCGTGGGGGTGAGGACGTCGTCGAGGAAGGCCGCGTCCCCGAGGTCGTCGAGAACCCGCGGTTCGAGGCCCTCGGGGGTGCCGGTGGACGACCCGGACGGTGGCCCTCCGTCTCCGGTGCCGCTCGCGCTGCCCGACGGGGGCACGGGCGTCGAGGGCGGCGCCGACGAGGTCGTGCCGGACGGGGACCCGGTGGGAGGGACGGCGGGCGGCAGACCGGCGGCGAGCTGCTTGCCGGCGAAGATCTCCTGGGCCCGGTCGTCGTCGCCCACGGCCTCGTCGTACGAGACGACACGCTCGAAGTCGAGGCTGAAGGCGTGCGAGGCGTCAGGGGCGTCGGCCTTCCAGCCGCAGCCGACGCGGCGGTCGGTGTCGTACGTACTGGCGGGCGTGCCCCTGAGGGCCCTCTGGCGCTGGTCGTCGGCGAGTTCGGCCGCGCCGGGCAGCAGATCCTTCAGCGTGGAGCCGCCGACGGAGCCGCACGGTTCGAGCAGGGTGCGGTACTTGCCGGGCTGGGCGACGGGCTGCTTGGCGCCCTTGCCCGCCTTGGAATCCGTGGTGGTGCCGTCGCCGTCGTCGCCGGACGTGCAGCCGGTGGCGAGCAACGCGAGGAGCGCTGCCGCGAGTCCGGAGGCATACGCCTTTCGTTGCACGGTTCCAGGCTCCCTTCGATCGGGCTTCAAACGTCGAGCGGTGGTGGTCTCGGGCGGTCGTGGTCTCGGGCGGTCGTGACGTGGAGCGGTGGTGGTGTCGGACGGTCGTGGTGTCGAGCGGTGGTGCCGCCGGTTCGCGCCGGACGGCCGTACGGTTCGGCGGGTCGTGCGATCCGAGCCGTTCGAGCCTTCGGGCTGTTCGATCCCTTCGAATGGAAAAGCGGTTGCTGCGCAAACACGGCCGATGGACACAATGTCTATCGCACGCGCTGCTGTGAACGCCGGTCCGCTGGGTCTTTCGCGGGCATTGGCGCAGGTTTTGCGCTTCACTGATCTTGAGGGCATTTCTGGGGGATTGAGGACCTATGTCGTATGTAGAGGTACCGGGAGCCAACGTCCCCATCCGCATGTGGGCCGACCCCGCCTCGGTCGAGGACGTCGCCATGCGCCAGCTCCGGAACGTCGCGACCCTGCCCTGGATCAAGGGCCTGGCCGTGATGCCGGACGTCCACTACGGCAAGGGCGCGACGGTCGGCTCGGTCATCGCCATGCACGGCGCGGTGTGCCCGGCGGCGGTCGGTGTGGACATCGGCTGCGGGATGTCCGCGGTGAAGACCTCCCTGACCGCGAACGACCTCCCGGGTGATCTCTCCCGGCTGCGCTCCAGGATCGAACAGGCGATTCCGGTGGGTCGCGGGATGCACGGCGAGCCGGTGGATCCGGCGAGGGTGTTCGGGTTCGCGACGGCCTCGGGCGGGCGCTGGGACGACTTCTGGAGCCGGTTCGACGGAGTGGCGGACGCGGTGAAGTTCCGCCGGGAGAGGGCGGCCCTGCAGATGGGTACGCTCGGATCCGGCAACCACTTCGTAGAGTTTTGCCTGGATACATCCGATGCGGTGTGGCTCATGCTGCACTCCGGCTCGCGGAACATCGGCAAGGAGCTGGCGGACCACCACATCGGCGAGGCGCAGAAGCTGCCGCACAACCAGGGTCTCGTCGACCGCGATCTCGCCGTCTTCGTCTCCGACACCCCGCAGATGGAGGCGTACCGGAACGACCTGTACTGGGCGCAGGAGTACGCGAAGTACAACCGCGCGATCATGATGGGTCTCTTCCAGGAGGTCGTCCGCCGTGAGTTCCGCAGGGCAAACGTCACCTTCGACCCGGTCATCTCCTGCCACCACAACTATGTGTCGGAGGAGCGGTACGAGGGCATGGACCTGCTGGTCACCCGCAAGGGCGCGATCCGCGCGGGCAGCGGCGACTACGGGATCATCCCGGGGTCGATGGGCACGGGCTCGTACATCGTGAAGGGCCTCGGCAACGAGAAGTCCTTCAATTCCGCCTCCCACGGCGCCGGCCGCAGGATGAGCCGCAACCAGGCGAAGAAGCGCTTCTCGACCCAGGACCTGGAAGAGCAGACGCGGGGCGTGGAGTGCCGTAAGGACTCCGGTGTCGTGGACGAGATCCCGGGCGCGTACAAGCCGATCGAGAAGGTCATCGAGCAGCAACGCGATCTCGTGGAGGTCGTGGCGAAGCTGAAGCAGGTCGTCTGCGTGAAGGGCTGACCCGGGAGGGCCGGCCCCGGGGGCCGCACTGGGGGCGGGCCCGGGGGAGGGCGGGGGCGCGCCCGGCGTCAGAGCTCCCGGTGGACCTTGGAGTTGGATGCCTGGGCGCGGGGGCGGACCAGCATGAGGTCGATGTTCACATGGGGCGGGCGGGTGACCGACCAGGTGATGGTGTCGGCGATGTCGTCGGCGGTCAGGGGGTCGGCGACGCCCGCGTAGACCTTGGCCGCCTTGTCCGTGTCACCGCGGAAACGGGTCGTGGCGAACTCGTCGGTCTTCACCATGCCGGGGGCGATCTCGATCACCCGGACCGGGGTACCGACGATCTCCAGGCGGAGGGTCTCGGCGAGGACGTGTTCGCCGTGCTTGGCGGCGACATAGCCCGCGCCGCCCTCGTAGGTGCCGTGGCCCGCGGTGGAGGTGAGGATCACCACGGTGCCGTTGCCGCTCGCGGTGAGGGCGGGCAGCAGCGCCTGGGTGGTGTGGAGGGTGCCGATGACGTTGACCTCGAACATCCGGCGCCAGTCGGCGGGGTCGCCGGTCGCGACCGGGTCCGCGCCGAGTGCGCCGCCCGCGTTGTTGACGAGCACGTCGCAGCGGTCGAGCGTGGCGGCGAAGGCGTCGACGGCCGGGCGGTCGGTGACGTCGAGAGCGTACGCGGTGGCCTGGTGGCCCCCGTCGGTCAGCTCGGCCGCGAGCGTCTCGATCCGGTCCTCGCGGCGGGCCGTGAGCACGACCCGGTATCCGGCGGCGGCGAGCCCCCGCGCCGTGGCCGCGCCGATGCCGCTGCTGGCTCCCGTGACGACGGCGACGGGTGTCCCGGCGCCCTGGGCGTTCCCGGTGGCGGCGGCGGTCATGTCGGGCTCTCCTCGCGCGGGTGATCGGTACGCGGCCAGGATAGACGCGCGGATTCCGCCCGCGTCCGGCGGCGGTGGCCCGTATCCGGGCCGCATGGCGGAAGGCGGCCCGGTGGTACGGGGATGTACGCGGCCGGGCGCGGAGTGCGAGGCCGGGGGCGAGGCCCCGCGCGTGGTGCCGGGCGGGCGTGCGGTTATGACGCGTGAGGCGCGATGCGTGAGCTGCGAGCTGCGGGGCGTCTGGGCGCGGGGACTCAGCGGCCACGCGGGGCGTACATGATCAGGGCCATGCCCACCAGGCAGACCAGCGCGCCGATCACGTCCCAGCGGTCGGGGCGGTAGCCGTCCGCGACCATGCCCCAGGCGAGGGAGCCCGCCACGAACACACCGCCGTACGCGGCGAGGATACGGCCGAACTCGCCGTCCGGCTGAAACGTGGCCACCAGGCCGTACGCACCGAGCGCGATGACCCCCGCGCCGATCCAGATCCAGCCGCGGTGCTCCCTGACGCCCTGCCAGACGAGCCAGGCGCCGCCGATCTCGAAGAGGGCGGCGACGGCGAACAGGACGACCGAGCGGGCGACGAACATGGGCACAGCGTCGCACGCGGTCGCGGCGGGACGCGCCGGAGTGAGGGGCAATCATCAATATGAACGGACAAAAGGTATGTTTCTGTTCATGTGTGTGATGCGCAAGGCACTGCCGATGGCGTCCGCGACGGTGGTGATGGTGCTGGTCGGCCTCGGCGCGGTCGCGGCCACGGGCACGGGGTACGCGGCTTCCGGCACGGGCGCGGCGGACGCGGCCGCGGGCGTGCCTGGGCATACGGGTGCGTACGCGGGTGCCGGGGTGATCGCGCCCGAGGCGGATGTGTCGCACCACGGCCGGGTCACGCTGGCCTCCGGACGGCTGGGTGTCCTGCTGGAGTCCCGGAGCCACGGCCCGTCGGGCGTGGCGGGCGCGACCGTGAAGCTGGGGTTCTCCACCGCGCTGGCGGCCGCGCAGCGGCTGCCAGCGGAGTGTCTGAGGGCCTCCGACCGGGTCGTGCTCTGTGCGACGGGACCGCTGCGCGCGGGTGGCGCTGCCCACCGGATCGTCCTCGGTCTGCGGACGGCGGGCGCCCCGGACGAGGTGGTCGTGAAGATCTCCACACAGTGGAACGGCGGTGCGACGGACCGCAACCCGTCGAACGACGGGCATCGGGTGCTGGCCCTCGCCACGGGTGATCCGTACACCTTCTGAGGCCGCCGCGGAGGGCCCGTACGCCTGCTGACGTCCAGGGCGCGCTACGGAGACCGGGGCGCGGCGGGCCTTCCGGCCTCGGGGCCCGTATCCGGTGGCGTGCCGTACCGGTCACGTGCCCGTACCCGGTGGCGGCCGGGCCGTCCGGAGCCGGTGATCCACCGCGTGCGGCCCCGGCCCGCGCGCCCGAGCCCGCTGCCCCGCCCCGGCTTCGCGCCGCTGACCTGCCCGAACCGTCCGTACAATCCCCCGCATGACGCAGAAGGCACGCGCCGTGGCGGACCGGCGGCGGCGCATGGACGAGCTGGCCGAGGTCTCGCGCCGTCATATGGCCGCCTACGTGCTGTTCAACCAGGCTCTCGCCGACTACCTGCGGCTCCACCCCACCGACCTGCAGTGCTTCAATCTGCTGGGCCTCGAACCGGGCCCGGTCACCACCGGCCGGATCGCCGAGATGACCGGGCTGACGACGGGGTCCGCGACCCGGCTCGTCGACCGGCTGGAGCAGGCCGGGTATGTCACACGGGACCGCGACACCGAGGACCGCCGGCGGGTGCTGGTGGCGCCGGTTCCGGAGCGGATGGCGGAGTTCGGCGAGATCTGGCGGCGGCTCGACGGCGACTGGTACGCCCTCTTCGAGGCGTACGGCTCCGAGGACATCGACCTGCTCACCTCCCACATGCGGCGGGCGGTCGCGCTGAGCACCGCCCAGATCGAACGCCTGCGCACCGGAACCCTCTGAGCCGCGAGCCATCGCCGCGTCCGCCTGCCGGGCGCACCGCACCCCGCGCCCCGCGCCGAGCCCGCATGCCCGACGTCCCGCGGAGTGGACGCAGGAGTGGACGCCGGAGCTACGCCGGCGTCCCGCCGAACTCCCGGAGCGCCCGGTCCACGATCGCCTCCAGCCGGGCGTGGTGCGCGCCCCGCCAGTACACCCGGCCGCACGCCTCGCACTGCGCGAACACGTCGTACGAACGCTGCGTCCCGTGCTCCAGCCGGTCCTGGACGGTGTCCTTGTCGGCGTCCGTCAGGCGCCCGTTGCACGCCGTGCAGCGGGTCCAGGGCGCCAGCGCGGGCGCGAACCGCCCGAGGACATCGCGCAGTTGGTCGTCGGGACGGTCGCTGTAGATGTACGCCCCCGCCCAGATCTCCCGCCGCCGCAGCAGCCCCCGGTCCCGTGAGAGCAGGACCCGCCGGTCGCGGGCGGAGAGCGCGGCGAGGGCGGGGTCCCCGATGTCCTCGTTCTCGTACGCCGCGTCCACACCGAGCAGCCGCAGCCGCCGCGCCAGCGTGCCGAGGTGGACGTCGAGCAGAAAGCGCAGGGGCGCTCCGGGCACCTCCTGGGGCCGCTCGACGCCGTACACCTCCACACGCTCGCCCGCGCTCGGGATATGGGAGACGGCCACCTGCCGGCCGTCGACGAGGAGCCGGCCCGCCTCGGTGAGCGGGACGCCCAGCGACTCGATGACATGGCCGAGGGTCGACGAGCCGTCGGTGACCAGCGCGGTCGGCCCCTGGCGGCGGTCCGACGGGACGAAGAGGCGCAGCTCGGGGGCGACGGCGATATGGATTTCCGGTCCGTTCACGCCGTCAGGATGTCATCGGGCGTCCCGGAAGGCATCCGCGTTCTCGGCCGCCCACCGGGCGAAGGTACGGGCGGGGCGGCCCGTCAGCCGCTCGACGGCGCCGGTCAGCGGCGTGGGTGAACCGTCCGTCGAGGCCCAGTGGTTGAGCAGCCCGTCGGCGAAGGCTCCGGGCAGATAATCGGCGACGGACGACTTCCACGCCTCGGGGGTCACGGTGTTGTACGGGACGGGAATCCCGATGGCGTCCGCCAGGATCGTGGTCTGCTCGGCGAAGGTGAGCGACTCGGGGCCGGTCAGATGGTACGTACCGCCCCGCCCCCGGTCGTGTGTGAGCAGCGCTAAGGCGGCCTCGGCGATGTCCAGTTCATGGATCGGGTCGCTGTAACTGCCGGGGTAGGGAAGGTCGATCGTCCCGGCCGACCGGAGGGCCCAGCGCCACTGGAGCGCGTTGGCGGCGAAGGCGCCGGGTCGCAGGACGGTCGCCGGGACGGGGGAGGCCGCGAGGGCCTGTTCGACCGTGAGATGGAGGGCGGCGACCGGATTGTCCGCTGCTTCGGGGTCCTCCACGGCGCTGGAGGAGAGCAGCACGATGTGGGCGACGCCCGCCTTGTCCGCCTCGGTGAGGAAGGCGTCGACGGCGGAGGGCTCGGCGTAGAGGAAGACGGAGGTGACGGAGTCGAGGGCCGCGGGGAAGGCCGCGGGGTCGTCGAGCGGGCAGCCGACCGCTTCGACGCCGGGTGGGAGGTCGAGCATCTCGGGGGCGGCGGAGGCCGCGCGGACGGGGGCGCCCGTGCGGTGGAGCAGCGTGACGAGGGTGGAGCCGATCTTTCCGCGGCTTCCGGTGACAAGGGTGGTCATGGGGTTGTGCCCTTCTGCTGTCCGTGTCGCTGCTGCTGTCCGTGCCGGAGGGCGATCCCGGCGTGTCCGGCCTGTCCGCTGTGCCCGCCGCGTCGGTGCATCCGGTGTCGGCGGTCACCGGGCCTTTCGGGCACTTCCGAGCCCTCGTGGGGGTCCGGGCGTCCGGGGCCGCGGGTGCGGGGAGCCGGAGGTGTCCCGGGCAGGGCGGATCGCCGCCGTGGTCGGCGGAGATCGCCCGGATCACCCCGGGAATCCCGGGTCACGCGAGGTCGCCGGGGGTGTCGGAGAACCCCCGGAACGAGATACTAGGCATAACGCAGAATCTGTGTCACGCAGATAAATCCCACCCTGGGGCCGCCGTCACCGGACGGGTGGCGCCCCGGGTCTCACCGCACGGCGTTCGACGGGCCGCCGGAGGTTCCGCGGTACGCCGCCGAGCGGGGACGGGCGCGGTCGGTGTCGCCGCCGCACGCTCCTGTGCGGCGGAGGCGCGGTCCGGCTGCCCCGTGGGTCAGGCGTTGCGGGTGGTGTACGCGGCCGGCGGAACACCCACGGTCGCCGTGAAGTCCCGTACGAGATGAGCCTGGTCGCTGTAGCCGAGTTCCGCGGCGAGCGCCGCCCAGTCCGGCGCACCGCCCCCGCGCTTCTCCCCGGGCTCCCGCTCGGCCCGCTCCAGCGCGTCGTGGATGCGGTGGCGCAGGATCACCCACTTCGGGCCCACCCCGACATACGCGGCGAAAAGCCGCTAGAGCGACCGTACGGACATCCCCTCGGCGTCCGCCAGATCCGCGACCCGCCGGATCGACCGGTCGCCGTGCACCCGCTCGACCAGCTCCATCGCACGCAGGGCCTGCGGGTCGGGCCGGGGCGCGAGCCGCAGGAGATAGGCGTCGAGGGCGGCGACGCGGAGGTCCTCGGAGTCGGGGGAGACGATCGCGTCCGCGTCCACCCGCGCGGCTCCGGCGGCCGCGGTGACTGCGGTGGCTCCGGGAGCCGCGCTCGTGGCCGCGCCCGCGGTCCCGTCCCCGCCCGTACTCGTGCCCCCGCCTGTGCTCGTGCCCCTGCCAGGACTCCCGCCCCCGCCCGGGCCGAGCCGGGCGTCCGGGAGCCGTACCCGGTGGCCCGTCCAGTCGGACACCGAGGTCCCCGGCGCGAACGGCCGGAAGCCCCCCGGCCGGAACTTCGCCCCGCAGACCCGCCCCCCGCCCTCCAGCCGCTGGGCGAACAGCCCGGGCGCGATACCGGCGATCTCGCCCCACGGGCGTTCGCGGCCGTGCCGCTGGAAGACGATGTGCACCGAGGGGTGCGGTACGACATGGGACGTGTACGGCTCCGGCAGGTCCCAGTCGATGAGCCAGTAGTGCTCAAGATACGGACGGAGCGCGGGGGCGGGCTCACGGCGGCGGAAGTGTACGAGGGCCAGCAGCTCGCGGGCTCCGACGATGCCCCGGACGTCATGGCGAGGGCGACCCATGCGGATGATCCTATGTCGCGTTTCTTCAAGACGCGGGGAAGGCGGTCCCGCTTACGGTCGGGTCATGACGAAAACCATGGGTGAACTGCTCGGAGCAGCGGCGGAACAGGCCGTACCGGTCCTACGCGGCATCTCCGACGAACGGCTCGGCGACCCCACGCCGTGTGCGGAGTACGACGTCAGGGCCCTCGCCGACCATCTGCTCCAGGTCGTGATCAACTTCCAGGCGCTGGCGGAGCGGAAGTCCGCCGACTTCGGGGCGGTGCCCCGCTTCGTCGACGAGGACCCGGCCGGCTGGCGCGACCGGTTCGCCCGGGAGACCGCGGCGCTGGCCGAGGCGTGGGCGGCCCCCGGAGCGGAGGAGGGCACCACCGGAGAGCTGGGGCTGCCCGCGCGTACCGTCGGCTTCATGGTCCTCGGCGATCTGACCGTCCACGCGTGGGATCTGGCACGGGCGACGGGCCAGGACTTCACCCCGGACCCGGCGGTCATCGGGGAACTCGCCCCCGCGCTGACCGCGATGGCGCCGATGGCGCGGGAGAACGGGGTGTTCGGCCAGCCGGTCGCGGTCGGCGACGACGCGAGCGCCTTCGACCGTGTCCTCGCCCTCACGGGCCGCGACCCGTCCTGGCGGTCCCACTAGTGCGGTGACCGGAGAGGTGTGCCGGTGAGCCTGCGGCGTCCGGTGCGGCGCGAGGCGGAGGTCCGCGGCTCGTACGCGCCGTACTCCTGAGCCTGCGGCGTCCGGTGCGGTGCGGCGCGAGGCGGAGGTCCGCGGCTCGTACGCGCCGTACTCGCGCGGTCCGACAACGCAGGGGGCGCCACCCGTGCCCGCAGGGCTACGGGGGAGAGGTGACGTGCCGGGCGTCGCAGGCCGGTGAACGTTTCCGGTCACCGCGCGAGGTCCTCCCGTTCGGACCCGGCCGGGCTCGCGCGCCGCGGACGTACGGAGACCTGCCGCAGATCGCGGGCCGAGGCTTCGGTCTCGGCGAGCGCAGGTGCGAGGCGTCCGAGGCCGGGGCGTCGGAGGACGGCGACGACATCCGGGGCACATCCGTGCACCCGGCGGTACCGATGTGCCCGGCGGCTGACGGCCCCCTCGTCACAGGGCGAACACGGGGTCCGAGGACCCCGCCCCGTCCACGGGAAACGCCGGGTCACGGCCACACAAGGCAGTAGGGCTGATGCCCCGCCTCGTGCAGCCGGTGGCTGAAGTCCTGCCACTCGTGGAGCAGCTGGTACACGTTGAACGCGTCCCGTGGCCCGCCCCGGTCCGGGACGGTCGACCAGATGAAGGCCGCCGCGCCGACGGATTCCTCGCCGACGCCGCGGAGGGGGTCGACCACCGTCAGGGGGAGCTTGACCACCGCGTAGTCGGGGTGGAGGACCACCAGTTCGAGGGGCGGCACCTTGTTCAGGGGCATGCCTTGTATGCCCGTGAGCACCATCGCGGCTATCGTCTCGGGCTTGATCTTGGTGAACAGGCCGCCCATGCCCAGTTCGTCCCCGCCCAGTTCCTCCGGGCGCATCGAGATGGGCACTCTCGCGGCGGTGGCTCCATCGGGCGCGCCGAAGTACTTGTAGGTCACCCCCACCCGGCCGCTCCTGCCTGCCATCGCGTCCGCGTGCGCATGCGCGTCCGCGTCGCTTCGCCGGTGCTTTCCCCGCCCGGCGGGCTCAGGACCCAGGTCGTCGGTCCCCTCGCCCAGTCCGCCACCGCGATACATATCTCCACCCGACCACTCGCAGCCCCCGCCGCGCAACCCGATCATCGTGTCAGTGACCTCCCCCACGGGCGACCGGTGAAACACCTGTCCGTGAGGAACACCGCAAGCCTCTGACACCATGGATTCCATGAGTCTTCCCTGTGTGGCCCCAGTTTCGCAGATGCGAGGAGGCTGACGCCGTTTCGTAATACGAGGAGATCCCGCTCCCTGCTCATCCTGGCCGAGATCCATCGCCCCGGCCGCCCAGACTCCGAATCGCAGATCAGGACCAAAGTGGCGTATTCATACGAAGCCCCAGTTTCGCAGGCGCTGTTCGACCGCGCGTCCGTCGTGACGCCCGGCGGCGTCAACTCCCCCGTGCGGGCCTTCCGGGCCGTGGGCGGCACGCCCCGGTTCATGGTGTCCGGCACCGGCCCGTACCTCACCGACGCGGACGGACGCTCGTACGTCGATCTCGTCTGCTCGTGGGGACCGATGATTCTCGGACACTCCCATCCGGCGGTGCTGGAGGCGGTGCACGCGGCCGTGGCCCGGGGCACCTCCTTCGGTACCCCCGGTGAGGGCGAGGTCGCGCTCGCCGAGGAGATCGTGGCGCGGATCGCCCCCGTCGAGCAGGTGCGGCTGGTGTCCAGCGGCACGGAAGCGACGATGTCGGCGATCCGGCTCGCCCGCGGGTTCACCGGCCGGGCCAAGGTGGTGAAGTTCGCGGGCTGCTACCACGGCCATGTGGACGCGCTGCTGGCCGCCGCCGGCTCGGGCGTCGCGACCTTCGGGCTGCCGGACACCCCCGGGGTGACCGGTGCGCAGGCCGGGGAAACGGTCGTGCTGCCGTACAACGACCTCGAAGCCGTGCGTCAGGCGTTCGCGGCCCACCCGGGGGAGATCGCCTGTGTGATCACCGAGGCGTCCCCGGGCAACATGGGGGTCGTGCCGCCGCTGCCCGGCTTCAACCAGGGTCTGAGGGACCTGTGCCGGGAGCAGGGCGCGCTGTACATCTCGGACGAGGTGATGACCGGCTTCCGGACGAGCAGGGCCGGCTGGTACGGCGTCGACGGCGTCGAGCCGGATCTGATGACCTTCGGCAAGGTCATGGGCGGCGGGTTCCCGGCCGCCGCGTTCGGCGGACGCCGGGATGTGATGGGCCATCTCGCCCCGGCCGGTCCCGTCTACCAGGCGGGCACCCTCTCCGGCAACCCGATCGCGACCGCCGCGGGCCTCGCGCAGCTGCGGCTGCTGGACGAGGCGGCGTACGCGAAGGTCGACGCGGTCTCCGCCGAGATCCAGGGCCTGGTGACGGAGGCGCTCACCAAGGAGGGCGTGACGCACCGGCTCCAGACGGCGAGCAACATGTTCTCCGTCTTCTTCACCGGGGACGCCGTCGAGAACTACGCGGACGCCAAGCGCCAGGAGGCGTTCCGCTTCAACGCCTTCTTCCACGCCATGCTGGCCGGAGGCGTCTATCTGCCGCCTTCCGCCTTCGAGTCCTGGTTCGTCTCCACGGCCCATGACGCCGAGGCCGTCGAGCGGATCGCCGCCGCGCTGCCCGGCGCGGCCCGTGCCGCCGCGGAGGCCACGGCATGAGCGCCGCCGGTGACAGGACCGTCGTCCATCTGCTGCGCCACGGTGAGGTCCACAACCCGGACGGTGTGCTCTACGGCCGGCGCTCGGGCTACCACCTCTCCGAGCTGGGCCGCCGGATGGCCGACCGGGTCGCGGAGCACCTCGCGACCCGTGACATCACCCATGTCGTCTCCTCCCCGCTGGAGCGGGCGCAGGAGACCGCGGCACCCGTCGCCAAGAGCCACGGTCTGGACATCGCCATGGACGAGCGGCTGATCGAGGCGGGCAATGTCTTCGAGGGCAAGACGTTCGGCGTGGGCGACGGAGCGCTGCGCAAGCCGGCCAACTGGCGGCATCTGACCAATCCGTTCCGCCCCTCCTGGGGCGAGCCGTACATCGAGCAGGTCGTACGGATGATGGGCGCCCTGGACGCGGCACGGGACGCGGCCCGGGGGCACGAGGCCGTCTGCGTCAGCCATCAGCTACCGATCTGGATTGTGCGGAGCTTTGTCGAAAGGCGGCGGCTGTGGCACGATCCGCGCCGCCGTCAGTGCACGCTGGCATCGCTGACCAGCTTCACCTACGAGGGCGACAAGATCGTTTCCGTGGGTTACTCGGAACCGGCCCGTGATCTTGTTCCGGCGCATCTTCTGGCCGGTGCGAAGCCGGTGAAGGGGAAGGCGAAAGCATTCGGCGCTTAGTCTCACCCGTCCCTTTCTCCCCAACAGGGCTGCCCGTTCCGGATATTGCTCCGGGGGCAGCCCTTTCGGCCGAGTGGCCCCTGTTTTCCTCCGGTTGTGGGACCTTCTGCCAGTAGGTAGAACATTCATAGATCGTTTTCGGAACCTGTGCGCCCCCTGTGTCCTCTCTATCCGTAGCCGGACGGAGTCGGCACAGGGGGCTCTCCTCGGGGGAGAGAGTGGGGATGGGAACAGGATGGGCGACATCAGTCGAAGGGGTCTGCTCGGAGCCGGACTCGGGGCCGCCGCCGTGATGGGCGCCGCCGGGTGCGGCATGCTCGACGGAAGCGACGGCGGCCGGAGCGTCACCAGGGCCGGGGACAAGGCGGAACCAGGGGCCGGAGCCACCCCGTCGCCGACCGGGGGAAACGTCCGGCTCATCGGCGACGGCTCCACGTCGGACACCGGGAAGCAGCCGGACCAGCCGCCCGCGCCCGTACCCCTGGAACCCGGCCAGGCGCCGCCGCAGTTCGTGGTCTTCTCCTGGGACGGTGCGGGAGAAGTCGGCAACGGCCTCTTCCCGCGCTTTCTGAAGGTCGCGAAAGACCATGACGCGGCGATGACCTTCTTCCTCTCCGGGATCTATCTGCTCCCGGAGTCGAAGAAGAATCTCTACAGGCCGCCGAACAACCGGGTCGGTGCGTCCGACATCGGCTATCTCACCGATGCCCATATCAAGGAGACCCTGAAGTATCTGCGCCAGGCATGGCTCGAAGGCCATGAGATAGGCACGCACTTCAACGGGCATTTCTGCGGCGGCTCCGGCTCGGTCGGGAACTGGACGCCCGCCGACTGGGAGAACGAGATCGAGCAGGCCGTGGGATTCGTCACCCAATGGCGTACGAACAGCGGCTGGACCGATATCGACCCGCTGCCGTTCGACTACACCAGGGAACTCGTCGGCGCCCGCACCCCCTGTCTGCTCGGGCAGCGGAAGCTGCTGCCGACCGCCCGGAAACTCGGCTGGCGCTACGACTCCAGCTCGCCCGGCGGCCGTCAGGAGTGGCCCGGCAAGCGCCAGGGCCTGTGGGACCTGCCGCTCCAGTCGCTTCCGTTCCCCGGCCGGTCCTTCGAGGTGCTGTCGATGGACTACAACTTCATGGTGAACCAGTCCGGCAACTCCACCAAGGGCGTTCCCGCGAAACGGCCGGGCTGGCGGAAGCAGGCCACGAAGGCGTATCTCGCGGGCTTCCTCCGCGCGTACGAGGGCAATCGCGCGCCCCTGTTCATCGGCAACCACTTCGAGCAGTGGAACGGCGGCATCTACATGGACGCCGTCGAGGAGGCGGTCGAGGGCATGGCGGGGAAGAAGGACGTACGGCTGGTCTCCTTCCGGCAGCTCTGCGACTGGCTCGACGTCCAGCGGCCCCAGGTCCTCGCCGGGCTCCGCACCCTGGGCGTGGGCCAGGCGCCCCCGGGTGGCTGGAACGCTTTCCTCAAGGCCGCTTGACAAGGGACGCCAGGGGCCCCGAGGGCAGTGAGGGGGGCGGGGAAGATCGCGGAATCGGCCATGCGAAACTTTTCACATGAGCCTCAGCCGTGCCCCCCGCGCTGCCCTGACGACCGCCCTGTTCGCGGCCGGCGCGCTCACCCTCTCCGCCTGTACGGACGGAGGGGTCTCCGGCGGCGGCAGCAACACCAACTTCGTCACCGACTCCGGCGGCATCTCCACCGTCGCCAAGGCGGACCGCAAGGCCACCAACAAGATCGCCGGTGAGACCCTCGAAGGGAAGCCGCTCGACGTCGCCGACTACAAGGGCAAGGTCGTCGTCCTGAACGCCTGGGGCTCCTGGTGCGCGCCCTGCCGGGCGGAGGCCCCCCACCTCGTCAAGGTCGCGAAGGATCTGAAGCCGAAGGGCGTGGAGTTCATCGGGCTCAACACCCGTGACGACTCCAAGGGCCTCGCGATCGCCTTCGAGAAGGACTACGGGATCGAATTCCCGAGCCTGTACGACCCCAAAGGCGAGCTGATCGTCGAAGGCTTCCCCAAGGGAACGCTCAGCCTGCAGGCCATTCCCTCCACCGTCGTCCTCGACCGGGACGGCAAGATCGCGGCCCGGGCGCTGATGGCGCTCAACGAGAAGCAACTCCGCAAGATGATCGACCCGTTGATCGCGGAGAAGTGATCCCGTGCGGAACGTAGAGCCGGCGGTCTCCCTCGCCGCGGTGGGCATGAACGAGACCGTGTTCAGCGGGGCCCTCGCCCTCGCCCTGCCGATCGCCGTGCTCGGCGGTCTCGTCTCCTTCTTCTCCCCCTGCGTCCTGCCGCTCGTTCCCGGCTATCTCTCGTACGTCACCGGGGTCAGCGGCACCGATCTGGCCGAGGCCAAGCGCGGCCGGATGATCCTCGGCGCCTCCCTCTTCGTGATCGGCTTCTCCGCCGTCTTCGTCTCCGGAGGCGCGCTCTTCGGCTACTTCGGCGCGGAGCTCCAGAGCCAGAAGGAACTGCTCACCAGGATCCTCGGTGTGCTGATGCTGCTGATGGGCGCCTTCTTCATGGGGCTGATGCCCTGGCTCAGCCAGCGTGAGTTCCGTATCCACAAGCGGCCGGTCACCGGGCTGCTGGGCGCGCCCGTGCTGGGGGTGCTCTTCGGGGTCGGCTGGACGCCGTGCATCGGCCCGACGCTCGCCGCCGTGCAGATCCTCGCCGCCGACCAGGGCAGCGCGGGCCGCGGAGCCCTGCTGACCGTCGCGTACTGCCTCGGCCTCGGACTGCCGTTCGTCCTCGCCGCCGTGGCCTTCCGCAAGGCGCTCGGAACGTTCGGCTGGGTCAAGCGCCACTACGCCTGGGTGATGCGCATCGGCGGCATCATGATGATCGTCACCGGGCTCCTGCTGCTGACCGGCGTCTGGGACACCATGATGCAGTACATCCAGAACTGGTCCGCCGACTTCACGGTAGGGGTCTGACTCCGATGAGCAAGACAGAGGCAGCGGCGGAGAAGGGCGCCGAGGAGCGCCGCGACGAGGCCGCCGCCGCCGAGCGCCGGGACCTGGCCGCCGGAGCGCAGCTGTCCACCGCCCCCCGCGAGGAATCCGTCACCGGCGGACCCACGCTCGGCCCCATCGGCTGGGCCCGCTGGTTCTGGCGCCAGCTCACCTCGATGCGGATCGCGCTGATCCTGCTCTTCCTGCTCTCGCTCGGCGCGATCCCCGGCTCCCTGATCCCGCAGCGCAGCGTCGACGACCTCAAGGTCCAGGCCTGGCAGGAGAGCAACCCGGGCCTCACCCCGATCTACGAGAAGCTCCAGCTCTTCGACGTCTACAGCTCGGTGTGGTTCTCCGCGATCTACATCCTGCTCTTCGTCTCCCTGATCGGCTGTATCGTCCCGCGCTCCTGGCAGTTCGTCGGCCAGCTCCGCAGCCGTCCGCCCGGCGCCCCGGGCCGGCTGACCCGGATGCCCGCGTACACGACCTGGCGTACGGACGCCGATCCCGAGCGGGTACGCGAGGCCGCGCTCACCCTCCTCAAGCGGCGGCGCTTCCGCGCCCACACCGTCGGCACCGCCGTCGCGGGCGAGAAGGGCTACCTCCGCGAGGCAGGGAACCTGATCTTCCATATCTCGCTGATCGTGATGCTGCTGGCGTTCGCCGCGGGCCAGCTCTTCAAGTCCGAGGGCGGCAAGCTGATCGTCGAGGGCGGCGGATTCTCCAACACCCTCACCCAGTACGACGACTTCAGGTCGGGCTCCCTCTACAGCACCGAGGACCTCGACCCCTTCAGCTTCAACCTGGACAGTTTCACCGGCACCTATGAGAGGAGCGGACCGCAGCGCGGCACCCCCCGCACCTTCGAGGCGGCCGTGACCTGGTCCAAGCCCGGCGGCAAGGAGAACAAGTCCGTCATCGAGGTGAACAAGCCCCTCGTCGTCGACGGCAGCAAGGTCTATCTGCTGGCGCACGGATACGCGCCCGTCGTCACCGTCCGGGACGGCAGGGGCAAGATCGTCTACGACAAGGTCGCCGTACCGCTGCTGCCCCTGGACAACAACGTCACCTCCACGGGCGCGATCAAGGTGACGGACGGCTACCGCGACAAGAACGGCAAGAAGTCCCAGCTCGGCTTCCAGGCGTTTTTCGTCCCCACTTTCGGCGGAGAGGGCAACGGTGACATGTTCTCGCAGTTCCCCGGCCTGGACTTCCCCGTACTCGCGCTCAACGCCTACCACGGCGATCTCGGCCTCGACTCCGGGCTGCCGCAGAACGTGTACCAGCTCGACACCCGCGGGCTGAAGCAGTTCAAGGACAAGAACGGCGACATCCTCAAGGCGCGGCTGCTGCCCGGCGAGAAGATGGAGCTCCCGGACGGCGCGGGCTCCATCACCTTCGAGAAGGAGGTCAAGGAGTGGGCGAGTTTCCAGATCTCCGAGCAGCCCGGCAACGGCTGGGCGCTGACGGGCGCGATCGCCGCGATCGCGGGGCTCGCCGGTTCGCTGTTCATCCAGCGGCGGCGGGTCTGGGTGCGCGCCGTCACCGGTGACGACGGGGTGACCGTCGTCGAGATGGCCGGGCTCGGCCGCAGTGAGTCGGCCAGGCTGCCCGAGGAACTGTCCGATCTCGCCATCACGCTCCACGCCGAGGCGCCCAGCGCGCCCCCGCCGGTCGCCGAACCGGATTCCGAAGTGTCCGCAGGTTCTGCCGAAGGGGCTGAGAAGTGAATCTCGCCGCCGCCACCAATGAGAATCTCGCCGAGATCAGCAATGTGCTGATCTACTCGGCGATGGCCGTCTACACGCTGGCCTTCTTCGCGCACATCGCCGAATGGATCTTCGGCAGCCGCAGCAAGGTCGGCCGTACGGCCGCGGCGCTGACCGGCTCCGAAGCCGCGCCCGCCGCCGCGCCCCGGATCCAGGTCCGCGGCAAGCAGGGCGGCGGCACGGCCGTCCTCGACAAGCCCGAGATCGTCACCCGCTCCGGCCCCGGTGTCCGCGATGTCCCGGACGGCCCGGGAGCGGCGGGCGGCACCGTCAAGGGCGATCTGTACGGCCGGATCGCCATCTCCCTGACGGTGCTCGCGTTCCTCGTCCACGTGGGCGGTGTTCTCACCCGCGCGTTGTCCGTGCAGCGGGTGCCGTGGGGCAACATGTACGAGTTCTCCACCACGTTCTCCATGGTGGTGGTGGGCGCGTACCTCGGCTTCCTGCTCGCGAAGAAGAACGTCCGCTGGCTGGGCCTGCCGCTCGTCGGGACCGTACTGGCCGACCTCGGCCTCGCCACGACCGTCCTCTACACCGAGAGCGACCAGCTCGTTCCCGCGCTGGACTCGTACTGGCTGGTCATCCATGTCTCCACCGCGATCATCTGCGGTGCGGTGTTCTACCTCGGCGCGGTCGGCACGGTCCTGTATCTCTTCCGCGACTTCTACGAGGCGAAGCTCGCGCGCGGCGGCAAGCCGAGCGCCTTCGCCACCTCCGTCCTCGAACGTCTCCCGGCGGCGGCCTCCCTCGACAAGTTCGCCTACCGCGTCAACGCGGCGGTCTTCCCCCTGTGGACCTTCACGATCATCGCCGGCGCGATCTGGGCGGGCGACGCGTGGGGCCGCTACTGGGGCTGGGACCCCAAGGAGGTCTGGTCCTTCATCACCTGGGTCGCCTACGCCTGCTATCTGCACGCGCGCGCGACGGCGGGCTGGAAGGGCCGCAAGGCGGCGGTGCTGGCGCTGGTGGCGTTCGTGTGCTGGCTGTTCAACTACTACGGAGTGAACATCTTCGTGCAGGGGCTGCACTCGTACGCGTAACCGGCCCAGGGACGCGGTAGCCGTCCCCTGGGAGGCTCACCGGCCCGGCCCGCACTCTCCCGGGATCGGGCCGGGGTGCAGCAGGACGGCGTCATCCGGACAGGCGTACAGGGTGACGCCGGGGACATCGGCCGCCTCGATACGGCGGACCTCCACGGGCGCGGTGGTGGTGCGCCCGCAGTGACAGCAGGTCTCGGTACCGGTCGGCGGGACATCGGCGGTCAGGCTCTCGGACGTCATCCGGTCACTTCCGGGCGGCCGGGCAGAGAAGCTCAGGCATACGTCGTTCAGCTCCGGGCGCGTCAGTGGGGCAGGTCCAGTTCGGCGCGTACGGTCTTCCCGGCCGGCACGCGGTCGAGCACCGCCCACCGGTCGGCCAGCGCCTCCACCAGGATCAGCCCCCGCCCGTCGGTGGAACCGGACGGCGGGGCGGTCAGCTCACCGGGGCCAGGGGGCCGCCGCTCGCCCCGGGCGTCCGACACCTCGATGACGAGTTTGTCCGGGGCGAGGCTGAGCCGCAGTTCGAAGTCCCGCCCCGACACCCGGCCGTGCGTGACGGCGTTCGCGGTCAGTTCGGCGACGAGCAGGGCGGCGGTGTGGATGACATCGGTGTCGTACGGCAGGTCCCAGTCCTGGAGCCGGCGCAGGGTGATGTGCCGGGCGAGGTGGGCGCCGAGCGGGCTGGAGCTGAACTGCTGCGTGAACACACGTACGGTAACCGGGGCTTGCTGAGGCGGGCGTTGCGTCATGGGCCCAATGTGGTGCGGAATTCCGGCTGTTCACCAGCTCAGCGACCCGTACGCTGAGTCTGCGTACGGGTCCGAAGTGTGGACGGTAGGGGTAACCGACCGTGATGATCTGTGGGTTGGTGCGACGAGGTACGTGTGCGGGAGGTGTCCTGGCATGACGGACGGTACGGACGGTACGGGTGGGACCGGCGGTGCGGGCCCCTGCCCCACGGGGGGTGAACCCGAGACGTCGGACAGCCTCAAGGCGTTCGGTGAAGTCGTCAAGGCATTCCGCAAACGGGCGCGTCTGACACAGGAGCAGTTCGCCCCGAAGGTCCGGTACTCGGTCCCCACCGTCGCCTCCATCGAACAGGGCCGCCGCTTCCCGCCACCGGACTTCGTGGACCGGGCGGAGGACGTGCTGGACGCGTTCGGGGCGATCAGGGGCGCGGCGAAGCATCTGTCGCGGCGGCCGGGGCTGGCGAGCTGGTTCCGGCAGTGGGCGAAGCTGGAGGAGGAGGCGATCAGCCTCTACACGTACGAATGCCGGTTGGTTCCGGGCCTGGTTCAGACCGAACCGTACGCGCGCACGGTGTTTGTGAACCAATTACCGCTGCTGGGCGACGAGAAGATCGAAGCACAGTGGGCGGCACGGGCGGAGAGGCAGCGGCTGCTGCGGGAGCGGCCGAACACGGCGTACAGCTTCATCCTGGAGGAGCAGCTCCTACTGCGGGGTATGGGCGGACCCGAGGTCACCCGGGGGCTCATCGAACATCTGCTGGAGATTGCAGAGCTACGTAACGTCGAGCTTCAGATCATGCCGCTGCTGCGGGAGAACCATGCAGGTCTGCACGGCCCGATGAGGTTGCTGGAGACTCCTCAGAACAAGTGGCTCGGCTACTGCGAGGGACAGGAGAGCGGCCAGTTCATCTCTGACTCGAAGGTGGTCAGCACGCTTCACATGCGGTATGCCAGGATGCGCTCACAGGCCCTTACCCTGGAAGACTCCGTGGGTCTGTTGCAGCGGATGCGAGGAGCGCAATGAACACCTCAGCACTGTCCTGGTTCAAGAGCAGCTACAGCAGTGGCGGTGACGGCGACTGCGTGGAAGTGGCGCTGTCCTGGCACAAGTCCAGCTACAGCAGTGGCTCCGGAGATGACTGCGTAGAAGTGGCCATGTCCTGGCACAAGTCCAGCCACAGCGGCGCCTCCGGAGACGACTGCGTCGAGGTCGCCACCTGCCCCACCACCATCCACGTCCGCGACTCCAAGGTGCACCAGGGCCCCCAGCTCGCCCTCGCACCTGAAGCCTGGACCAGCTTCCTTTCGTACGCCCGGAGCTGATCGCACTCGGGGCCCACCGGCGCTCGCCCGGTGGGCCCTCCGGCTTCGGCCGTTCTGCTCCCGGCGCGCTATCGGGGCGGGCGCTCTGTCTCTACGCTGGACGGCCGCATGACCCCGTTCCGGCGGATGTGAGGAGCCCAGATGAGCACCACAGATCTGATTTGGTTCAAGAGCAGTTACAGCGGTGGTTCCGGCGATTCCTGTGTCGAAGTGGCGTTGTCCTGGCGCAAGTCCAGCTACAGCAGTGCCTCCGGCGATTCCTGCGTGGAGGTGGCGTTGTCCTGGCGCAAGTCCAGCTACAGCAGCGCTGACGGCGATTCCTGTGTCGAAGTGGCCATGTCCTGGCACAAGTCCAGCCACAGCGGTACCTCTGGCGGCGACTGCGTCGAGGTTGCTGCCTGCCCCACCACCGTCCACGTCCGCGACTCCAAGGTGCACCAGGGCCCCCAGCTCGCCCTCGCACCTGCCACCTGGACCAGCTTCCTTTCGTACGCCACCCGCGCCTGACCCCTCGGCGGGACACGAGCGCCCCACCCGGAACCCCTTCGGCACGGGGCGCTCCTGCGCCGACTCGCCTCGTTCCTCATGGCGGCTCGCAGCTGGCGGGGCACGGAACGCACCACCAAGGAATCCACGAGATCACCCAGGAGATCGCATGGGCATTGCGGTGCAGCCATGGGGGACGAAGCGCTTAGCGCCGTACCCGACGAGTGTTCAGCTGCCGTACACCCGGGTCGAGATCGACCCGGAGACACAGACGGCGCGGTACTTCGACGTGAGCGGGCAGCGCGTCGAGATGGGAGAGGGCGGCAAGCACGGTACCAACAAGGCGACCGCGTCCCAGACCGCGACCGGTGCGGACGGCGGTGGTTCTCAGCCGCCGGCACCGGCGGACACGGACTCCTTGGAAGACCACGTACCGGACTGACATGACCGACTCACCACCGGTTCTTGTTATCACCTCGCTCGGTGACGTGACGGCGGATCTGGTGCTGAACGAGCTGTACGGCCGGGGTGTCCCAGCCGTACGGCTCGATCCGGCTGCCGATTTCCCCGGTCCCGCGCGCGTCAGCGCACGTATCGGGGGAGCCGGACTCACCGGCGAGCTGACCACGGCGACCAGGCACCTCGATCTCTCGGCAGTGCGGTCCGTCTACTGGCGGCGTCCCACCCCCTACGCAGACCCCCGCCAGGCTGAGACGCCCGGACAGCGGTTCGCCGTCGAACAGTCCCGGGTCGGCTACACGGGGATACTGACCGCTCTGCCCGGTGCCCTGCACGTCAACGACCCCTTGAGGAACCGCGCCGCCGATCACAAGCCCGCGCAGCTCACCACCGCGGCCCGTCTCGGCCTGGCGGTGCCCGAGACACTGATCACGAACGTTCCCGAAGACGCCCGGAAGTTCGTCGCCGACCAAGGGAGGGTGATCTACAAGCCCGTGCGCGGGGTGCATCTGAGGGGCGAGGACGGACGGAACCGAACCATCTGGACCAGCCTCGTTCAGGCGGACGAGATCGACGACTCCGTCGCTCTGTGCCCGCACCTGTTCCAGGTCTGCGTACCGAAAACCGCCGACATCCGCCTTGCCGCAGTCGGCAACCGCATGTTCGCGAGCCGGATCGACACCGACGGCGACCACGTGGACTGGCGTTACGACCAGGGGCTGATCACCTGCTCGCCCATCCCCGTTCCCCGGACCATCCGTGACGCGGTCCAGTCCTACCTTCACGCATTCGGGCTGCTCTTCGGCGCTTTCGACTTCGCTCTCGACGGCGACGGACGATGGTGGTTCCTGGAGTGCAATCCGAACGGCCAGTGGGCATTCGTTGACGACCCGACAACTCAGGCCATCGCGAGCGCGCTCGCGGACACCCTCCTGAAGGGCAGCACCACATGACCACCGACATCGCCGAAGCCCTGCGCCGACGGCTCGTCGAACTGCTCGTCGCCGACGACCTGCTGCACGATCCCGAGGTTCGCCGCGCCGGAGAGACCGTTCCCCGCGAGATCTTCCTCGGCCCGGCGATCTACCGGCCCAGCCCGCCGCCGGGCACCACCGTCTGGACTCCCACGCGCCGCGCTGATCTCTCGGCCGAGGACTGGCTGCGTCTCAGCTACGAGAACACGACATGGGTCACGCAGATCGACGGCGTTCTCGCCGAGAACGCGACGGGACCGGTAACCGGCGGCACCCCGACGTCGTCCTCGACCCTCCCGGGAGTCATCCTGTGGATGATCGAGCAGGCCGGCGTCACCCGAGGGAAAAGGGTGCTGATCATCGGCGCGGGTACGGGCCTGTCGAGCGCGTACGTCTGTGAAGTGGCGGGGCAGGAGAACACGACCGCGATCGAAACCGATCCCGCCGCCGCGGAGCGTGCCCGTAAAGCCCTTGCCGAGGCCGGGTACACCCCGGCACTCATCACGGGTGACGGGCTGAGCGGTCGGCCGGAGGAGGCGCCGTACGACATCGTGATCGCTTTCTGCTCGGTGCGGCACATCCCCTACGGCCTGCTGCGGCAGGCAAAAGAAGGGGGAACCCTGCTCGTCACGATCGCAGGATGGGGGTTCGGGCACGGCCTCGTACTCCTCACCGCCGACGGCGGGGGCGGGGCGTCCGGTCGCTTCCTGCCCGGGTACACCTCGTTCATGATGGCCCGGCCCCACGACCGGCCGCCCCATGGCCCCGTTGAGCTGCTGCCCGGCGCGGAACGACCGAGCCGGATCGACCCCGCGCTGCTGGATGAATGGTCCGGCAGGTTCGTCGCCCAGCTCGCCGCCCCCTCGGCCGAACGGCTCGGCGTCGGAGCCGAACAGATCCTGCTCGACGTAGCCACCGGCTCGCAGGCACGGACCCGGCCGGACGGGAGCGGTGGATGGACCGTGACACAGCGCGGCCCGCTCGAACTGTGGAGCGCCGTCGAGGAGGCCATCGCCGTCTGGCAGAACCAAGGCGCACCGCACCTGTCCGAGTTCGGTATGACGATCACGCCGGACGCCGAAAGGGTCTGGATCCGCACACCCGACGGACCGAGCTGGACCCTGCCCGTCTAGGGCCTGTACGAGGGCGTGACGTCTCCCCGGGTGCCCGGCACCGAGGCCGCCGCTCTGCTCCAGGCCGTCCATGAACTGCCCGTGCACCCTCCGCTCACGCCTTCTGTCCGGGCTCGTCAGGACGGTGGTTCTGACCTCCCCGAGCGACGTGGGACCCGCTCCTGTTCAGGGGCCGAAAGCTCTCAGGGTCGCGTCGACGAGTGAGTCGGCGTATGCGGCGGTCAGCGGTCCGCTGCGGTGCAGCCACCGCTGGAAGAGGGGGGAGTAGAGCACTTCGAGGGTCAGGTCGAGGTCGGCGTCGGCGTCGAGCTGGCCGGCCTCCTGGGCGCTGCGCAAGCGCGCCCTCTTCGCCTCTTCCAGTGGCTCGGCCAACTTCTCACGGTACTCGGCCGCCAGTGCGGCATCGTTGGAGATCTCGGTGTTGAGGGCCCGGATCAGCCTGTCGAAGGCCGGGTCGGCGAACTCCTCCACCGTGGCCCGCATGACGAGCTTGAGGTCGGCCTCAAGGTCGCCCGTGTCGGGCAGTGCGATCGACTGCCCGTCCGCATCCTCACTCAGAGCCAGAACGGCGGCGAAGACGACTGCGCTCTTCGACGGCCACCGCCGGTAGATCGTCTGCTTGCCGACGCCAGCACGGGCGGCGATGGCTTCGACCGTGACCTTCTCGTAAGCCTCCTCTGCGACCAGGGCGCGGGCGGCCGCGAGGATTGCCTGCCGGGACCGTTCCTTACGCCGGGAGTGGTCCGGCCCCTTCTCGTTGGACATGCGTTCAGTCTAGCCATCAATAGAAACGGGACGATCCGTATTGATAAGCCGGGAGTGATGTCCTAGACTCATAACGAATCGATACGAACCGTTTCGTTTACTGAGGGTGAGGCATCATGGCGGACGCAAGAGTCTGGCTCATCACTGGCGCATCCCGCGGCCTGGGCAGGGCTTTCGCCGAAGCCGCCTTGGCGGGCGGCGACCGCGTAGTGGCTGTCGCCCGCAATGTCGAGCCCCTGGAGGGACTGACCGAGAAGTACCCGGACCACCTTGTCCCGCTTCCGTTGGATGTCACCGACCGCCGGGCCGTGTTCGACGGGGTGGAGCGGGCGGCAGCCGCGTTCGGCAGGCTGGACGTCGTCGTCAACAACGCCGGCGGAATGCTCTACGGCATGGTGGAGGAATCCACGGAGGAGCAGATCCGGGCGCATATGGATGTGAACTTCTTCGGCGCCGTGTGGGTGGCTCAGGCGGTCCTTCCTCACCTGCGCGCCCAGGGCGGGGGACGGCTCCTCCAGGTCACCTCCATGGGCAGCGGCGGCGGCATGGCCACCGTCGGCTTCTACTGTGCGGGCAAGGCCGCGCTGGACTCGGTCAGCGAGGCACTGGCGATGGAGGCCGAAGGGTTCGGCATCAAGGTCACCATCGTGCAGATGGGCGGCTACAACACCGGCCTGTTCACCGCCGGCACCACGAACACCGACCCCCTGCCGCAGTATCAGCCCCTGCGCACCGAGATGGAGGCGATGTGGGGCGACGCCGTCGCCCCCGAGCCGGGCACCGCCGCCCCGGTCATCATGGAGCTGGCCGCACTGCCGGAGCCGCCCCGACGGCTGATCGTCGGCAGCCAGTCCTTCGATCACGTCTTGGAGATGGACCAGGCTCAAGCGGATCTGTACCGGTCCTGGGAGCACCTCAGCCGTATCGCCCCGGGCTGACCGGGTCCGAGCAGCTCTCGCCGCCCGGCCCACTCTCGACTGGACCTTTCACATCGGTGCGCTGCGCATGGTCTGGCTGAAGGTACGTGAGCCCAACCGGGCCGGAGGGCGATTCCTTCAGCAGCTCGTCGGTTTTCACGCAAGGGTCGCAGTCGCGAGGGAGCCCGGATCCGGCGTCACCACCGGTCCCTGGGCTCCGGCGCCTCATGTCACGCGCGCCGACGAGCCCGTAGCGTCACTCATCTGCCGGTTCCGGTTCCACCAGCAGCCGCGCGTAGTTCGCCATCGAGCGCTGGTAGCGCGGCAGGTGCGGGGCCAGGGCGCGCACGGCGATCGAGACCGCCTCGCGCTCCCGGCCGACGTCGACCAGGCACAGGGCCAGAGTGGCGGAGACAGCGTCAGCGAGCACCGCGGCGTCCGGGTCGTGATTCTCGGCCTCCGCCGTGAGGAGGGCCACCGACTCCTGCACCCGGCCGATGTTCCGCAGCGAGCTGGACATCTGGATGACCGCGCGCCGCCGCCGCATGCCCGCCAGGCCGCGCTCCAGCGCCTCCTGGTAGAGCGGAACGGCCTTGTCGGAGTGCCCGGTGGAGTCCCAGGCACAGGCGCGCTCGAAGGGAGCGATCGGGTTCTCCTGCGGCAATTCGTCGGCGAGCTCGCCGATCCGTGCGCGGAAGTCGGCCTCGCCCGCCTCACCTCGCGCGTCATACCCGTCGATGTCGGCCCATGCCCGGGCGCTGCGGCGCTCCCAGTCGTTCATATCGATCTTCTGAGACATGCGCGGCAGCCTCGCACGAACGTACATTCCCGTCCACGACGTCTCCGGGCAGGCGCGGCCGGCACCGGTGCCTCCACCCGTCCGCGAAACCGTGCCGGTCACAGAGGCCGACCCGTATCCGCTCGTCAGCCGGTCCCCATCGGCCTCGTTCGGTAGCTGTCCGTCACGGTGGCGGCGGGGCAGGCGCGCTTCCACGCCGCGGTGATGTGGTCTCCCTCGTCACGGTCGTAGCCGCCCCACCGGCCACGACGGCGACGGCGCGCGTTGCCGCGACGGAGCTGAAGCTTCATACGGACCGAGCCACCACCGATGTCGATCGAATCCGGATCCGGCGCCCAGGAAGTGAAGACCAGGTCGACCCTCGTCACGTCCTCCGCCGCGAAGGTGAGGACGCGGCCCGTGACCGTCGTCATCCGTAGCTGCCGCTTGTCCTCGCCACCGACGATCTGCACGTGGATCAGCGCTCTGTAGTCGCGTACGAACACGATGGCCCAGATCACGAAGAGGATCGCCGTCAGGCCGAGGACGACCCGGAACAAGGAGCCGCCGGTGCCGGCGGCCGGGGAGGTGACCAGCAGGGCGAAACCGGCCCAGCAGGCTGTGACAACGCCGTTCTTCAGCCAGCGACGCCAGAACCGGCCGCTGGATGAAGTGTTCGCGTCCCACAGGATGCCATCAGCCCGCATGCGCCCCCCGTTCCTATGCCGCCCGGCCCCGCGGCGGGGAACGATTTTACGAACGCCGACAAGGCGCTGAACAGAGGGCGTACGGCAGCCCGCCACGGCCGGAAGGCCGGTGCGTGGACCGGTGCGCGGGGCTGCACCTGTTCACCCCGTGACTCATGGCGGCCCGCAGCCGGACCATGAGTGGATGGAAGGCCGTGATGAGCGTGCCGGAGCCGTCGTCGGGCGGCCAGGCGGGTTTGTACGGCCCGCGTGCAGAAATGCCCGGTCGCTGTGCAGGGATCTCCCATGGCATCGGCGCGGTTCGTCGGCACTCTCAGAGGCAGCCGGACCTCCGGACCATGACCGGTCGCCCCACCCGACCGCGTCCCGCGCCCCATCGGCGCCGTGCGGCCGGTCCGGCTGCGCCCCCGTCGCGACCGGGCCGGGGCTCAGGCCGTCACGCGGATGCCAGGACCTCCCCGGCCGTGACCTGGGGAGGGTTGGGGAGCAGTGACGCGAGGTTGTCCCGCACGAAGTCGGCCGCCTTCGAGACCGATTCGTCGGCACCGGCCCGGTCCTGGAAGACGCTGGTCGAGATCATCACCCCGTCCCCGGCATTGACCCAGTAGTAGGCCACGAAGCCGGAGACCTGGCGCATGAGCGGCACGAAGTCCTCGTTCACGAGGCGTCCCACCGCGGCCGGATCCCTCACTCCTTCGTACCGCCGGACTGCTGCGTACATCGCCGAGCTCCTCACGGGGATGGTGGGTTCGTCTTCTCCTGAGACGTCGTACCCCGGAGATGGCTACCTGGGTCATGAGGCGTCCGGCAATCACCTGAAGGTCTGCTTCAGATGATCCGAACGGCGGCTTCCGGCCCGGCTGAACGGCCTTGCGCACGTCCGCCACGTCGTTCATTGAACGGTGCAAGCAGGGAACGGTGCATGACGGTCATGGCCGAGCGTGGTACTGGGCGATTCGTGGGAACCGTTCCGGCAGGTGGTGTCGCCCGGTCACCCACTGTTCTGAAGGCACGTCCTCCCTCACACAGCCGGTCGGCGCCACCCATCGGCGCCACCCATCGGCGCCACCCATCGGCGCCACCCATCGGCGCCACCGATGGGCCCATCGGCAGGACGCCCCAGCGGCTCCTCGCCGCGCGCTCCGGGCCGCTCCTACCGTCGGGGCATGACCGCCGAACGCACGGGAACCGTCCAGCTCACGCTCGCCATGGTCCTCTCCGGGACGCTGGGGGTCTTCGTCGTCGAATCGACCGCGAGTCCGTCCAACGTCGTGTTCTTCCGCTGCGTCTTCGGCGCGATCGCCCTCGCCGGATACGCGGCGGCGCGCGGCTACTTCAAGGACCACGGCCTCACCCCCGCCAAGCTCGTCCTCGCGGCGCTCGGCGGTGTGTTCATCGTCTTCAACTGGGTCTTCCTGTTCGAGGCGTACGAGTCCAGCTCCATTTCCCTCGCGACGGTCGTCTACCACACCCAGCCCTTCTTCCTGGTCCTGCTGGGGGCGGTGGTGCTGCGGGAGCGGCTGACCGGATCGCAGCTGGGGTGGCTCGCCGCCGCCTTCGCCGGGCTGGTGCTGGTATCCGGGGTGCGGCCGGGGGACGCGGGGTCCCCGGCGGGCATCGGGCTCGCGCTGCTCGCCGCGCTGTTCTACGCCGCGTCCACCCTGATCACCAAGAGGGTCACCGGCGTAAGGCCCCACCTGATCGCCCTCGTTCAGGTGCTGGTCGGCATCCCGCTCCTGCTGCCGTTCACCGACCTCGCCGGGACCAGGGGGCTCGGCGCGGGGTGGGTGTGGCTGGTGGGGCTTGGGTTTATCCACACCGGGCTGATGTACGTGCTGATGTACGCGTCGTACCAGAAGCTGCCGACCGCGAAGATCGCGGTGCTGGTGTTCACCTATCCGGCCGTCGCGATGGTCGCGGACTGGGCGGTGTACGGGCATCACATCGGGGTCGTCCAGGCGCTCGGGCTGCCGCTGATCGTCGCGGCCGGCCTGAAGGTCACCCGGGGCGGGGCACCGCGCCCGGCGAGCCCGGCCCCGGCCGAGAAGCCCGTTGAGGAGCTGGCTGAGTCGGTTGAGGAGCCGGTCGAGGAGGCCCGCTAAGGAGCCGGCCGGGGACGCGGCCGAGGAGACTCCCGCGGAGTCGGAGGGCCGGGGTCCGGACGGGCGTCCCGGAGGCTCTGCTCCCGCACCAGCCTCATCGTCTCGTCGATGAACAGCCGTACGTGCCGGGGCAGCCGCTTCCCCTCCCGCCACGCCACCTGGGTGTACAGCCGGAACGGAGGCTCCCAGGGCAGCTCCACCAGCGCCCCGGACGCCAGCTCCTCCCGGACGGCCATCTTCGGCAGGAGGGAGACGCCGAGCCCCGCGGCGACCCCCCGCTTGGTCGCCTCCAGCGTGCCGAACTCCGTGAACGGCGGGGGAGCGCCGGTCACCTCCAGCAGCTCCCGCTCGAACAGATCGCGGTACGGGCAGCCCGGTTCGGTCCCCACGAGCTGGACACCCGACAGCGCGGCGGTCGTCAGCGGCCCCGGCCCCGCGGCCGCCAGCGGATGCCGGGGCGCGCTCACCAGCACCAGCGGCTCGGGCGTGAGCACCTCGGACCGCAGCCCCGGGTGGCTGCGCTCGGGCTCCATCAGAAACCCGATGTCGTACGTGCCCTGGCGCAGGGCCCGGCGGGTCTCGTCGCCGAGGGTGGGGCGCAGCGAGAGCCGTACGCGCGGATAGCGGTGGTGGAACAGTTCCAGCAGGGCGGGCAGCCGGTAGGAGGTCAGCGACTCCATCGTGCCGATGTCGATCGTGCCCGCGGGCTCGTCCGCCTCGGCGACGGCGGCCCGTGCCTCTTCGTGGAGGTCGATGATCCGGCGGGCGTACGGCAGCAGCCGCTCACCCGCCTCGGTGAGCCTGATCCGGCTGCCGAGCCGGTCGAACAGCTCCGTGCCGACCGAGCGCTCCAGCGAGCGGATCTGGGCGGTCACGCTGGACTGCGCGTACTTCAGCTCCGCCGCGGCCTTCGTGAAACTGAGCACGGAGGCGACCTTCTCGAAGGTGACCAGCAGCCGGAGCTCCACCGTCTCTACTTCTCCTCGTCGCCGCTCTCGCGCCGCTTCAGCTCGTCCTCGCGGCGGCGCAGGTCGGCCTCCCAGTCCTTGAGGAGGGACTCGTCCTTCTTGTTCTCCTCCTTGAGGGACTTCAGGAAGTCGGGGTTGTCGTCGGGGGCGACCCATCCGCTGCCGCTCCGGCCCTCGGCCGGTCCGCCCGCCACGGCCTTGCGGGGCCGGCCCGCGGCGAACCACGCGATCGGGCCGATCAGCACCTCGCCGAAGAGCAGCACGATGATGACCCACACGACCTTCGGCAGATGCCTGACCTCGTTCTCCGGGGTGTTCAGGACATCGATGAAGGCGTAGATCCACAGTGCCAGGACCAGCAGGAAGGGTAGATACCTGAGCATGGTCTTACGGTCCCCCAGGGCGAGACGGCGGGGGGCGCGGACGCCCCCCGGTGACGCCGCCAGGGTAACCGGTAGCCGATACTGGGGCGCATGGCATACGACGATCTTCGTTCCCTGCTCAGGGCCCTGGAACGCGAGGGAGACCTCAAGCGCGTCAAGGCCGAGGTCGACCCGCATCTGGAGGTCGGGGAGATCGTCGACCGGGTGAACAAGGCGGGCGGGCCCGCGCTGCTCTTCGAGAACGTGCGCGGCTCGTCCATGCCCCTGGCGATGAACGTGTTCGGCACGGACCGCCGGCTCCTCAAGGCGCTCGGGCTGAAGTCCTACGAAGAGATCAGCGACAAGATCGGCGGGCTGCTGAAGCCGGAGCTGCCGCACGGCTTCGTCGGGGTGCGCGAGGCGTTCGGCAAGCTCGGCTCGATGGTCCACGTACCGCCGAAGAAGGTGAAGGACGCGCCGGTGCAGGAGGTCGTCCTGCGCGGCGACGACGTCGATCTGGACCGGTTGCCCGCGCTGTTCACCTGGCCCAAGGACGGCGGCTCCTTCTTCAATCTGGGGCTGACGCACACCAAGCACCCGGAGACGGGGGTGCGGAACCTCGGCCTGTACCGGCTCCAGCGGCACGACCGGAACACCATCGGCATGCACTGGCAGATCCACAAGGACAGCCGCAACCACTACCAGGTGGCGGCGAAGCGCGGTGAGCGGCTGCCGGTCGCGATCGCGTTCGGCGCTCCGCCGTCGGTGACGTACGCGTCCACCGCGCCGCTGCCCGGCGACATCGACGAGTATCTGTTCGCCGGTTTCGTCCAGGGCAGGCGGATCGAGATGGTCGACTGCAAGACGGTCCCGCTCCAGGTGCCCGCGCAGGCGGAGGTCGTGCTGGAGGGCTGGCTGGAGCCGGGGAACATGCTCCCGGAGGGCCCGTTCGGCGACCACACCGGCTTCTACACCCCGCAGGAGCCGTTCCCGGCGCTGACGATCGACTGTGTGACGATGCGGAAGCGGCCGCTGCTCCAGTCCATCGTCGTCGGCCGCCCGCCGACGGAGGACGGGCCGCTGGGCCGGGCGACGGAGCGGTTCTTCCTGCCGCTGCTGAAGATCATCGTGCCGGACATCGTGGACTACCACCTGCCCGAGTCGGGCGGCTTCCACAACTGCGCCATCGTCTCGATCGACAAGAAGTACCCGAAGCACGCGCAGAAGGTGATGTCGGCGATCTGGGGCGCGCACATGATGTCCCTGACGAAGCTGATCGTCGTGGTCGACTCCGACTGTGACGTCCACGATCTGCACGAGGTCGCCTGGCGTGCGCTCGGCAATACCGACTACGCCCGCGACCTGACCCTGACCGAGGGCCCGGTCGACCATCTCGACCACGCGTCCTACCAGCAGTTCTGGGGTGGCAAGGCGGGCATCGACGCGACGGCGAAGTGGCCCGGGGAGGGCTACACCCGTGACGGCGGCTGGCCGGACATGGTCGAGTCGGACCCGGACACGTCCGCACTGGTGGACCGCCGCTGGAAGGAGTACGGGCTGTGAGCGCCGCGCCCCCGCCCGTGCGGGCCGCCCGCCCGGAGCCGGGCACCCGCCGCCCCGGGTGCGGCGCCGCACCCGCCGCCCGCAGGGGCGCGTCGCGGAAGGACTCCGTATGACATCGGCCGCTCAGGGAGTGCCCGTCCCCGGCCCCGCGCGGCCGAGGGGCGGGGCCAAGGCGTTTCTGCGGCTCGTGATGATCGAGCACTCGGTCTTCGCGCTGCCGTTCGCGTACATCGCCTCCCTCACCGCGATGTTCCTGCTCGACGGGAACATCCACTGGGTCAGGCTGCTGCTCGTCACCGTCGCGATGGTGGGGCTGCGGACCTTCGCGATGGCCTGCAACCGGATCATCGACCGGGAGATCGACGCCCGTAACCCCCGTACGGCGAACAGGGAACTGGTCACCGGCGCGGTGAGCGTGCGGTCCGCGTGGACGGGCGCGCTGGTCGCCCTCGTCGTCTTTCTGGGCGCGGCGGCCCTGCTCAACCCGCTCTGTCTGGCGCTCGCGCCGATCGCGGTGATCCCGATGGTGGTCTATCCGTACGGCAAGCGGTTCACCAACTTCCCGCACGCCATCCTCGGCCTCGCCCAGGCCATGGGCCCCATCGGCGCCTGGCTCGCGGTCACCGGGACCTGGTCGTGGGACGCGGTGATCCTGGGGCTCGCGGTCGGCATCTGGATCGGCGGCTTCGACCTGATCTTCGCCACCCAGGACGTCCAGGCGGACCGCGCGGAGGGCGTTATGTCCTTCCCGGCGCGCTTCGGCGTACCGGCCGCGCTCCACGGGGCGCGCGTGTGCCACGCCGTCACGACCGGACTCCTCGTCTGGTACGCGCTGGCGACGGACGCGGGGGCGTTCTTCTGGCTGGGGCTGGTGATCGTGGCGGGGGCGTTCCTCTACGAGCACACGATCGTCCGGCCGCACGATCTGTCCCGGCTGAACAGGGCGTTCTTCACCGTCAACGGTTTTATCGGCATCACCCTCTTCGTGTGCGCTCTGCTGGATCTGCTGGTGCGGGGCCTGACGGTGTAGGCCGGACCCAGGGGGCGATTTCCTGAATCAGGAGTGTACGGACCCGCGGGTGTGTACAGTTCTGCGCATGGAGACCTATGCCTTGGTGGAAGCGCGCAATCAGCTTGGCCAACTGGTCGGCCGGGTGCGGCATGGCCATGAGCAGATCCTCATCAGTGAGTACGGAAAGCCCGCCGCGGCTCTGGTCCCGGTGGAGGAACTTGAGGAACTGGAGCGGCTGCGGGACGAAGCCGATGTGGCGGAGGCGCGGCGGCGGGAGGCCGAGCGGAGCGAGCCCCCGGTCGGTCATGACGCGTTCATGGCCCAGCTGGAAGCCGAGGACCGGCAGGCCGGCCAGTGACTCACACCCTGCTCTGGGAGCCGGCCGCGACTCAGGAGTTCCGGGCGCTTCGCCTGATCGACCCGATCGGGGCGAAGGCGTGTGTCGCCGCCATCAGCGGGCTCGCCGACGAACCACGGCCCCCGGAGGCCCGACCGCTGGGCGGGTCGGGGTACTACCGGCTGCGGGTCGGGACCTGGCGGGTGCTGTACCGCCCCGACGACAGAACCGTCACGGTCTACGTGGTCAAGGTCGGCCGGGCGGGCTGAGCCCCGGCGCCTGACTCCGGTCGGTTCGGCGTACGGCTGGGAACAAGGGACCGGTCGGCACGGTCGCTGGACCGTGCGCCCCTCGGCTCACCCGGCGAAGCCGCTCACCCCACAGCGCCGCCGTACACGACGGCGGGCGTCCTGCGGCGGCGGAAGACGAACGCCGCGGCGATGCCCGCGATCAGGCCGAACAGATGGCCCTGCCAGCTCACGCCGGTGTTGGCGGGGGAGAGGCCCAGCAGGATGCTGCTGCCCCAGACCGCGCCTATCAGCAGACCGACGCCGACCTCGACGAGCTTGCGGTCGACGAAGCCGCGGATGACCAGATAGCCGAAGAGGCCGAATATCAGGCCCGACGCCCCGGCGGTGTTGGTGTTGCCCGGCGAGACGAGCCAGACGCCCAGCCCGTCCACCACGACGATCATCAGGGACACGGCCAGGAAGCGCCGGATACCGCCGAGCGCGGCCAGGAAACCGAACACCAGCAGGGGGACGCTGTTGGCGGCGACATGGCCGAAGCCGAAGTGCATGAAGGCCGAGGGGACGATGTCGGGCAGCTCGGACACCTCGCGGGGGATCACCCCGTACGCGTCCAGGGCGTGGCCGCTCGCCACATCGATGGCCTCCAGCACCCACAGCAGGGCCACCCAGCCCACCATCAGCCCTGCGGCGGCCTTCGCACGGTCCGCCGTGCGCCGCCCGGTGACGCCTGTACCCGCCATCACACCCCCCGATCCTGATCACTTCAGCGCCTGGCAGAGTCCCGGCATTCTCACCGGAAAACGTCCGGTACACCGTGTTCAGTTCCTGGTACGCGCCGCCGGATAGGCTCCCCTGTGTGGAGCAAGCAGCAGAGAACCCCCGCCGCCCGTGGATCGTCGGTGTCTCCGGGGCGTCCGGCACGCCCTATGCCGCCGCCGTGCTGCGCGGTCTGCTCGACGCGGGGGAGAGCGTCGATCTCGTGGTCTCGCGGGCATCGCGTCTGACCCTGCTCGACGAGACCGGGATCGCCTTCCGGGACGCGCACTGGCGGGAGGATCTGCGGGAGTGGCTCGCGCGCGGGGCGGACGGCAAGCCCGGCACGTTCCGGGTGGACGTCGGGGGTGTACGGCACTGGGCGGCCGGAGATCTGGCCGCCGGGCCGTCCTCGGGGTCGTACCCCGTCAAGGGGATGCTGATCGTGCCCGCGTCCACCGCGTCCGTCGCGGGGGTGGCGCTCGGGCTCTCCAAGGACCTGCTCCAGCGCGCGGCGAGCGTGACGCTCAAGGAGCGGCGGCCGCTGGTCGTCGCCGTGCGGGAGACCCCGCTGAACGGGCAGACGCTGAAGCACCTGGTGGCCCTCGACGAGGCGGGCGCCGTGGTGCTGCCCGCGTCCCCTGCGTTCTACGCGGGCGCGACGCACATCCAGGACCTGGTGGACTTCGTCGCCGGGCGGGTGCTGGACGCGGCGGGGGTGCCGCACGGGCTCTACCGCCGCTGGGAGGGGGAGCTGGGCGCCTCCCGCGGCGCGTAGTACGGCCGGCGATGGTCTCCACCGCTGCCGTGTCCGCGCCGGTCCCCGTACCGGTGTCCCCGGCCCCGCGCGTATCCGCTCCGGCCGGCGGCTCCGCTGCTGCGAGTCCTGCCGCTCCCGGCCCTGCGCCCGCCGGTACCCGGCCGGGTGTCCCGAAAAGATCATCTCTTGAACTGTGCAAGATTCGCAGGAATTTTGCTCTGCATGCCTTAGATTCAATCTAATACTTCGCTGGATTGCTGAATATGGAAGGCTCCAGGCATATGGACGCGGTGGACAGGCAGCTCATCCAGGCCCTCCGGGAGAACGGCAGGGCCTCCTACGCCGAGCTGGGACGGCTCGTCGGCCTCTCCGGGCCGAGCGTCACCGACCGGATCAACCGGCTGGAGGCCGCGGGTGTCATCACCGGCTACCGCGCCACCGTCGACGCGGCCTCCCTCGGCCTAGGCGTGACCGCCCTCATCGGCATCTCGCTCTCCGACGCCGCCGACCACGAGGACGTCGCCCGCCGGCTGCGGGACCTCGCCGAGATCGAGGACTGCTGGTTCATCGCGGGCGACGACTCCTACATGCTCAAGATCCGGGCGAGCGACGTCGACGGTCTGGAGAAGACGATCCGCCGGCTGAGCGGCACCCGCGGCGTCTCCCGTACGAGGACGACGATCGTGCTCTCCACCAAGTGGGAGAACCGGGTCGGGGACCTGCCCGAGCAGGTGTGAGGGCCGGTCAGGGGGTACCCCAGGCCGCCGGACGCCAGGGAGTACGGTGGGAAGGCCCGATTGACGGAGATTATGGGAGGCGGGCGCATGGACGCTGGGCTCAAGCGCGAGCTGGAGGAGAAGGTCGGAGCCGGTGAGCGGCTGACCCGTGAGGACGGGATCGCGCTCTACGCATCGGACGACCTGGCCTGGCTCGGCGGCCTCGCCCACGAGGTGCGTACCCGCAAGAACGGCGACGTCGTCCACTTCAACGTCAACCGCCACCTCAATATGACCAATGTGTGCACCGCGTCGTGCGCGTACTGCTCGTTCCAGCGCAAGCCGGGCGAGAAGGACGCGTACACCATGCGCATCGAGGAGGCCGTCCGCCTCGCCAAGGCGATGGAGAACGAGAACCTCACCGAACTGCACATCGTCAACGGGCTCCACCCCAATCTGCCCTGGCGCTACTACCCCCGGTCGCTCTCGGCGCTGAAGGAAGCACTCCCCGACGTCTCCCTCAAGGCGTTCACCGCCACCGAGATCCACCACTTCGAGACCATCTCCGGGATGTCCGCCTCCGACATCCTCGACGAGCTCATCGAGGCCGGGCTCGAATCCCTCACCGGCGGCGGCGCGGAGATCTTCGACTGGGAGATCCGCCAGCACATCGTCGACCACAAGACCCACTGGGAGGACTGGTCGCGCATCCACCGCCTCGCGCACGGCAAGGGCCTCAAGACCCCGTGCACCATGCTGTACGGGCACATCGAGGAGCCCCGCCACCGCGTCGACCACGTCCTGCGGCTGCGTGAACTCCAGGACGAGACCGGCGGCTTCCAGGTCTTCATCCCGCTCCGCTACCAGCACGACTTCGTGGACATGAAGGACGGCAAGGTCCGCAACCGGCTCCAGGCCCGTACCACCATGGCCACCGGCGCCGAGGCGCTGAAGACCTTCGCGGTCTCCCGGCTCCTCTTCGACAACGTCCCGCACGTCAAGGTCTTCTGGGTGATGCACGGAGTGCAGACCGCGCAGCTCGCCCTCCAGCACGGCGCCGACGACATGGACGGCTCGGTCGTCGAGTACAAGATCACCCACGACGCGGACAACTACGGCACGCCCAACAAGCTGACCCGCGACGATCTGCTGGAGCTGATCCGGGACGCCGGGTTCCGCCCGGTCGAGCGGAACACCCGGTACGAGATCATCCGCGAGTACCCGGGCCCGGAGGCCGACCGCCGCGAGTCCCCGCAGCCCATGCGCGTCTGATGGCACTGCGCCACACGCTCGACCCGTCCGTCGGCCCCGCCCTGCGCGACGGCATCGTCCGGCTCTGGACCGATGTCACCAACGCGGGCGGGGCGGTCGGCTTCGTCCCGCCCGTCACCGCCGACGACATACGCCCCGAACTGGTCCGCCACTTCGCCGCCATGGCCGACGGCTCCGCCCGGCTGCTCGTCGGCCGTGACGCGGACGGCGAGGTCGCGGCCACCGCCTTCTTCTCCTTCAACTCCCACCGGCTGATGACCCACTGGGTCTGGCTCTACACCGTGATGGTCCACCCCCGTCTCCAGGGCGGTGGCCACGGCCGTGAGCTGATGGCCGCGGTCGCCGCGGCGGCCCGTGGATTCGAGGGCATCGAGGCGATCCGGCTCGGCTGCCGGGGCGGCACGGGCATCGAGCGGTTCTACGCCTCCTGCGGCTACAAGGAGGTCGGACGGGTGCCCGGCGCGATCCGGGTCGCCGACGGTGACGACCGCGACGACATCACCATGCTCCTGCCGCTGTACTGATCGATTTCCGTCCGTGCTTCACTGGTTCGAGGACATCCGCGTCCGCGGAGGCAGCCGCCTCCGCGTGCGCGCCGGAAGAGAGAAGGGCCCTGCCGTGTCAGCCAAGTCGAGCGCCGCGATCAAGTACACCGGTATGCGACTCGCCGTCTTCGCCGGCTGCTTCGTCGTGGTGGCCGTCCTCGTCCAGTTCGGCATCCTGCCGAAGGGGCTCGGCGACTCCAACTTCGTCTGGGTCGTGCTGCTCGCGCTGGTGCTGTCCGCGCCCCTCAGCTTCGTGCTGCTGCGCAGGCAGCGCGACGCGATGTCCGAGCAGATCGTCGACAAGGTCGACCGGGCGAAGGCACGCCTGGAGGCCAACCGGACGCAGGAGGACGGCGTCCAGGACAGCACGGCCTGAGTCCACGACCCGGACGGGCCCACCGGCCCGGAGCCCCGCCCGGATGAGTTCCCTCCGGCGGGATGAGCCCGCGAGCCTGTGACCCCCGACGGGCCCGACGGGTTTCCGGCCCGGATGAGCTCCGTGACCGGCGGGCGACCGCTCGGGCGGGTGCGCCGGAGGGGCTGGCGCTCGTCATCACTCGCGACATCCCCGCGACCGCTCCGGCGGGTGCCCGGGAGGGTTGCGTACGCGGGCCCGTCGGTGTGTGCCCGGGTGCGCCGGGGCACACACGCGGGGTGGCCGAGGCACCGTCCCGTTCCCGACCGGCCGGTCCGGCGCGGTCGGTCCGCAGAGCCGTGCGGCCGGTCCTGGCGGCTGGTCCCCTACGGGCCTTCTGCCATCAGAGTGGTGCGCGGGGGCCGTACGGGTCCTTTCCCCGGCCGCGCATGGACCCGGGCGCCGGCCCCACGAGGCCAGGGACGCACACGGCCTGCCCGAGGCCCGCGTATCCCCGTATATCGGATATCTCACACGCCCCCGGCGAGAGCGGACCGCTCCCGCCGGGGGCGCGGCCGTGTTCCAGGGGCGGCCCTGGGGGCCGTCCGGGCACCCCCGAGGCCGCCTGCGCCCCGGCGGCGTTCCGGGTCCGGGGTGCCCGGCGGCCCCGGGGGCCTGGGGAAACGTTTTGGCCCCGTCGCGTCGACAACGGGCCTCATCCCACCCGGACCCCAAGGGGGCCTTTGAGAACCTCAAAGTTCAAGTGTTAACGTATGCATGATGAAGACAGCAGTGCGCCACCACGATGCCGCGAGCCCCCCGCTCGTGGCGCGCCTGCATGTCGATCTCTGCCGCTGTATGTCGGCGGTCTGTTGCCGCTCGGTCTGACCCCGGCATCACCAAGCGGAATCGCCCCTACTCGCGCACGGGCGCCGCCACCCCGCTCTTCTCCCCCCTTCGTCATCACTGGAGTGTGTCCGTGTCCGCGAACACGACGTCCCCCGCTGCCGGAAAGCCCTCGGGTTCCGGCTTCCGCATACCGAAGGTCCCCTTCTGGGCCCAGATCGTCGCCGGTCTGGTGCTCGGTGTCCTCCTCGGCTGGCTCGCCCGGGGCCAGGACATCGGCTGGCTCAAGGACACCCTTGAGCAGGTCGGCGACATCTTCATCCGGCTGCTGAAGCTGGCTGTCGCACCCCTCGTCTTCTTCGCGATCCTGGTGTCCATCACCAATCTGCGGAAGGTCAACAACGCCGCCCGGCTGGCCTCCCGCACCCTCCTCTGGTTCATGATCACCTCGCTGATCGCGGTCGCCATCGGCATCACGATCGGCCTGCTCACCAACCCGGGCTCGGGCACCGGGCTCACCCCGAAGGACGGCAAGCTCCCCGAGAACCAGGGCAGCTGGATCGACTTCCTCACCGGCATCATCCCGACGGACGTCATCACGCCCTTCACCGAGCTGAACGTCCTCCAGATCGTCTTCATCTCCGCGGTCGCCGGAATCGCGGCCCTCGCGCTCGGCGAGAAGGCCAAGCCGGTCCTCACCCTCAGCGAGGCCGTGCTCGAACTGCTCCAGAAGGCCCTGTGGTGGGTCATCCGCCTCGCGCCGGTCGGCACCATCGGGCTCATCGGCTACGCCATCGCCGACTACGGCTGGGACCTGATCGGCAAGTACGCGACCTTCACCGCCGACGTCTACATCGGCTGCGCCCTGGTGCTGTTCGGTGTCTACCCGCTGCTGCTCGCGACGGTCGCCAAGGTCAACCCGCTCCAGTTCTTCAAGGGCGCCTGGCCCGCGATCCAGCTCGCCTTCGTCTCCCGCTCCTCCGTCGGCACGATGCCGGTCACGCAGAAGGTCACCGAGCGGCTCGGTGTGCCGAAGGAGTACGCGTCCTTCGCCGTCCCGTTCGGCGCGACCACCAAGATGGACGGCTGCGCCGCGATCTACCCGGCCCTCGCGGCGATCTTCATCGCCCAGATCTTCGACGTCCAGCTCGGCATCCAGGACTATCTGCTGATCGCCTTCGTCTCGGTCGTCGGCTCGGCGGCCACGGCGGGCCTGACCGGTGCGACGGTCATGCTCACCCTGACCCTCTCCACGCTGGGCCTCCCGCTGGAGGGCGTGGGTCTGCTGATGGCGATCGACCCGATCCTGGACATGATCCGGACCGCCACGAACGTCGCGGGCCAGGCCCTGATCCCCGTGATCGTCTCCGCGAAGGAGAAGATCCTGGACCACGACGTGTACAACTCGGCCACTTCTTCGCCGGTCGACGAGATCGACTCCGGCCGCGAGGTCGCCGTCGCCGCCTGACGCCGACCCCGTGATCACGGCCCTGTGAAGGGCCCGGGAGCCCACAGGCCCCCGCTTTCCGCAGGTGCGGAGGCGGGGGCCTTGGCGCGTTGTGGACCTTGTGGCGACCCGTAGGCTTACCGAGCAGTAGGGGTGGATCTTCACCAGCTCGGGGCGGAGGGGTCTTTGGCATGGGTGCCGTGAAGGGCGCGAGGAGCAAACGGATGCCGCGCGCCGTCCGGGAGCGGCAGATGATGGACGCCGCCGTGCGGACCTTCGGGCAGCGTGGGTACCGCGCGGCGTCGATGGACGAGATAGCCGAACTCGCCGGGGTGTCCAAGCCCCTCGTGTATCTGTATCTGAACTCCAAGGAGGAGTTGTTCACCGCGTGCATCCGGCGGGAGGCGGCGGCGCTGCTGGCCTCCGTACAGGAGGCGACCGAGCCGGGGCTGTCCGCCGACCGGCAGCTGTGGGCCGGGCTCACGGCGTTCTTCACGCACACCGCGGAGAACCCGGACGGCTGGGCCGTACTGCACCGGCAGGCCCGGACCCACGGGGAGCCGTTCGCCCGGGAGGCGGGGGCGATGCGGAACGAGATCGTCGACTACGTGGCCTCGCTGATCGCCGCCGCCGCGCAGGAGGCGGGCGCGGTGCGGCGGGAGCCCGAGCTGGCAGGGCGGGACGTGGCCGCGCTGGCACAGGCACTGGTGGGGGCGGCGGAGTCGCTGGCGGAGTGGATGAACGACACGGGCGCGGTCTCGGCGAAGGAGACCGCCGCCACGCTGATGAACTTCTCCTGGGTGGGCCTCGGCGATCTGATGACGGGCGCGCGCTGGCCCCCTCGCTGAGCGGGTCCCCGCCGCCACGGCCCCGCTGACGGCGAGTTCGGGTATCACCTGCGTACCGGCCCCGTCCTCCTGTCCCGTGCGCTCTGTCCGGCGGTGGAACCTGAACGGCACACACGCTTCCGTGAGGTGGGCACTGCGGGGCGATGCCCCCCCCGCGGACCGGCCTCACCACGGGTGAGCGCGGCCGTGCTCGGGTGCTCTACCAGTGCGCTACCAGGTCAGGGGTAGCTCGGCGAGCATCACGGCGTACACCGGAGAGTCCGCGAACGGCTGTCGTTCCCCTACCTTGTGGAAGCCCCAGGACTCGTACAGCGACTGGACCCGGGGGTGGTCGATGTCGACCAGGAGGACGGCGAGGTCCTCGTTCCGGCCCTCCAGGAGGGCTCGGGACAGCAGCTCCGCCACGCCCTGCTTCCGCCACTTCGTGCTGACGGCCAGCTCCGAGTAGGAGAACGTCCGGTCTTTCTCCGGAGCGCGGTCGAGGTGCTCGCGCCACCACTCCCGTTGGGGCGTCGACGGGGCTCCGTACGCGAAGCCCACGGCGTCGTCACCGTCGTACGCGATCACGCAGGCGTACTCCGGGTGGCCGCCCCAGTGATCCACGAACCAGGGGAACTTCTTGGCGAACTCGTTGTCCCGGTCGTCGCCCTGGGCCTCGGCGTGCACGTCGATGACGGTCTGCCGGATCTCGGGCAGGTCATCGTGGGTGTAGTGGCGGACGTCCAGCTCGGCGGCGCTCACAGTCGCCTCCCTTCGGATCGGTGGCGGTCTCCCCACTCTCGGGCGGTGCTCGCGTCCGGCGCAAGAGTGATCAGGTCGCGGTGGAACTGCTTCCGGGTATGTCTGCCCCGAGGACGCGCCCGGGGTCGTTCCGGGCCCCGGGTCCGAGGAGTACGCCATGTACGGCCCCAGCCCCTGAAGGAACCGCAGGAGGCGGGCCCGGGTGATCCGCGTGGCGACGCGGGGTTCGGTGCGGTGATTCCGCGATGACATCCGGACGGCGCGGCAGTCTTGAGGAGATATCCGAGCAGCGAGCAGAAGGAGCGAGTCCCGTGCGCATCGTGATCAGCGAGTTCATGAGCCTGGACGGCTTTCCGGGCTCGACGCGCCCGGCCCGTGCCGCGTGTGATCGTGTCCGGTCGGCCCGAGCGGTCGCGCTGTTCCACGGGGCGGAACGCCCCCGCTCCGCCCCGTGGCACCCCGGCACGGCCACCGCTCCGCGCCCGGTCGGGGCCGCAAGGCGTGCCTTTCGCCACAATCCGGAGGCGGTGCCCGCGCCGGACGGGCCGCCGGGGCGGGGCCCGGCTCGCCGTGGCGAGCTGGGACGATGCGTCTCGCCAGGGGCATGGAGCAAGGGTGGTCCTTACGCCATGGTCGCGCTCTCACAACAGGCGAGTCGGGTCATCGCTGGATAAACTCCTCGTTTGCCGTGCGCGGAACGGGGATTCGCAGCGCACTCCACACGACGGATGGAGAGTGAGAGATGCGTACGCACCAGCCTCGAACCGACCGGGGTGAGCCCGCGCGCAGGGTCCTGTCCGCCGACGACGGGTGCCCTGTATGACCGTCGCCCCGGTACCCGCCGCCCTGCTCGACCCGCTGCTCGACGGCGCGGCGTCCCTCGCGTACTTCTCCGCGAGGCCCGCGGCCCCCACCCGCACTCTGCTCGACATCCTCGACGAAACGGCCCGCCGTCACCCGGACGCACTCGCCGTGGACGACGGCGTCACCCCTCTCACGTACCGCGCCCTCCTCGACGAGGTCGAGGCACTGCGGCGGCGGCTCACCGCCGCCGGTGCCGGCGCAGGTGACCGGGTCGGCGTACGGGTCCCCTCCGGCACGGCCGATCTGTACGTGTCGATCCTCGCGGTCCTGGCGGCGGGAGCGGCTTACGTCCCGGTCGACGCCGAGGACCCCGACGAGCGGGCGGAGCTGGTCTTCACGGAGGCAGCGGTTCACGCGGTGATCGGCGAGGGCCGGGCGATCACGCGGTGCGCCGCCGACGGCCCGGCCGGTCCGCGCGCCGCCGACCCGCCCGCACCGGCCCCGGGCGGTACCGACCCGGACGCACTGAATCCGCCCACACCGACCGATGCCCACCCGGTCGCACAGGACCCGGTCGCACAGGACCCGGACACACCGGATCCGAGCGCACCGGCGGCCCCCCGGGGAGCCCACCCGGCCGTACCCGCCCCGGACGAGCCCGCGTACCGCCGGCCCCTCCCCGGCGACGACGCGTGGATCATCTTCACCTCCGGCTCCACCGGCAGGCCCAAGGGCGTCGCCGTCACCCACCGCAGCGCGGCCGCCTTCGTGGACGCCGAGGCGCGGCTGTTCCTGCGGGACGCGCCGCTGGGCCCCGGCGACCGGGTGCTCGCCGGGCTCTCCGTGGCCTTCGACGCGTCCTGCGAGGAGATGTGGCTGGCGTGGCGCCACGGTGCCTGCCTGGTGCCCGCGCCCCGCTCCCTCGTCCGTACCGGACTCGACCTCGGCCCCTGGCTCGTCGAGCAGCGCATCACCGTCGTGTCGACGGTCCCCACGCTCGCGGCGCTCTGGCCAGCCCGCGCGCTCGACGACGTACGCCTCCTGATCTTCGGCGGTGAGGCATGCCCGCCCGAGCTGGCCGAACGCATGGCCGTCCCCGGACGTGAGGTCTGGAACACCTACGGCCCCACCGAGGCCACGGTCGTCGCCTGCGCGGCTCCGCTGACCGGCCGGGGGCCCGTACGCATCGGGCTGCCGCTCGACGGCTGGGAGCTGGCCGTCGTGGACTCCCGCGGTGAGATCGTGCCCATGGGCGGAACCGGCGAGCTGGTCATCGGCGGCGCCGGTCTCGCCCGCTATCTCGACCCCGCCAAGGACGCGGAGAAGTACGCCCCGCTTCCGTCCCTCGGCTGGACGCGTGCCTATCGCAGCGGTGATCTGGTGTGCGCCGAGGAGGAGGGCCTGCTGTTCGTCGGACGCGCGGACGAGCAGATCAAGCTGGGCGGACGCCGGATCGAACTCGGTGAGATCGACGCCGCGCTCCAGGCCCTCCCGGGCGTCGCGGGCGCGGCCTCGGCGGTCCGTACGACGGCCGCCGGTACCCAGATCCTGGTCGGCTACGTCGTCCCGGACGACACCCCGCCGCCCCCGGAACCCGCCGCCGCGCCGGACCACGGGCTCGAACGGCCCGCGCCCGCTCCCCGGCCCCGGGAGTTCGACCACGCCGACTCCCTCGCCCGGCTCCGCAAGGAACTGCCCGCCGCCCTGGTGCCGCTGCTCGCGGTCGTGGCGGAGCTGCCGACCCGGACGTCCGGAAAGGTCGACCGGGACGCGCTGCCCTGGCCACTGCCGAACACCGGCACCGGCGCGGCGGAGGAGACCGTACCGCTCACGGAGAGCGAGACCTGGCTCGCCGGGCAGTGGACCGAACTGCTCGGGGTGCCCGTCTCCGGGCCCGGCGCGGACTTCTTCGCGAACGGCGGCGGCAGCCTGTCCGCCGCCCGGCTCGTGTCCCGGATCAGGGAGCACTACGGCACCGGGTCCGTCGGGGACATCTACCAGAACCCGACCCTCGGTGCGCTCGCCCGGACGCTGGAGACCACGGCCGCGAAGGGCCGGAAGCCCCGCGAGGTACGGCCCGTGCCGGTACGGGCGCAGCTGGCGCAGCTTGTGCTCATGGCGCCGCTGCTGACGGTCGCCGGGCTGCGGTGGAGCGTCGTCGCGGCGGCCGTCGCGAACATCCTCGGGCTCGGGCCGGGCGTCTCCTGGTGGTGGGTCGCGCTCGGCTGGCTGCTGGTCGTCAGCCCGCCCGGGAAGATCGTCATCGCGGCGGGCGGCGCGCGCCTGCTGCTGCGCCGGGTCCGCCCCGGCACCTACACGCGCGGCGGCGGAACCCATCTGCGGCTGTGGACGGCCGAGCGGCTGGCTGAGCTGAGCGGGGCGACGAGCCTCGCCGGCTCCTGGCTGACGTACTACGCCCGCGCCCTGGGCGTACGCGTCGGTGAGGACGTCGATCTGCACGCCCTGCCGCCCGTCACCGGCATGCTCCGGCTCGGCCGGGGCGCGGCCGTCGAGCCCGAGGTGGATCTGTCCGGGCACTGGCTGGACGGTGACCGGCTCCACATCGGAGCCCTGCGCGTCGGCGCGGACGCCGTCGTCGGTGCCCGCAGCACGCTGTTCCCGGGCGCGCGGATCGGGAAGCGGTCGGAGATCGCGCCCGGGTCGGGCGTCACCGGGTCCGTACCGGCCGGTGAGCGCTGGTCGGGCGTGCCCGCCACCCGCGACGGCAAGGTCCGCAAGGGCGCGGGCCCCCGCCCGCCGCGCCGCCGCCGCTGGACGGCCCTCTACGCGGTGGCCTCCCTCTTCCTGGGCCTGCTGCCCGCGATCGCGGCCCTGCCCGCGCTGCTGGTGCTGACCCTCGGGCCCGGCCCGCTCGCCGCGGTGCCGCTCGCGACGGTCACCGCCCTGGTGACGTACGCGCTGCTGATCCTCGTGGGCGTACGGGCGCTGAGCGTCGGGCTGCGCGAGGGCAGCCACCCCGTCGCCGGGCGGATCGCCTGGCAGGCGTGGGCGAGCGAGCGTCTGATGGACATGGCGCGGGTGCATCTGTTCCCGCTGTACGCGAGCCTCCTGACGCCCGTGTGGCTGCGGGCGCTCGGGATGAGGGTCGGCCGGGGCGTCGAGGCGTCGACCGTGCTCGCGCTGCCCGCGATGACGTCGGTCGGTGACGGCGCCTTCCTGGCCGACGACACCATGGTGGCGTCGTACGAGCTGGGCGGCGGGCGGCTGCGGATCGCCGAGACCCGGGTCGGCAAACGCGCGTTCCTCGGGAACTCCGGGATGACGGCCGCGGGCCGGCGGGTGCCCAAGCGCGGTCTGGTCGGGGTGCTGTCGGCGACGCCGAAGCGGGCGAAGGCGGGCAGCTCCTGGCTGGGGATGCCGCCGATGAGGCTGCCGCGCTCGGCGGAGGAGGGCGACCAGAGCCGTACGTTCGACCCGCCCGCGCGGCTGAAATGGGCGCGTGCGGCGGTCGAGATCTGCCGGATCGTGCCGGTGATGTGCAGTGTGGCGCTGGCCGTGCTGGGGATCATGGCCTTCGCGGCCCTGGCGGATCGTTTCGGCTATCCGGTGGCGGTGCTGCTCGGCGGGGTGCTGCTGCTCGTGGGCGGGCTGGCCGCCGCCCTGACGGCCCTCGCGGTCAAATGGGTGCTCGTCGGCCGGTTCCGGGCGGTCGAGCACCCGCTGTGGTCGGCTTTCGTCTGGCGCAACGAACTGGCGGACACCTTCGTCGAGGTGCTGGCCGTGCCGTGGCTGGTCGGCGCGGTCCCGGGCACCCCGCTGATGAATCTGTGGCTGCGCGGCCTGGGCGCGCGCATCGGGCGCGGTGCCTGGTGCGAGACGTACTGGCTGCCGGAGGCCGACCTCGTGACCGTCGGCCGGGGCGCGAGCGTGAACCGTGGCTGTGTGGTGCAGACGCACCTCTTCCACGACCGGATCATGCGGATGGACAATGTCGTTCTCGGGGCGGGCGCCACGCTCGGCCCGCACGGCATCGCGCTGCCCGGCGCGGTGATCGGCGACCGGGCCGTGGCGGGTCCGGCGTCGCTGGTGATGCGCGGGGAGCGGGTGCCCGCGGACACCCGCTGGCTGGGCAATCCGATCGCCGCGTGGCAGGGTCCGGGTGCGGCGGTCCGTCCGGGCCGCCCGGCCCGCCGCCGGGCATCACGGGCATCACGGGCTTCGTGAGCACGGCTCCGTGAGTACGGCTTCGCGGGTGCGGGATCCGGGCGTACGGGTCCGGCCCGGTGCGTACGGGTTCCGCGCACACCGGTTCCACGCGTACAGGTTCCCTGTCTACGGTTCCGGCGGCAGGAGCCCGCGGGCACGGGTTCCGCGCGTACGGTTTCGCAGGCACGGGTCGGGTAAGGACGCATCAGGGTGACGGATTCGTATTTTCCGCAGCACGGCGACAGTGGTTACAGCACCGGGGAGTACGACCTGGAGCTGGACTACATCCCGCACACCGGCCGGCTCGCGGGCCGCGCCAGGATCCGGGCCGTCGCCGCGCGGACCCTGCCCGAGATCCTTCTCGACCTCGGGCGGTTCCGCCTCACCAAGGTGCTCGTCGACGGCCGCCGCCCCGCCCGCTACACCCACCGCGCCGACAAGCTCCGCATCAAGCCGGTGAAGCCGATCCGGGCGGGGGCCGCCTTCACGATGGAGGTCCGCTACACCGGCGTGCCGCATCCCGTGCGTACCCGTGACTGGGGCGAGCTGGGCTGGGAGCAGCTGGAGGAGGGCGCGCTGGTGGCCTCGCAGCCGCACGGCGCGCGCTCCTGGTTCCCCTGCAACGACCGCCCCGGCGACAAGGCCGCCTACCGGATCGCGGTGACCGCGCCCTCCCCGTACACCGTGGTCGCGAACGGCCGGCTCGTCTCCCGGACGATCAGCGCCTCCACGACGACCTGGGTGTACGAGCAGCCCGCGCCGATGGCTACCTATCTGGCGACGGTGCAGATCGGCCCGTACGAGCTGGTGGACGTGCCGGTCGAGGGGGAGGAGGCCGCGGGGGCCGTGCCACAGCCCGCCGCGGTGCCCGCCGCGCTGCTCGGGGGGCGGTTCGAACACGACTTCGCCCGTCAGCCGCTGATGATGGCCGCCTTCCAGGAGCTTTTCGGCCCCTACCCCTTCGACGACTACGCGGTCGTGGTGGTCGACGAGGAGCTGGATGTGCCCGTGGAGGCGCAGGGCCTGTCCGTCTTCGGCACCAACCATGTGGACGGGCGGCGCGGCAGCGAGCGGCTCATCGCGCACGAGCTGGCCCACCAGTGGTTCGGCAACAGCCTCACCGTGGCCGACTGGCGCCACATCTGGCTGAACGAGGGCTTCGCGAAGTACGCGGAGTGGCTGTGGTCCCCGCTCGCCGGCGGGCCCCCCACGGCCGCGATGGCGGCCAGGTCCCGGGCCAGGCTCGCGCTGATGCCGCAGGACATGCGGATCGCCGACCCCGGGCTGCGCCGGCTCTTCGACGACCGGGTCTACGAGCGGGGCGCCCTCACCCTGCACGCGCTGCGGACGGAGATCGGGCATCCGGCGTTCGTGGCGCTGCTGCGGGAGTGGACCGGGACCCACCGGCACGGTGTGGTGACGACCGAGGAGTTCATCGCGCTCGCCCGCCGCCACTCGTCCCGGCCCCTGGACAAGCTGTTCACGATGTGGCTGTACGAGACCAGGCTTCCGGAGCTGCCCCGACATCGTTCCTGAGCGCGCGCTCAGGAACTTCGGGGGCTTTTCGCGGGTCCTTCGCACTGCGCGGGAGGTTCTCCGGGACTCCTCCCGGACTTCTCCGTATTCCTGCGCTTCCCGTGCCTTCCTGCGCCTTCCTGCGCCCTTCTGCGGCTTTCTCCGCTTTCTTGGGCGTATTCCCCGTCCCTCCCGAATGCGGTGGTTCCGGAGGAACACACGATCGGGTGATGCCGGGGGAAAGGCAGGAGCCCCGTTCCTGGCGGACGGGGCTCCTTGGGTACTGCTAAGTCGTACGCGATCGTCGACCCGCGGCGATTAGGCCGGGGTGACGTTCTCCGCCTGCGGGCCCTTCGGGCCCTGGGTGACGTCGAAGTTCACGACCTGGTTCTCCTCAAGCGAGCGGAAACCAGACGCGTTGATCGCGGAGTAGTGGACGAAGACATCCGGGCCGCCGCCGTCCTGGGCGATGAAGCCGAAGCCCTTTTCAGCGTTGAACCACTTGACGGTTCCGGTAGCCATAAGCCCTCCTTGGGCCAAAGGGTTGCCCTGCTCCAGAACCTGCAAACAAGTCTGAAAACTACAAAAGCCTGCGGGTCACATGCTCCGCAGGCTCTGTACTGCAAGGGAAACCAAACTGCAACTTGCGTCGAGCCTAGCACGCAGGGTGTTCGCAGCGGTAGAGGCAATGATCACTTCACCCGGACGCCCGATCGGATCACCCGTTCGCCGACGAACCCCAGGTCGCGAGGGGCGCGGAACTCCGGTCCAGGGCGTGCGCCCGGTGTGTCGGGCCCATGGCGCGATGCGACCCGTGCGCGCCCCCGGCGCGTCCGGAACCCGTCCACGGGTCTAGCCTCACGATGTGGACAGTCTCGGAGAAAGCTCAGCAACCACCGAAGCCGGCCTCCCGGCGGCGGCCGGAATCCGGTCCCCGTCCGACAGCGGGACGGCGGCCGGACAGCGCCCCGCCCGGCCCCGCGTCGGCCATATCCAGTTCCTCAACTGTCTGCCCCTCTACTGGGGGCTGGCCCGCACCGGAACCCTTCTCGACTTCGAGCTGACGAAGGACACCCCGGAGAAGCTCGGCGAGCGGCTGGTGCGCGGCGAACTCGACATCGCGCCCATCAGTCTCGTGGAGTTCCTGCGCAACGCCGACCGGCTGGTCGCCTTCCCCGACATCGCCGTCGGCTGCGACGGCCCGGTGATGTCCTGTGTGATCGTCTCGCAGGTGGGTCTGGAGAACCTCGACGGCGCCCGGGTCGCCCTCGGCTCCACCTCGCGCACCTCGGTACGCCTCGCCCAGCTCCTGCTGTCCGAGCGGTACGGGGTCAGGCCCGACTACTACACCTGCCCGCCCGACCTCGGCGTGATGATGCAGGAGGCGGACGCCGCCGTGCTGATCGGCGACGCGGCCCTGCGCGCCTCGCTCCACGAGGCCCCCCGACTCGGTCTCCAGGTCCACGATCTGGGACAGATGTGGAAGGAGTGGACGGGGCTGCCGTTCGTCTTCGCCGTCTGGGCGGCCCGCAAGGACTATCTGGCGCGTGAGCCCGGGGTGGTCGACGAGGCGCACCGGGCGTTCCTCGCCTCGCGCGATCTTTCGCTCCAGGAGGTCGCCAAGGTCTCCGAACAGGCCGCGCGCTGGGAGGTGTTCGACGCGGAGCTGCTCGAACGGTACTTCCGGACGCTTGACTTCCGTTTCGGCTCCGACCAGCTCGCGGGCGTACGGGAGTTCGCGCGCCGCACCGGTCCGACGTCCGGCTTCGCCGCCGATGTCACCGTGGACCTCCTCGGGGTGGGTTAGGCCCGCCCCGCACCGGCTCGTTCCTCTAGGCTGAGATGCCGTACGGGCCGGGGTTCGACGGGGGGAGACGGATGCAGCCGCTGGATCCGGACGAGCCACGGAGCATCGGTGCGTACCGGCTGCTCGGGCGGCTGGGGGCGGGCGGGATGGGCCGCGTCTATCTCGGCCGCAGCGCCGGCGGGCGTACGGTCGCGGTCAAGGTCGTCCATCCGCACTTCGCGCTCGACGAGGAGTTCCGGGAGCGGTTCCGGCGCGAGGTGGCGGCGGCCCGCCGGGTCGGCGGCCAGTGGACCGCGCCCGTGCTGGACGCCGATCCGGACGCGTCCGTGCCCTGGGTCGCCACCGGCTATGTCGCCGGGCCCCCGCTCTCGGCGGCGGTGACCGGACACGGCCCGCTGCCCGCTCCCGCGGTCCACGCGCTGGGCGGCGGGCTCGCCGAGGCGCTGACGGCCGTGCACACGCTGGGACTTGTACACCGCGACGTCAAGCCGTCGAATGTGCTGCTCACCCTCGACGGGCCGCGCCTGATCGACTTCGGCATCGCCCGCGCCACGGACGGCACCGCCTCCCTCACCTCCACCGGGGTCTCCGTCGGCTCACCCGGCTACATGTCCCCGGAGGCCATTCTCGGCAAGGGCGTCACGGGCGCCGCCGACGTCTTCTCGCTGGGCGCCGTCCTGGCGTACGCGGCGACCGGTTCGGCCCCCTTCCGGGGCGACTCGTCGGCGACCCTGCTCTACAAGGTGGTCCACGAGGAACCCGAACTGGACGCGGTGAAAGGCGACCTGAAGGAACTGGTGGCCCGCTGCCTCGCCAAGGACCCGGCCGCCCGGCCGTCGCCCGGTGAGATCGCGGGCGTCCTGGCACCCGGCGGTGCGGCGGCCCTCGTCGGCACGGGCTGGCTGCCGGGCCCGCTGGTGGCGGAGGTCAGCCGGGCGGCGGTCGCCCTGCTCGATCTGGAGCCGGACGCCCCGGACGCGCGGCCCGAGGCGGCCTCGGGGCCGGTGCCGTTCAGCAGCCCGGCCATCGGCACGTTCGGGCCGCCGGTCGAGCCGTCCCCGCCCGGCGGGCCGGTGAAGCCGTCCGGTGAATTCGGCGCCCCGGTCCCCGTCCAGGCCCCCGGCCCCGGGACCTACGGCGCCACTGCCGGGACCGCGTCCGGCCCGGCGGCCCCGGACGCGACCGTCTCGGGTTCCCCGGTCACGGCCGGGAGCGCACCCCACCCGGAGCCGCCGGAGCCCACCGCCTCCGGCCGCCGCCGGAAGGTCACCTGCTCGGTGACGCTCACTCTCGGCCTCGCCGTCGTCGCGGCCACCCTCGGCTCGGCACTGCTGTTCGACCTCTGGCCGGGGACCGCTGACAACACCAAGGACAACCAGGCCGTCCCCCTCCCCTCCGCGACCGCGCGGAGCTCCACCGGACCGCGGGGGACCACCGGCCCCGGTGCCACGCCGGGCGGCCGGACCGAGAACGTCCCCGAGGCGTTCCTCGGCACCTGGAGCGGCCCCTACACCCTGGAGATCGCGGGCAGCGAGATCGAGGGCGGGAGGTTCGTCGTCGTCCTCAAGGCCGGGAAGACGGGCGCCCGGATCGGCACCGTCACCCAGTACAACGCGCTCGGCGGCCTCACCTGCGTCGACGATCTGGTGCTGCGCGGCGCGAACGCCGCCCGGCTGGTCGCCGACGGCAAGTCCAACGGCGAGTCCGGAACCTGCACCTCCGGCACCCACAAGGTGGAACTGCGCCTCGACGGCGCCCGTCTGCGGTATCTCTCCGACGAGCCCCGCGCGGGCAACCCCAAGGCCGTCCTGACGAGGGCCGGCTGAGCCACCCGGCCGGGCGGACCACCGGGGCTGCCTCCGGCACGGCGCCCGGGGCGCGTCCGGAAGGGCGGGGTCCGGCCTGTCCGAGGGGCGCCGGGGCACCTGGCGTAGGCTGGACCGGCCCGCACACCGCCCGTACACGATCCGTGTCCGAATCCGCACGGGCTCAGGAATCGACCGCCGAAAGGTGACACCCGGTGACCGAGAAGGCCGACCACCAGTCCGTGCTGGACCGTGCTGCCGAGGGCGGGCGCATCACCCCCGAAGAGGCGCTCGACCTCTACCGGTCGGCCCCCCTGCACGCGCTGGGCCGCGCCGCCGACGCCGTGCGCCGCAGGCGCTACGCCGGTACGGAGCACATCGCGACGTACATCATCGAACGCAACATCAACTACACCAACGTATGTGTCACGGCCTGCAAGTTCTGCGCCTTCTACGCCGCGCCGAAGGACACCGCCAAGGGCTGGACCCGTGACCTCGACGACATCCTGCGCCGCTGCGCGGAGACCGTGGAGCTGGGCGGCACCCAGATCATGTTCCAGGGCGGTCACCACCCCGACTACGGCGTCGAGTACTACGAGAAGCACTTCTCCGCCATCAAGGCCGCCTATCCGCAGCTGGTGATCCACTCCCTCGGCGCGTCCGAGGTCGAGCACATGGCCCGGATCTCCGGTGTCACCGTCGAGGACGCCATCCGCCGGATCCACGCGGCCGGTCTCGACTCCTTCGCGGGCGCGGGCGCCGAACTGCTCCCCGAGCGCCCCCGCAAGGCGATCGCCCCGCTCAAGGAGTCCGGCGAGCGCTGGCTGGAGATCATGGAGACCGCGCACGGCCTGGGCGTCGAGTCCACCTCCACCATGCTGATGGGCACCGGCGAGACCAACGCCGAGCGGATCGAGCATCTGCGCATGATCCGGGACGTCCAGGACCGGACGGGAGGCTTCCGGGCCTTCATCCCGTACACGTACCAGCCCGAGAACAACCATCTCAAGGGCCGCACCCAGGCGACGATCTTCGAGTATCTGCGGATCATCGCGATCGCGCGGCTCTTCCTCGACAACGTCGCCCATATCCAGGGCTCCTGGCTGACCACCGGCAAGGAGATCGGCCAGCTCTCCCTGCACTACGGCGCGGACGACCTCGGCTCGATCATGCTGGAGGAGAACGTCGTCTCCTCGGCGGGCGCCAAGCACCGCTCGAACCGGCAGGAGATCATCGATCTGATCCGCAAGGCGGGCCGCGTCCCCGCGCAGCGCACGACGACGTACGAGCACATCGTCGTGCACGAGGACCCGGCGGACGACCCGGTCGACGAGCGCGTGGCCTCGCACATCTCCTCCACGGCGATCGCGGGCGGCACCGCGCACCCGGAGCTGAAGCTCCTGAACGCCAACTGAGGCTCTGGAACAACGGCTGAGGCTCCGGAACACCGGCTGTGGCTGAGGCTCCGGAACACCGGCCGAAGCTCCCGCACCACCGACCGAGGCCCGGAAACGGAACGGCTTGCTCACGATCCACACCGCCCCGCTGCTGCTGCCCGGCGGCGGGCTGCCCGCTGTCCCGGGCGGGGCCGTCGCCGTCCGTGGCCGTGCGATCGAGGCCGTCGGCCCGTACGAGCGGCTGGCCGCCGACCGCCCGGGCGCCCGGGTCCGCCGCTGGCCCGGCGTCATCACCCCGGGCCTGCTCAATCCCCACGGCCCCGAGCTGCTGGAGCAGGCGTACCACCCCGATCCGCGCGAGGCCCGCGAACTCGGCACCGAGCCGCTGACCGGGGACGCGCTCGCCGCCCTGGACCTCGACGAGGTGCGGTGGGGCGCGAGCGCCCGCCGGGGCATCCAGCGAATGCTGGCCCACGGCACGGTCGCCGTCGCGGGGAGCCCGCGGCGGCCCTCGGTCCTGGACGCGGTCACCCGCGCGGGCCTGGGAGTGCTGCCGCGCCCGGGGGAACCGTCCGGTCCGCCCTCGCTGGACCCGCTCGCCGGACGCTCCCCGGCCGACGCCTTCCTGGCACCTCTCGCGGGAGAGGGCGGCCGCGCGGACTTCGCCGTGTTCGACGTCCCGGACGAGGAGGCCCTCGCCGCACGGGGTGCCGCGACCTGCGTCGCGACCGTACTCGCCGGCCGTCTGGTCCACCGGCGGCGCTGAGGGTCCCGTTGTCCCCTGCCCGGCACCGCCCCCGGCCCGGGCGGCAGAATGGGCTGCGTGAACCGAGCCTCCCTGGACAAGCAGCCGCACGAAGTCGCCTCCATGTTCGACAAGGTGGCGAAGAACTACGACATCACCAATGACGTGATCTCGCTGGGCCAGGACCGGAGGTGGCGCAAGCAGGTCGCGAAGGCGGTCGACGCCCGCCCGGGCCAGAAGGTCCTCGACCTCGCGGCCGGCACGGGCACGTCCTCGCTCCCGTTCACCGAGACCGGTGCCTATGTCGTGCCCTGCGACTTCTCCCTCGGCATGCTCCACGAGGGCAAGAAGCGGCACCCCTGGCTCCCGCTGACCGCCGGTGACGCCACCCGGCTCCCCTTCCGCGACGGAGTCTTCGACGCGGTCACCATCTCCTTCGGCCTGCGCAATGTGCAGGACACGGACCGGGCGCTCCGCGAGCTGTTCCGGGTGACCAGGCCCGGCGGCCGGGTCGTGATCTGCGAGTTCTCCCACCCCACCTGGACGCCGTTCCGGACGGTGTACGAGGAGTATCTGATGCGGGCGCTGCCGCCGCTGGCGCGCTCGGTCTGCTCCAACCCGGACGCGTACGTCTACCTGGCCGAGTCCATCCAGTCCTGGCCGGACCAGCCCGCGCTGGCGGCGAAGCTCCAGAAGGCGGGCTGGTCGAAGGTGGCGTGGCGGAATCTGACGGGCGGTGTGGTGGCGCTGCACCGGGGGACGAAGGAAGGCTGACCGGCGTTCCCGTACGCGGGACGGGCACGGGAAGCAGGTCCACTCGCCCTGCGCCGGGAGACACCGGCCGTTCCCGTACGCGGGAGGCGCGCCGGGCGGCTGCCGGACGGCGCGGTGGCGTCCCGGCCCGGCGAAGGCCCTCGGACCGGGCCCGTGACCCGGGACCCGTCACCGGCGCCCGGGCCAGATCCCGTACGAGAGAACCCGGCCCGGAACCCGGACCTGAGCCGGGCCCGCGTCAAGGAGCCGGGGCAGTGCCCGTACGAGGGAGCCGGGGCCGGGGCAGGACTCGGCTCAGATACCGGACGTGCCTCCGGCCGCGCCGCCACCGCCGCCGCTGTCCGTGTCCGCGCCCAGCTCCAGACGGAAGCAGTACCCCTCGCGCTCCGAGCCCGGCACCCGGAAGACCTGCGTCCGTTCCATCCCCAGCCGTGCGACGACCGCGAGCGACCGCTCGTTCCCGGCCTCGACCATGGCCACCACCCGTCCGACCCCCGCCGCCCGTACCCGGTCCAGCGTCATCCTGGCCGCCGCCGTCGCGTACCCCTTGCCCCAGGCGGGCCGGGCCAGCCGCCAGCCGATCTCGATCTCGCCGTACGGCCCGAACTCCTCGTGCGGCCACGGCTGCGCGCCCGTGAAGCCGACGACCCGGCCCTCCTCGTCGAGAACCGTCCACAGACAGAAGCCGCGTTCGGCGTCGTGCCGCCGCTGGCGAGCGGTCAGTTCCTCGTACACCGACAGCTCCGCCCCGCGTCCGCCCTGGAACTCCATCACCTCCGGGTCGTCGAACACCCGGTGCCAGGCGAAGGCGTCCTCGTCGGTGGGCACACGGAGCTGTACGGCGGGCAGGAGCCTGCTCATAAGGGGGAGCCCTTCAGTCGGCTGATCGTTACGTCCCCCTAGACTGCCCTTGTCCCGTGCCGTTCAGCACGCCCCAATCTTCGAGCCGTCGGGAGAACCGCCGTGACCGAGCCCCTCACCGAACACACAGCGGATGTGATCGTCGTCGGGGCCGGCCCGGCCGGCTCCACGACCGCGTACTACCTGGCCAAGGCCGGACTCGACGTCCTGCTGCTGGAGAAGACGGCGTTCCCGCGCGAGAAGGTCTGCGGCGACGGTCTCACCCCCCGCGCGACCAAGCAGCTCGTGTCCATGGGCATCGACGTCTCCGAAGAGGCCGGCTGGCTCCGGAACAAGGGCCTGCGGATCATCGGCGGCGGGGTACGGCTCCAGCTCGACTGGCCGGAGCTCGCCGCCTACCCGGACTACGGACTGGTCCGCAAGCGCGACGACTTCGACGAGCAGCTCGCCCGGCAGGCGCAGAAGGCGGGCGCGCGGCTGTACGAGCGCTGCAATGTGGGCGCGCCGGTCATCGACGAGCGGACCCGCCGGATCACGGGTGTGGAGGCCAGGCTCGGCGAGGAGAAGACCCCGGTCACCTTCCACGCGCCGCTCGTGGTCGCCGCCGACGGCAACTCCTCGCGCATCTCCCTCGCGATGGGCCTGCACCGCCGGGAGGACCGTCCGATGGGCGTGGCCGTGCGGACGTACTTCACCTCCCCCCGCCACGACGACGACTATCTGGAGTCCTGGCTGGAGCTGTGGGACCGCCGCGGCCCCGGCGAGGACCGGCTGCTCCCCGGCTACGGCTGGATCTTCGGCATGGGCGACGGTACGTCCAACGTCGGCCTGGGCGTGCTGAACACCTCCGCCTCCTTCAAGGAGCTGGACTGGCGCGAGGTCCTCAAGGCGTGGTGCGCCTCGATGCCCGAGGACTGGGGCTACACCGACGAGAACATGACCGGCCCGATCCGCGGCGCCGCCCTCCCGATGGCGTTCAACCGCCAGCCGCACTACACCCGCGGTCTGATGCTGGTCGGTGACGCGGGCGGGCTCGTGAACCCGTTCAACGGCGAAGGCATCGCCTACGCCATGGAGTCGGCCCAGATCGCGGCCGAGGTGATCGTGCAGGCGTTCGCCCGCTCGACACCGGCACAGCGCGAACTCGCCCTCCACCGCTACCCGAGGGTCCTCAAGGACACCTACGGCGGCTACTACACGCTCGGCCGCGCGTTCGTGAAGCTGATCGGCAACCCGAAGGTCATGAAGATCGCGACTCAGCGCGGTCTGACCCACCCGATGCTGATGCGCTTCACGCTGAAGATGCTGGCGAACCTGACGGACCCGACCGGCGGCGACGCGATGGACCGCATCATCAACGGGCTCTCCAAGGTGGCCCCCCGAGCCTGACCGGTCGGCGCGGGGCCGCACGGCACGAGGCCGAGCGGCCCGCGTACGGCGACCGGGCGGGCTCTCAGACGTTGACGATCTTCACCCTCGGTGAGCCGGGAAGCTCCTCAGCTGCCTTGCACAGCGCGGGGATGTGCGATCTGTCGGACGTGACGAGCAGTACCGGGGGTGTGCAGAGCGCGGCCGTGGCCACGACGAGTGCGTCCACGAGGCATTCGTGTCCGTCAAGGCCGGAGACCTCCAGCAGCTTTGCCGCGGCGTCCGTCACCGCGTCGTTGACCGGTTTCACGTCGAATCGGGACAACAGGAGCTGGAGCCGCTTGGCTGCCTCCCCGGTTCGGCGTACCCCCAGGGGTGTCAGTGCGGACAGCGCCACGCGCCGTCCGCTCTGCTGAGCGACCTCGATGCGCGCTCGCATCCCTTCGTCGCCATCGGCGTGCAGTGAAAGCCCCTGGGCATCCAGGACGAGCGTGCCCTCGCTCTTGGCCTTGATCTTGAGGCGCTTGCTTACCACTCCTGTTCCGCCTGCCGCCTGGCCTCGGCGGAAACGGGGCCGAAGGCCTTCCGGTCAGCGGTCACGACCTCGCGCAGCTTCTGCGCGGCGAGCCACTCCTCCAAGGCTTCGGCGACGACGGAGGAGAAGCCGTTCTTGACGCCAAGGGTGAGCCGCCGGTGTCTCCGCCGTCCACCGTGACGGTTCCGGGGACGTCGGAGCCCGCGCTGACCGTGGTCAAGACCGCGAAGACGGAGAAGCCGGGCAAGCTGGTCGTGGGCGAGGAGATCGATTACAGCTTCCTGGTCACCAACACGGGTAGCGTCACGTTTAAGGATGTGAAGGTCGATGAGGGTGAGTTCACGGGTAGCGGCAAGCTGAGCCCGGTGGCCTGCCCGATCGGTGCCAAGTCCATGGCTCCGGGTGCGTCGGTGACCTGTACGGCTACGTACAAGGTGACGCAGGCCGATGTCGACAAGGGTTCGATCAAGAACACCGCGACCGGTACCGGCACTCCGCCGAATGGCAAGCCGCCGGTCTCCCCGCCGTCCACCGTGACCGTGCCCTCGGATGGCAAGGGCAAGATCGGTCTCACCAAGGCCGCCGAGGTCACGGACGTCAACAAGAACGGCCGGACCGACGCGGGCGACCGTATCGACGGGAAGTTCACGGTCGCCAACGAGGGCCCGCTGACCGTCACCGGCATCAAGGTGGTCGACCCCACCGCCGGTGCGGTGACCTGCCCGAAGACCAGCCTGGACCCGGCCAGACGATGAAGTGCAGCGCCAAGCCGCACGTCATCACCGCCGAGGAAGCCGAGCGCGGCAAGGTCGTACTCTATGGATGTGCTCATCTCTGGTTCTCTCACAATTCTCGGGCGATGCGGTGGATGAGTTGCCGGGACTTTTCCGGATCGAGCGACGCCTGTTCGGCGATGCCGAGCAGGGACCCGTACTTGCGCAGGTCGGCGTCTGTGTCCAGGAAACGACCACCGACGGCGCTGTCGATCTGGACGGTGTCGAGCTGAGGAACACGTCCGCTCGCATAGAGAACAGGTTGCGTGACCTCGATGAACCTCTCGTTCGTAAACGGAATCACCCGGACGGTTACACCGGGTCTTTCTGAAGCGCCGACCAGGTGTTCAAGCTGTTCGTGAGCAACCTTGCGGCCCCCGAAACACATCCGCAGGGCGGCTTCGTGGATGATCGCGTCAAAGCGCGGCGGCATGGAGCTGTCGAGAACCTCCGCCCTTCGGCGCCGATGGCTGACGCGGGCCTCGATCTCCTCGCCCGGTAGTTTTGGAATCGCACCGTGGAACAAAGCTCGGGAATAAGCTTCTGTCTGCAAGAGACCGGGCGGCGTGACGCTCGTCAAGGAACGCAGTGCTGTGGCGTGATGTTCCAGTTCGGCCATGTCCAGGAAGCCCGGCGAAAGGACGCCGCGGTACTCGTCGAACCAATGCTGCCCCCGACGTTCCTTCGAGATGGCGCACAAGGCGTCGAGCAACGCGCCGTCAGCACAGGGATAGAAGGTCGCGAGCCGCCGCTGAACGCTCCGACGACTCTCTTTCGAGCCCGCTCTGCCTGCCTGAGAACACCTCTGCCCCAGGAGCGTTCCAGGGGTTCCGGCGCGAGGAGGGATCTGCGGACTGACACCGGTGCCCCGAGCGTCGCTCCGCGAGGTATCCCCGGCTCGGTGGAGCCACGGCGGGACCGGCGGGGCCGCCGCTTGACCTTCACACCGTGTGAGGTCGTGGACTGGCCGCCCTGCCCCACCGCACCGAGAGAAGGCCCGCCATGGCCACCCCGTACACCGGATCCGGCCCCTACTGCTATGCCAATTCCCTGGTGATGGTCCTCGGGCCCGACGCGCCCGCGCCCGTCGTCGTGGAGACCCTGACCGGCTCTCCGTACGGCGTTCAGCTGATCGGTGGCACGCTGCCGATGTTCGATCCGTACGGCTGGGATCCGGAGCTGGGACTGGACGCCGCCGCCGGACTGCTGGGTTACCGCTGCACCCGCACGTCCGGCGGCACGCCGGATGAGGCCATGGCCCGGCTGCGGACGGCCGCGGCGCGGGGGCCCGTTCTGGTCGGGCCGGTCGATCTGGGGTTGCTGCTCTACCGGCCCGGCACTCCGCTGCCCGGTGGCGGTGACCACTATGTGGTGGTGCTCGCGGTCGAGGGCGACACCGTGCTGCTGCACGACCCGGAGGGGCATCCGTACGCGACGCTCGGGGTCGCCCCCTTCCTGGAGGCATGGCGGGCGGACTCGGTCACGTACACGGACACGCCGTACGTGATGCGGACCGACTTCGTCCGGGAGGAGGACGTCACCGAGGAGGAGGCCCTGCGGCGCTCCCTTCCGGGGGCCGTCCGGTGGCTGTCCGGCCGCGAGGACCTCCCGGTGCCGCCCGGCACGCTCGGCGGAGCCGCCGCGGTCGAGGGCCTCGCCGCGCTGGTCTCCCGGGGGCTCGACCCGCAGACCCGGGAACTGCTGGGGGACTTCGCGATCCGGGTCGGGGCCCGCCGGCTGAACGACGCGGCCCGCGGTCTGGCCCGGCTGGGCCTGTGGGAGCCCGCCGCCGTCGCGGCCGGCCAGGCCAGGGCCCTCGGCGCACTCCAGGGGCCGCTGGTGGCAGGGGACGACCGGGCGCTGGTCGCCGGTCTGCGGCGGCTGGCGCCCGGCTACGAGCGATGGCGTACGTCGCTCACCGAGGCGCTGAGCACCGGCGCGCCGGTCACGGGAGAGCCCGCTGTGCCGGTCGGCGGGACCCCCGGGTCAGGCCGTCTATCGAAAGTGGATCTCGACTGGTGAATGATCACGGTTCATGGGGCCGGAATCGCCGGCCGGGATGCCCCGGGCCGCGCTTGCGCGCGGCGCCGGGGTTCCGGCCTGTTGGTCAGCGTTCGAGGAGGGCGATGCGGATGGCTCGTTCGACGTGGGCGGCGGTGTTGGCGTGTCCTGCGGCGTTGGGGTGGACCAGGGTGGCGCGCTTGCCGACGAGACCGCAGTTCAGCAGGGTGCCGGGGACCTTGGCGGGCCAGTAGTCCTCGGCGTCGCCGCAGATTCCCTCGACCCACTTGGTGTTCGCGGGCTGGCAGGCGTCGTGGCCCACGCTGGAGGAGTAGACGTCGACGTAGCGGTCGCCGAAGAAGTCCGTAACCCTCTTGATCGTGGTGTTCAGCTCCTTGAGGACGTCGTCACGGAGCCAGTCGACGTCGGCGTGGGTGATCGAGCCGAGCTCGGTGAGGGAGAGGCGGTTGCAGGCGCTGCCTTCCTCCGGCAGGACGGCCGGGTAGCCGACCGTGATCACCTTGGCGTTGGGCGCGGCCTGGTGCACCTGGGCCAGCATCTCGATGTACTCGTCCTGGACCCGGGCGAGCTTGTCCTGGATGCTCTCCTCGCCCTCGGGCGGGTTGGTGTAGTGGTCGCGGCAGGACTTGCCGGCCACACCCTGTTCGAGGCACTTGAGGAGCATGCCGCCGAAGGGCAGGCTGTTGCCGCCGACGCCGATGGTGACGATGTCGGTCTGGTCACCCAGGCCGGCTCGCTGGGTCTGCGGGTCCACCGCGGGCCAGCCGTCGGCGGGGGGCTGGACCGGGCTGATCGGTGTCTGCTTGACGTTGGCGATGTCGGCGATGGTGGCGTTGCCGCAGCTGACGTTGGTCAGGTTGACGGGCTTGCCCGGCGGGAACTCGGCGAGCTCCCGTTCGACAACGCCGGGGTAGGCGTCGGCGGTGCGGTCGCAGCCGTCCCGCGACGCGTCACCGAGTGCGGGCTGCGGGTCGCCGACGAAGCCGCCGGCGGTGTACGAGTCGCCCAACGCGGCCCACTCGTACTGATCAGCCGCGCCCGCGGAACCAGAGGGCACAAGTGCGGCTGCGGCCAGCACGAGCCCGACGGCCAGCGCTCGCGTGCGCAGGCGGGAGACAGGGTGTCGCATGGATCCTCCAGGATCTGCAGAAAACGCCCGGCGCTGGAACGTCACCCCGGGCGAGGGCACCTCGGCCGAGATCATCCACGCCGTCGGTCTGCCCCTTTGGAGAATCGGCTCTACTGCCCCCGATCGAGCTAAATGATCAGATCTTTCGTACGCCGCCGCACGTCAACCCCCCCGCCCTGGGTGGCCAGGCCGGAAGAGTTGACCGGCAGCAGTTCCTGGAGCACTTCCGGCACCCGCCCCAACGGGACCGGGGTTTCCGGGGCGCCGCGGAACGTCTCCCGGGGCTGACCCAGCCAGGGGGAGAGGGCAGGGCCCTCGCGTAACTCCGCCCCAACGGCGCCTCCCCGTACGCTCCTTCATCATCTGTCACGAAGGGGAAACCGTTCGCATGGAGCAGGGCGGGACAGGAAACTGTCTCGTCTGCACACCCCGCCGCCGCATGGTGGCCGAACGGATGGGGAGGAACCTTGGACGATGCCGAGGACCGACGCCTGGGCGCCATCGCCCCGGACATCTCGCGGATTTCGGTCAGCCTGCTACGGAGAGTCGTCGGCCTGTATCCCGAGGAGCGCATTCCCGAGGAGGCCCTCCGGACCGCCGACGAGGTCCTCGCGGAGTACGGCACGGACGGACTGCGGGTGCTGGTGATGAGCCTGACGGGGTGGGCGGCGGTCGAGATCGAGAAGGACGCCGATACGAGCGGCCGTACGGTGGAGGCGCTGCTGGACGACATGGACCTGACCCGCCTGGAGTCGAACCCGGACATCTGACCGGGCCCGGCGCACGGAGAAGGGCCGTGGCTCCGCCCCCGAGCGGGGGGAGGGGAGCCACGGCCCTCCGGACGTCATACGGGTACGGCTTCAGAGCACCCGTACCGTGCCGGGTTCAGAGCACCCGTACCGTGCCGGGTTCAGAGCACCCGTACCGCGCCGGTCGCCGGGTAGCCCGACAGATCCTGGATGACCACGCCCTTGCGGGGGTTGGCCGCGTCCAGGTACTTGCCGTCGCCGATGTAGACACCCGTGTGCCACGCGCTGCCCGCGCTGCCCCAGTAGAGGATGTCGCCGACCTGGAGGTTGGACGTACCGACCTGGCGTCCGGCCGTCGACTGGTCCTGCGAGACCCGGGGGAGGTCGATGCCGACCTGGCGGAACGCGGCCTGGACCAGGCTGGAGCAGTCCCACGAGTTGGGGCCGGTCGCACCCAGGACATAGGCGTCGCCGACCTGCGCCTTGAGGAAGGCGATCACGGTCCCGACGGAGCCGGACGGGGTGGAGGAGGAAGAGGGAGAGGAGGACTTCGACGCGGTGCTGGTGGCGGTCGCCGAGAGCGAGGTGCGCTCGGCCGTACGGGAGGCACGCTCCTTGTCCGCGGCCCGCTTCTTCGCCTCGGCCTTGGCCGCCTCCGCCTTGCGGACCGCCTCGGCCTTGGCCTTCTTGGCCGCCTGCGACGCCTTCTCGGCGGCGGCGTCCTCCTGGGCCTGCAACTCCTGGTCCAGGACGATCTGCTGAGTGGTCTGGGCGGACTGCGCGACGGCCTCGGAGAGACCGGCCACATTGAGCGCGGGCATCTCAATGGTCTCGGTCACCGGGTCGGCGCTCGCCGGCCCGGCCGCACCGGCCACTGCGATGGTGCTGAGGACGCCACCGGCAACTCCGGCCCGGAGCGCAACGGTGGAGGCGCTCCGCTGACGGGGCTTCCGGTGGCTGGGTATGTGAGCGGTGTGGGACATGAGTACACCGTTATCAGTCGTACATAGTTCCCATCAAGAAACGTGGGTTGCGCCACAGTTACGACCGGAACCTATCAATCCACTTTCGGTGAACCTTTATTGACGCCGTAACGGGCAATACGGACACCTGTGATCGCGCTCATGAGCACGATCTTTCGCTGAAAGGTCCGAATTGCCTGGCGCCTACCACCCTCGCGTTCGGTTGGCCAAGCCCGCTTTCATTGGGGGCTGTTGGGTGTGACGCAGGTCACAGGGCTGTCATCGGTGGGAGGGGTTTCGGTCGTTACCACCCCGCTGGACCCCGACCCGAGTGGCCAGAGCGCGGCACTCGGTCTCCCGTGGAGCCGGGGTCGCACTCTTCGCCGCACGGCTGCCGAGCCTCCTCGCCGCCGTGGTCCCGCGTCGGCTCCTTCGATCCCCTGGCGCCCGCCGATCCCGTCCGGCGGTCCTTGGGTGGGCGGGTGCCGGGGGAGGGGTGGCGGGCGGACTCCCGGCACCGGCGGCAGTCGAGTCCCCGGCATCCCGGTGAGTTCCCGATGCGTTCTCGGGCGCGTGCGGGCTGTGGTGCGGGGGATGTACGGACCGGCTGGGCGTCCGCGCGTTCAGCCGATCGATCCTTCGGCGGTGACGGCCGGTCTCCGGCCGGTCGCGGATCGTCGCGGCCCGTAGAAGAGGACCGCGATGGCGGTGCCGCGTACGAAGGGGAGTACCCCGGCGGCACCCGGCAACCCGGACGGGCCGGAGGCCGCAGGCGCGCCCGAACCCGCGCCGAAGCCCGCGCCCGCACCTGTCGAAGCCCGCGCCCGCCGACGCCGACCAGAGGGCGGCACCGGTGCCTGTGTCCATACGTGTCCCTGTGCGTGGCCCCCTATCTGTCCCGTGCCCGGACGCCCCGGCGACTCCGGGCGGGCCCCGGGGTGGTGCGCGGCGGCCCTCGGGGCAACCCGGGGCGATGCCGAGGGTGTTCGGGGTGCGACCCCAGGGGTTGCCCCGGGATCGTCCCGCCGTGATCCCGGGGGTGGGTTCCGGCCGCGACCCCGGGTGGGCTCCGGCGCTGCCGGGCGGGCGCCGCTCCCTCCGTACCCGCCCGCGGATTTGCCGACAGAAGTTCGTGAACCCGCGCACGCGTCCGCTCCCTCCCGCGCGTGCCCCGCGCCTCGCTGGCGCCCGGGCGCTCCGGAATGCTGCCCTCCGAATCTGTCGGCCCCAGCCCCGCTCGAATGAGGCGATGGCACCTATCACCCAAAGCGGTCCCGTGCCAATTTGCCCCGAAGGGTCGCTCTTTGATAGAGGATCACCCCTCACGACCAGGGGAAACGCGGCGGGAGATCACGGCCGGTGATCCCTTGCGCGCGTCCCGTACGAAGATCACTGCCAGGGAAGGCGTTTGATCGATCAACGGGTGGTGGAGATCACAAAGCCGAAGGTCGACCCCGTGTCGCAGATCACAGACTGACAGGCATAGGATGCGGGGCAGTCGGGCTTGTGAACTGCCTCACATGAACGCGATCTTCGAGGCGGCTGGCGGAATGCCCGGTGCGGTCCAAACGGTCAGAGACGACTGGAAGGAGCGAGGAGGGTGAATGCTTACGCGCCCATCCTTGTACTCGGCGCCCTCGGGGCAGGGTTTGCGATCTTCTCCGTGGTCATGGCCACGCTAATCGGCCCCAAGAGGTACAACCGGGCGAAGCTAGAGGCGTACGAGTGCGGCATCGAGCCCACTCCCACGCCGGCCGGAGGCGGTCGCTTCCCCATCAAGTACTACCTGACGGCGATGCTCTTCATCGTCTTCGACATCGAGATCGTCTTCCTTTACCCCTGGGCGGTCAGCTTCGACGCCCTCGGGCTTTTCGGGCTCGTGGAGATGCTGCTCTTCGTGCTCACCGTCTTCGTCGCCTACGCCTATGTATGGCGGCGCGGCGGCCTGGAATGGGACTAGGGGCTGAGGGGCACCTATGGGACTCGAAGAGAAGCTGCCGAGCGGTTTCCTGCTGACCACGGTCGAGCAGGCCGCCGGCTGGGTGCGCAAGGCATCCGTCTTCCCGGCCACGTTCGGTCTGGCCTGCTGCGCCATCGAGATGATGACGACGGGCGCGGGCCGCTACGACCTGGCCCGCTTCGGCATGGAGGTCTTCCGCGGTTCGCCGCGCCAGGCCGACCTGATGATCGTCGCGGGCCGGGTCAGCCAGAAGATGGCGCCGGTGCTGCGGCAGGTCTACGACCAGATGCCGAACCCCAAGTGGGTGATCTCCATGGGGGTCTGCGCCTCGTCGGGCGGCATGTTCAACAACTACGCCATCGTGCAGGGTGTTGATCACATCGTCCCGGTCGACATCTATCTCCCCGGCTGCCCGCCGCGCCCGGAGATGCTGATGGACGCGATCCTCAAGCTCCACCAGAAGATCCAGACCTCGAAGCTCGGCGTGAACGCCGAGGAGGCGGCCCGCGAGGCGGAGGAAGCAGCGCTCAAGGCACTGCCGACCATTGAGATGAAGGGGCTGCTCCGGTGAGTGATCAGCCGAATCCCGAGAAGGAGCTCAGCGAGCAGAACCTTCCGGGACAGCGTGGTGAGCACGGCGAGGAGATCCGCGTCCAGCGCGGCATGTTCGGCGCCAACAACGGCGGTGACACCTCCGGCTACGGCGGCCTCGTCCGCTCCGTACGCCTGCCGGGCGAGGCCACCCGTCCCTACGGCGGCTACTTCGACGAGGTCGCCGACGAGCTGGAGGGCGCGCTGGAGGAGCAGGGTCTCGTCCCCGAGAACGCGATCGAGAAGACGATCGTCGACCGGGACGAGCTGACCTTCCACATCGCCCGCGAGCATCTGCTCCAGGTCGCCCGCACCCTGCGCGACGATCCCGCCCTGCGCTTCGAGCTGTGCACGGGCGTGAGCGCGGTGCACTACCCGCAGGACAAGGGCCGCGAGCTGCACGCCGTCTACCATCTGCGCTCGCTCACGCACGGACGGTTGATCCGGATCGAGGTGTCCGCTCCGGACAGCGATCCGCACGTCCCCTCGCTGGTCGCGGTCTACCCCACCAACGACTGGCACGAGCGCGAGGCGTACGACTTCTTCGGCCTGATCTTCGACGGCCACCCGGCCCTCACCCGGATCATGATGCCGGACGACTGGCAGGGCTTCCCGCAGCGCAAGGACTATCCGCTCGGCGGCATCGCCGTCGAGTACAAGGGCGCCCAGATCCCGGCTCCTGACCAGCGGAGGTCGTACTCGTGAGCACTTCCCACGCCCACCCGTCTCCCGGCGCCCACCCCTCACCGGGTCCGTCCGGGGCGCCTGTCTCGGATCCCCGCGAGACCACCGAGGGACCGGTCTACACGGTCACCGGCGGCGACTGGGACGAGATCGTCCAGACCGCCGCCAAGGCCGACGACGAGCGCATCGTCGTCAATATGGGACCGCAGCACCCCTCCACCCACGGTGTGCTCCGGCTGATCCTGGAGATCGACGGCGAGACCGTCACCGAGGCCCGCTGCGGCATCGGCTATCTCCACACCGGCATCGAGAAGAACCTCGAATTCCGGAACTGGACCCAGGGCACCACCTTCGTGACGCGCATGGACTACCTCACGCCGTTCTACAACGAGGCGGCGTACTGCCTGGGCGTGGAGAAGCTCCTCGGCATCGAGGACCAGATCCCGGACCGGGCGTCGGTGATCCGGGTGCTGCTGATGGAGCTGAACCGGATCTCCTCCCACCTGGTGTGCATCGCCACCGGCGGTATGGAGCTGGGCGCCACCACGATCATGATCTACGGCTTCCGCGACCGTGAGCTGGTCCTGGACCTGTTCGAGCTGGTCACGGGCCTGCGCATGAACCACGCGTACATCCGCCCCGGCGGGCTCGCGCAGGATCTGCCGCCGGGCACCGTGGACCAGCTCCGCGAGTTCGTGAAGACCATGAAGAAGAACCTGCCGGAGTACGACAAGCTCGCCACCGGCAACCCGATCTTCAAGGCCCGTATGCAGGACGTCGGTTATCTCGATCTGACCGGCTGCATGGCCCTCGGTGCCACCGGCCCGATCCTGCGTTCCGCCGGACTCGCCCACGATCTGCGCAAGACCGATCCGTACTGCGGATACGAGAACTACGAGTTCGACGTCCCGACCGCGGACACCTGCGACTCGTACGGCCGCTTCCTCATCCGCCTGGAGGAGATGCGGCAGTCGCTGCGGATCATCGAGCAGTGCGTCGAGCGGCTGGAGCCCGGCCCGGTCATGGTCGCGGACAAGAAGATCGCCTGGCCCGCGCAGCTCGCGCTCGGCCCGGACGGACTCGGCAACTCCCTCGACCACATCAAGAAGATCATGGGCACCTCCATGGAGGCCCTGATCCACCACTTCAAGCTGGTGACCGAGGGATTCCGCGTGCCGCCGGGTCAGGTGTACGCGGCCGTCGAGTCCCCCAAGGGTGAACTGGGCGCCCATGTCGTCTCCGACGGCGGCACCCGCCCCTTCCGGGTCCACTTCCGTGATCCGTCCTTCACCAACCTTCAGTCCATGGCGGCGATGTGCGAGGGCGGCCAGGTCGCCGACGTCATCGTCGCCGTCGCGTCCATCGACCCCGTGATGGGAGGCGTCGACCGATGACGGCCCAGTCACCCGATCCGCAGGTGCAGCTCGGGATGCCCCAGCTCCCCGCTCCCGACTACCCGGCCGATGTGCGCGCCAGGCTGGAGACGGACGCCAAGGAGCTGATCTCGCGCTACCCCGGCTCGCGCTCGGCACTGCTGCCGCTGCTGCACCTCGTGCAGTCCGAGGAGGGCCATGTCTCCCGTACGGGCATGCAGTTCTGCGCGGACATGCTCGATCTGACGACCGCCGAGGTCACCGCGGTCGCCACCTTCTACAGCATGTACCGGCGCAAGCCCTCCGGCGACTACCAGGTCGGGGTCTGCACCAACACGCTCTGCGCGGTCATGGGCGGCGACGCGATCTTCGAGGAGCTGAAGGAGCACCTCGGGATCGGCAACAACGAGACCACCGAGGACGGCGCGGTCACGCTGGAGCACATCGAGTGCAACGCGGCCTGCGACTTCGCGCCCGTCGTGATGGTCAACTGGGAGTTCTTCGACAACCAGACGCCCGAGTCCGCCAAGCAGCTCGTCGACGACCTGCGCGCCGGACTGCGGGTGGAGCCGACCCGCGGCGCGCCCCTGTGCACCTTCAAGGAGACCTCGCGGATCCTCGCCGGCTTCCCCGACGAGCGCCCCGGCGCGGTCGAGGCCACCGGCGGTGCCGGACCCGCCTCCCTGATCGGACTGCGCCTCGCCAAGGGCGAGGGGGTGCCGCCCGGCAGGGTGGTCTCCCCGCGCGGTGCGGCCCCCGAGGACGCGCCGTCGTCCGACCACCCCACGACGGGTCCCTCCGGGACGCCGACTTCCACGCAGCCGACTTCGGCCTCCGACCCGGCGCACCCGTCCGGTCCGGTCACCGAGGAGGGGGAGTGATGACCTTGTCCACCGAATACGGGGACCCCCGGCCCGGAACCGGGGGAGATCCCGAGAAGCTGCTCGCTCCGGTCCTTTCCGCGTTCTGGGACGAGCCCGGGTCCTGGACCCTGGAGACGTACCGCCGGCACGAGGGGTACGAGGGGCTGCGCAAGGCCCTGTCCATGTCGCCGGACGACGTGATCGCCTATGTCAAGGAATCCGGTCTGCGAGGCCGGGGCGGCGCGGGCTTCCCCACGGGGATGAAGTGGCAGTTCATCCCGCAGGGAGACGGCAAGCCTCACTATCTTGTTGTCAACGCCGACGAATCAGAGCCGGGGACCTGCAAGGACATCCCGCTCATGTTCGCGAACCCGCATTCCCTCATCGAGGGGATGATCATCGCCTGCTACGCGATCCGGTCGAATCACGCCTTCATCTATCTCCGCGGTGAGGTCGTGCCCGTACTGCGGCGACTGCACGAGGCAGTGCGTGAGGCGTACGAAGCGGGATACCTCGGCAAGAACGTTCTCGGCAGCGGACTCGACCTCGACATCACCGTGCACGCGGGCGCCGGCGCGTACATCTGTGGTGAGGAGACCGCGCTGCTGGACTCACTGGAAGGACGGCGCGGCCAGCCCCGGCTGCGACCTCCCTTCCCCGCGGTCGCCGGTCTGTACGCGTGCCCCACTGTGGTGAACAACGTCGAATCCATCGCTTCGGTTCCCGCGATCCTCAACCGCGGAAAAGACTGGTTCAAGTCGATGGGCAGCGAGAAGTCCGCGGGCTTCACGCTCTACTCGCTGAGCGGCCATGTCGCCAACCCCGGCCAGTACGAGGGCCCGCTCGGCATCACCCTGCGCCAGCTGCTCGACATGAGCGGCGGCATGCGGCCCGGCCACCGGCTCAAGTTCTGGACGCCCGGCGGCTCCTCCACCCCGCTGCTGACCGACGAGCACCTCGACGTCCCCCTCGACTACGAGGGCGTCGCCTCGGCCGGCTCCATGCTCGGCACGAAGGCGCTCCAGTGCTTCGACGAGACGACCTGCGTCGTGCGGGCCGTGACCCGGTGGACCGAGTTCTACGCCCATGAGTCCTGCGGCAAGTGCACGCCCTGCCGCGAAGGGACGTACTGGCTCGTCCAGTTGCTGCGCGACATCGAGGACGGCAAGGGCGTCATGTCCGACCTCGACAAGCTGGGCGACATCGCCGACAACATCAACGGCAAGTCGTTCTGCGCGCTCGGCGACGGCGCCGCCGCCCCGATCTTCTCCTCGCTCCAGTACTTCCGCGAGGAGTACGAGCAGCACATGACCGGCCACGGCTGCCCCTTCGATCCGGCGAAGTCGACCCTCTGGGCCGACCGCCGCCCCCACTCCACGGAGGTGAACGCATGACAGTGACCACCAGCGCTCCCTCCGGGGGCGGGGAGGCGGCTGTTCCGCCCGAGGACCTCGTATCGGTGACCATCGACGGCATCGAGATCAGCGTGCCCAAGGGGACGCTCGTCATCCGGGCCGCCGAGCTCCTCGGCATCGAGATCCCGCGGTTCTGCGACCACCCCCTCCTCGACCCCGTCGGCGCCTGCCGCCAGTGCATCGTCGAGGTCGAGGGCCAGCGCAAGCCGATGGCGTCCTGCACCATCACCTGCACCGACGGCATGGTCGTCAAGTCGCAGCTCACCTCGCCCGCCGCCGAGAAGGCGCAGAAGGGCGTGATGGAGCTGCTGCTGATCAACCATCCGCTGGACTGCCCGGTCTGCGACAAGGGCGGCGAGTGCCCGCTCCAGAACCAGGCCATGTCCCACGGGGACACCGACTCGCGCTTCGAGGGCAAGAAGCGGACGTTCGAGAAGCCGGTACCCATCTCCACCCAGGTGCTGCTCGACCGCGAGCGGTGTGTCCTCTGCGCCCGCTGCACCCGCTTCTCCAACCAGGTCGCGGGCGACCCGATGATCGAACTCCTCGAACGCGGCGCACTCCAGCAGGTCGGCACCGGCCAGGGCGACCCCTTCGAGTCGTACTTCTCCGGGAACACCATCCAGATCTGCCCGGTGGGCGCGCTCACCTCGGCGGCGTACCGATTCCGCTCCCGGCCCTTCGACCTGGTGTCCTCCCCGAGTGTGTGCGAACACTGCTCCAGCGGCTGCGCGACCCGCACCGACCACCGCCGCGGCAAGGTCATGCGGCGGCTCGCGGCCGACGACCCCGAGGTCAACGAGGAGTGGATCTGCGACAAGGGGCGGTTCGGCTTCCGCTACGCCCAGCGTCCGGACCGGCTGACCACGCCGCTCGTCCGGGACGCGGAGGGCGTCCTCCAGCCCGCGAGCTGGCCCGAGGCGCTCGCCGCCGCGGCCGACGGGCTGAGCGCGGCCCGCGGCCGGGCCGCCGTCCTGGCGGGCGGCAGGCTCACCGTCGAGGACGCGTACGCGTACGCCAAGTTCGCGCGGGTCGCCCTCGACACCAACGACGTCGACTTCCGCGCCCGGGTCCACTCCTCCGAGGAGGCCGACTTCCTGGCCGCCAGGGTCGCGGGACGCGGACGGGACCTGGACGGCACGGGCCTGACGTACACACTCCTGGAGAAGGCGCCGGCGGTCCTGCTCGTCGGGTTCGAGTCCGAGGAGGAGGCCCCCGGCGTCTTCCTGCGGCTGCGCAAGGCCAACCGCAAGCACGGCCAGCGCACCTACGCCCTGGCCACCCACGCCACCCGCGGTCTGACGAAGGCGGGCGGCACCCTGCTCCCCGCCGCGCCCGGCACCGAGACGGAGTGGCTGGACGCGCTCAGCGGCAACGTCGGGCTCGACGGCGACGGTGCCACGGCCGCCGAGGCCCTGCGCGCCGACGGTGCCGTGATCATCGTCGGTGAGCGGCTCGCGGCGGTCCCCGGCGGGCTCACCGCCGCCGTACGGACCGCGACCGCGACCGGCGCGAAGCTGGTGTGGATCCCGCGCAGGGCCGGTGAACGCGGTGCCGTCGAGGCGGGCGCGATCCCCTCGCTGCTGCCCGGCGGACGCCCGGCCACCGATCCGCGGGCCCGCGAGGAGACCGCCGCGGTGTGGCGCGTACGCGAACTCCCGCACCGTTACGGACGGGACACCGGCCAGATCGTCGAGTCCGCCGCCACCGGCGAACTCGGCGCGCTGGTCGTCGCCGGCGTCGAGGTCGCGGACCTTCCCGACCCGGCACGCGCGCGTGAGGCACTGGACGCGGTCGGCTTCCTGGTCTCCCTGGAGCTGCGGCCCAGTGAGGTCACCGACCGCGCGGACGTCGTCTTCCCGGTCGCGGCCGTCGCCGAGAAGTCCGGCACCTTCCTCAACTGGGAGGGCAGGGCGAGGCCGTTCGAGGCCGCGCTGAAGCCGGAGCAGATGACGCGCAAGCTCGCCCCGGCGGACGCGCGGGTGCTGCACATGATCGCGGACGAGATGGACATCCCCTTCGGGCTGCCGGACCTCAAGTCGGTGCGCGGGGAACTGGACCGGCTCGGTGCCTGGTCCGGATCCCGGGCGGACGAGCCGATGGAGTCGGCGCGGCCCCTGCCCCGTGCGGGCGAGGGCGAGGCGGTGCTCGCCGGACACCGGCTCCTGCTCGACCAGGGCCTGCTCCAGCAGGGCGACACGGCGCTGGCGGGCACCCGCCACGCGGCCGTCGCCCGGCTGTCGGCGGCCACCGCGGCCGAGACCGGCGTCAAGGACGGCGACGAACTCGCCGTCACGGGCCCCGCGGGCACGGTACGGCTGCCGCTCCAGGTGACCGAGATGCCCGACCGGGTGGTGTGGCTGCCGCTGAACTCGACCGGCGGCGGCGTCGCTTCGGACACCGGAGCGCTTCCCGGCCGGCTGGTCCGTATCGGTCCGGCCTCCGCTGAGGCCGCAACGGAAGCGCCGGAGGTGCGCTCATGATCGCCCAGGCACAGGCCCGGCTGGGGGACCAGGTCCTCGCGGCCGAGGACCTCTCGATGTTCGGGCGCGACCCCTGGTGGCTCATCGTCATCAAGGCCGTGTTCTGCTTCGCCTTCCTGATGCTGACCGTGCTGTTCTCCATCGTCTGGGAGCGCAAGGTCGTCGCCTGGATGCAGCTGCGCATCGGCCCCAACCGGCACGGGCCCTGGGGCATGCTCCAGTCGCTCGCCGACGGCATGAAGCTCATGCTGAAGGAAGACGTGATCGTCAAGCGCGCGGACAAGGTGGTCTACGTCCTCGCCCCGATCATCGCGGCGATCCCCGCCTTCATGGCGATCGCGGTCATCCCCTTCGGCCCCTCGGGCAACGAGGTCTCGATCTTCGGCCAGCGCACCACGATGCAGCTGACCGACCTGCCGATCGCGATGCTGTACGTCCTCGCGATCGCCTCCGTCGGCATCTACGGCATCGTGCTGGCGGGCTGGTCCTCCGGCTCGACCTACCCCCTGCTCGGCGGACTGCGCTCCTGCGCGCAGATGATCTCGTACGAGATCGCGATGGGCGCGGCCTTCGCCTCCGTCTTCCTCTACTCCGGGTCGATGTCGACCTCGGCGATCGTGGAGGCGCAGGCGGACCGCTGGTTCGTCATCCTGCTGCCGGTCTCCTTCATCATCTACATCGTCACGATGGTCGGCGAGACCAACCGGGCGCCGTTCGACATGCCCGAGTCCGAGGGCGACCTCGTCGGCGGCTTCAACACCGAGTACAGCTCGATCAAGTTCGCGATGTTCATGCTGGCGGAGTACGTCAACATGGTCACCGTCTCCGCCGTCTCGGTCACCCTCTTCCTGGGCGGCTGGCGGGCCCCGTACCCGATCTCCACGTTCTGGGAGGGCGCGAACCACGGCTGGTGGCCGATGCTCTGGTTCGTCCTCAAGGTCCAGCTGCTGCTGTTCTTCTTCATCTGGCTGCGCGGCACCCTGCCCAGGGTCCGCTACGACCAGCTGATGAAGCTCGGCTGGAAGGTCCTCATCCCGGTCTCGGTGGTCTGGCTGATGCTGGTGGCGACCGTACGGGCGCTGCGGAACGAGAACTACGACTTCCAGGACATCCTGCTGTACGTCGGCGGCGCGATCATCGCCGTACTGCTGCTCTCCTTCGTCGCGGACATCTTCCGCGGCGGCAGGGAGAAGAAGGCCGCGGCGGCCAAGGGCGCGCCCCCGGCCTTCGACCCGATGGCGGGCGGATACCCGGTGCCGCCGCTGCCCGGACAGACGCTGCCGCCCGTGCCGCGAAGGCGTCCGCGCCGAGAACGCGAACTCATTGTCAGTGGCGGGGTCAATACTGTGAGTGACGGTCCCGCTGACGGACAGTCTCGTGACGGAAAGGAGGCTGACGGTGTCTGAGTCCGAAAAATCAGAGAGCAAGTTCCAGAATCCGGTCGCCGGCTTCGGCGTGACCTTCAAGGCCATGTTCAAGAAGCGGCTGACCGAGCAGTACCCGGAGCAGCAGAAGGTGACGGCGCCGCGCTTCCACGGCCGGCATCAGCTCAACCGCCACCCCGACGGCCTGGAGAAGTGCGTCGGCTGCGAGCTGTGCGCCTGGGCCTGCCCCGCCGACGCGATCTACGTGGAGGGCGCGGACAACACCGAAGAGGAGCGCTACTCCCCGGGCGAGCGGTACGGCAGGGTCTACCAGATCAACTACGCCCGCTGCATCCTGTGCGGACTGTGCATCGAGGCGTGCCCCACGCGCGCGCTGACGATGACGAACGACTTCGAGCTGGCCGACAGCTCCCGCGAGAACCTCATCTACACCAAGGAGCAGCTGCTCGCCGGTCTGGACGAGGGCATGGTCGACTCGCCGCACGCGATCTTCCCGGGCATGGACGAGACGGACTACTACCGGGGCCTGGTCACCGAGGCCGCGCCCGGCACGGTCCAGCAGGCCGCCGCCTCCAAGGAGGAGAAGGACGAGGAGGTGGACGCATGACCGGCCTCGACGCCCTCGCCGCGACCACCACCTCGACGGGAGAGGCGTTCCAGTTCTGGGTGCTCGGCACCGTGGCGGTGCTCGGGGCGTTCGGCACGATCCTGATGCGGCGGGCCGTCCACAGCGCGCTCTGCCTCGCCGGGACCATGATCGTCCTGGCGGTCTTCTACCTCGCCAACGGCGCGTACTTCCTCGGCATCGTCCAGATCGTCGTCTACACCGGCGCGATCATGATGCTGTTCCTCTTCGTCGTCATGCTGGTCGGTGTCACCGCCGCCGACTCGCTCAAAGAGACGCTGAAGGGCCAGCGTTGGCTCGCCGCCCTGTGCGGTCTCGGCTTCGGCGTCCTGCTGATCGCCGGCATCGGCAACGCCTCACTGAAGAACTTCAACGGGCTGGGCGCGGCCAACAGCGCCCACGGCGGCAATGTGGAGGGCCTCGCCGCCCTCATCTTCACCAAGTACGTCTTCGCCTTCGAGATCGCCGGCGCGCTGCTGATCACCGCGGCCGTCGGCGCGATGGTGCTCACCCACCGGGAGCGCACCGAGCGCGCCAAGACCCAGCGGGAGCTGGCCGAGGAGCGCGTGCGGGAAGGCAAGCACCTGCCGCCGCTGCCCGCCCCCGGTGTCTACGCCCGGCACAACGCGGTGGACATCGCCGGTCTGCTGCCGGACGGCACCCCGTCCGACCTGACCGTCAGCAGGACGCTGCGCGAGCGCGGCCAGATCCGCGATGTGTCGACCCAGGCGATGGAGGACCTCAAGGCGCTGGAGCGGCGCTCGGAGGAGCGCCTCGGGCGTGACCACGACAGCGACGCGGGGGGCCACGGCGACTCCCGCCGGGACCGGGACGAAGAGGAGGCCACACGGTGAATCCGGTCAACTACCTCTATCTCGCCGCCCTGTTGTTCACCATCGGCGCGGCCGGGGTCCTGATCCGGCGGAACACGATCGTCGTCTTCATGTGCATCGAGCTGATGCTCAACGCCTGCAATCTCGCGTTCGTCGCCTTCTCCCGGATGCACGGCAATCTCGACGGCCAGATCATCGCCTTCTTCACGATGGTCGTCGCCGCCGCGGAAGTCGTGGTCGGGCTCGCGATCATCGTGTCCCTGTTCCGTTCCCGCCACTCGGCCTCGGTCGACGACGCCAGCCTGATGAAGCTGTGAGGGGCTGAATCGTGGAGAACCTGATTGCGCTGCTCGTAGGGGCGCCCCTGCTCGGAGCGGCGGTGCTGCTCTGCGGCGGGAGGCGGCTCGACCGCACCGGCCATCTGCTGGGCACGGTGCTCGCCGCCGCGTCCTTCCTGATCGGCGTGGTGCTGTTCGCGGACATGCTCGGCAAGTCCGCCGACGACCGCATGCTGCACCAGAGGCTGTTCAGCTGGATTCCCGTCGAGGGCTTCCAGGCGGACATCGCCTTCCAGCTCGACCAGCTGTCGATGACCTTCGTTCTGCTGATCACCGGTGTGGGCACCCTGATCCACATCTACTCCATCGGGTACATGGAGCACGACGAGCGGCGCCGCCGCTTCTTCGGCTATCTGAACCTGTTCCTCGCGGCGATGCTCCTCCTGGTCATCGCCGACAATTATCTGCTGCTGTACTTCGGCTGGGAGGGCGTCGGCCTCGCCTCGTACCTCCTCATCGGTTTCTGGCAGCACAAGCCCAGCGCGGCCACCGCGGCGAAGAAGGCGTTCCTCGTCAACCGCGTCGGTGACATCGGCCTGTCGATCGCGATCATGCTGATGTTCACCACCTTCGGGACCTTCGCCTTCGGGCCGGTCCTGGAGTCCGCCGGGGAGACCAGCGAGGGCAAGCTCACCGCCATCGGCCTGATGCTGCTGCTCGCCGCCTGCGGCAAGTCCGCCCAGGTGCCGCTGCAGTCCTGGCTCGGGGACGCGATGGAGGGCCCGACCCCGGTCTCGGCCCTGATCCACGCGGCCACGATGGTGACCGCCGGTGTCTATCTGATCGTCCGCTCCGGCGAGATCTTCAACGCCGCTCCGAACGCGCAGACGGTGGTCGTGGTCGTCGGCGCGGTCACGCTGCTCTTCGGTGCGATCGTCGGTTGTGCCAAGGACGACATCAAGAAGGCACTGGCCGGTTCGACGATGTCGCAGATCGGCTACATGATCCTGGCGGCCGGGCTCGGCCCGATCGGTTACGTCTTCGCGATCATGCACCTGGTGACCCACGGCTTCTTCAAGGCCGGGCTCTTCCTCGGCGCCGGCTCGGTCATGCACGGCATGAACGACGAGGTCGACATGCGCCGGTACGGCGGCCTGCGGAAGTACATGCCGGTCACCTTCGTCACCTTCGGCCTCGGCTATCTCGCGATCATCGGCTTCCCCGGTCTGTCCGGCTTCTTCTCCAAGGACCTGATCATCGAGGCCGCGTTCGCCAAGGGCGGCACCGAGGGCTGGATCCTCGGCGGGGTCACCCTGCTGGGCGCGGCGATCACCGCGTTCTACATGACCCGGGTGATGCTGCTGACGTTCTTCGGCGAGCAGCGGTGGCAGCCGGACGCGGAGGGCCATGAGCCGCATCCGCACGAGTCCCCGAGGTCCATGACGATCCCCATGATCATCCTGGCGTTCGGATCGGTCTTCGCCGGAGCCTTCTTCGGCATCGGCGACCGCTTCCTCAACTGGCTGAAGCCCGTCACCGGTTACGAGCACGGGCACCCGCCCGTCAGCGCGATGACCGTCACCACCGCGACCGTCGTCGTCCTGGTGATCGGCGTCGCCATCGCCTGGCTGATGTACGGGCGCAGGCCCGTCCCGGTCACCGCCCCGCGCGGCTCGCTGCTCACCCGGGCCGCCCGCCGCGACCTCCTCCAGGACGACTTCAACCATGTGGTCCTGGTCCGCGGCGGTGAGCACCTGACCCGCTCGCTCGTCTATGTCGACCACACCCTGGTCGACGGCGTGGTCAACGGCACGGCCGCCACCTTCGGCGGTCTCTCCGGCCGGATGCGCAAACTGCAGAACGGCTACGTCCGCTCGTACGCCGTCTCGATGTTCGGAGGTACGGCGGTGCTGATCGCCGCGACCCTGCTGATGAGGGCGGTGTAACTGCTATGTCCTTCCCGCTCCTTACGGCGACGGCGGTCCTCCCGGCGGCCGGTGCGATCGTCACCGCCGCCGTGCCCGCCGCGCGCAGGACGGCAGCGAAGTGGCTGGCGCTGCTGTTCTCGCTCGCCACCCTGGTGCTGGCCGCGATCGTGCTCGTCCGGTTCGAGCCGGGCGGTGACCGCTACCAGCTCACCGAGTCCCACTCCTGGATCAAGGACTTCGGCGTCCGGTACGAACTGGGCGTGGACGGCATCGGGGTCGTGCTGATCGCGCTGACCGCGCTGCTCATCCCGTTCATCATCATGGCCGGCTGGAACGACGCCGACCCCCTGGAGGACAGCAACTCGCGGTGGCGGCCCACTCAGGGCTTCTTCGCGCTGATCCTCATGGTCGAGGCGATGGTGATCCTCTCCTTCGAGGCCACCGACGTCTTCCTCTTCTACATCCTCTTCGAAGCCATGCTCATCCCGATGTACTTCCTCATCGGCGGCTTCGGGGACCGTGCCCACGCGGGCAGCGACGAGAACGCGGCGGCCCAGCGGTCGTACGCGGCCGTCAAGTTCCTCCTCTACAACCTGGTCGGCGGGCTGATCATGCTGGCCGCCGTCATCGGACTCTATGTGGTCGCGGGCAGCTTCTCGCTCTCCGAGATCGCCGAGGCCCGCGCGAGCGGCCAGCTCGACATGGCGACCAACACCGAGCGGCTGCTGTTCCTCGGCTTCTTCTTCGCCTTCGCGATCAAGGCGCCGCTGTGGCCCCTGCACACCTGGCTGCCGAACGCGATGGGGGAGGCCACCGCACCGGTCGCCGTCCTGATCACCGCGGTCGTCGACAAGGTCGGCACCTTCGCGATGCTGCGCTTCTGCCTCCAGCTCTTCCCGGAGGCGTCGAAGTGGGCCACCCCGGTGATCGTGGTGCTCGCCCTGGTCAGCATCGTGTACGGCGCGCTGCTCGCGGTCGGCCAGCGCGACATCAAGCGCCTGGTGGCCTACGCGTCGATCTCGCACTTCGGCTTCATCGTCCTGGGCATCTTCGCGATGACCTCCCAGGGCCAGTCGGGCGCGACGCTCTACATGGTCAACCACGGGATCTCGACCGCCGCGCTGATGCTGGTGGCCGGCTTCCTGATCTCCCGGCGCGGCTCGCGGCTCATCGCGGACTACGGCGGAGTGCAGAAGGTCGCCCCCGTTCTCGCGGGCACCTTCCTCATCGGCGGCCTGGCGACGCTCTCGCTGCCGGGGCTCGCACCGTTCGTCAGTGAATTCCTGGTCCTGGTGGGCACGTTCGCGCGCTATCCGGTGGCCGGGATCATCGCGACCTCCGGCATCGTGCTGGCCGCGCTGTACACCCTCGTCCTCTACCAGCGGACGATGACCGGCCCGGTCAAGGCCGAGGTGCGGGGCATGCCCGACCTCAAGGCGCGTGAGCTGGCGGTCATCGCCCCGCTGATCGCGCTGCTGCTCTTCCTCGGCGTCTTCCCGAAGCCGCTGACGGACATCGTCAATCCCGCCGTGGAGCACACGATGTCCGACGTACAACAGAAGGACCCCCGGCCCGAGGTGGAGGCGGCCAAGTGAGCGCTACAGCTGTCCACAGCCTGTGGACAACGGCGGCCGATCCGGTCTCCCGGATCAAGGCCCCCGACATCGAGTACGGCCAGCTCGCACCGATCCTGATCGTCGTGGGCGCGGCCGTGGTGGGCCTGCTGCTGGAGGCGTTCCTCCCGCGCAGGGCCCGGTATTACGCCCAGGTGTTCCTGGCCACGCTCGCGCTCGTCGCCGCGTTCGCCACCGTCGTGGGGCTCGCCCAGGCCGGGTACGGCACCTCGAAGGTCAACATCGCCGCCATGGGCGCGATCGCGATCGACGGGCCCACGCTGTTCCTGCAGGGCACGATCCTGCTGGCGTCGCTGGTCGCCGTGTTCACCTTCGCCGAGCGCAGGCTCGACCCGGAGGCACACGGCAACCGCATCGACTCCTTCGCCGCCCAGGCCGCCTCCGTGCCCGGCAGCGACAGCGAGAAGGCCGCGGTCCGGGCCGGTTTCACCACCACCGAGGTCTATCCGCTGGCCCTCTTCGCCGTCGCGGGCATGCTCGTCTTCCCCGCGGCGAACGATCTGCTGACCCTCTTCATCGCGCTGGAAGTCTTCTCGCTGCCGCTCTATCTCCTCTGCGCCCTCGCCCGCCGCAAGCGGCTGCTGTCGCAGGAGGCCGCGGTGAAGTACTTCCTGCTGGGCGCGTTCTCGTCGGCGTTCCTGCTCTTCGGCGTCGCCCTGCTGTACGGATACGCGGGCTCGGTGTCGTACGCCAGGATCGCCGATGTCGTCGACGGCTCGGTCCGTACGATCGACCCGGCGCTCGCCGACACCATGGGCAATGACGCGCTGCTGCTGATCGGCTCCGCGATGATCCTGATGGGTCTGCTGTTCAAGGTCGGCGCGGTCCCGTTCCACATGTGGACGCCGGACGTCTACCAGGGCGCGCCCACCCCCGTCACCGGCTTCATGGCCGCGGCGACCAAGGTGGCCGCGTTCGGCGCGCTGCTGCGGCTGCTGTACGTGGTGCTGCCGGGGCTGCGCTGGGACTGGCGGCCGGTCATGTGGGGCATCGCCATCGTCACCATGCTGGCGGGCGCGATCATCGCGATCACCCAGACCGACATCAAGCGCCTCCTTGCGTACTCCTCGATCGCGCACGCGGGCTTCATCCTGGCCGGTGTGATCGCGGTGACGCCCGACGGTGTCTCCTCCGTCCTGTTCTATCTGGGCGCCTACTCGTTCGTGACGATCGGCGCGTTCGCGGTCGTCACCCTCGTCCGGGACGCGGGCGGCGAGGCGACGCATCTGTCCAAGTGGGCGGGGCTCGGACGGCGTTCGCCGCTGGTGGCGGCGGTCTTCGCGGTCTTCCTGCTCGCGTTCGCCGGTATCCCGCTCACCTCGGGCTTCGCCGGCAAGTTCGCCGTCTTCAAGGCGGCGGCGGAGGGCGGGGCCGGAGCGCTGGTCGTGGTCGGTGTGATCTCGTCCGCGATCGCCGCGTTCTTCTACATCCGGGTCATCGTCCTGATGTTCTTCAGCGAGCCGAAGGCGGACGGCCCGACGGTCGCCGTCCCCTCCGCGATGACGATGATGGCGATCGGGGCCGGAGTCATCGTGACCCTGGTCCTGGGCGTCGCCCCGCAGTACTTCCTGGACCTGGCGAGCCAGGCGGGAGTCTTCGTCCGGTAGTCACCCCGCAGCGTCCGCACGCACCAGGGCCCGGCTCCCCTTCTTGGGGAGCCGGGCCCTTCGCGCTGCCGCGTCAGCCGCTCCGCCCGCGCCGGGGCGTGATCCGGGTGAGGTCGAGATCGACGGGGAAAGGGACGGACACCTTCATCCGGTCGTGGAAGATACCGGTGCAGGTGTACTCGCCCGTCGCCGGTTCCCGCTCGAAGACGTACACCACGGCCCGGCCCTCGTCGTTCTCCACCCGCCAGTAGTGGGGGATCCCGGCCCGCGCGTACGTGAGCGGCTTGGTCTCGCGGTCCCGCCCGAGGGAATCCGGTGAGACGACCTCGATGGCCAGGTGTACCGAGTCGGCGGGAAACCGGGTCTGTTCCGGGTCCTCGACGACATCGGCGCGCACGACGACCACGTCGGGCTCGGGCCGGTTCTGCCGGTCGATGCCGATGGTGAATCTGCACAAGACCTCGAAGGCTTCGGGTGCCGCGCTGTCCAGCTGTCGGCCGAGGAAGCTGAGTGCCCGCGTGTGGAACAAGGTCTGCCGCGTGGGGAAGACGAGGCTCCCGTCGATCAGCTCCGTGTGCGGAGGCAGGTGGGGAAGCCGGTCAAGATCATCAGCGGTCCAGCCGTCCGCGGGCGGAACCGGCCAGTTGGGCTCGGGCCTCGGGGCCTCGGGTTCCACGCTCATCAGTGCTCCCATACGACGGAGTCTCACGAGTTGACTCAGCGTATCGGGAGCGAATGGGAACAGGCTCGCTCCTTCGTGTGAGGCGGTCACGCGCCGTTGACGGCCGAGGCGCGGGACGCGAAGGCCCTGACGTCCGCGTCCGGGTCGTGGACGGCCGTGGCCAGGGCCGTGAGGGCGGCCGGTGACGGGACGTGGCGCAGCAGCGCGAGCGCCGCGGACCTGCGGACATCGGCGTGGGGATCGGTGAGGGTCTTGGCGAGTGCCGGGACCGCCGGGTCGGACGCGGCGGCGCCCAGGGCCGTGGCCCCCGCGCGGACCTGCCAGGCGGGGTCGGACAGCGCCCGGATCGCCGGTTCCACCAGCGGCGGAGGGCAGCCCGTGGCGCCCAGCGCGCCGAAGGCCGCCGCGCGGACCAGGGCGTCGCGGTCGCCGGCCAGCAGCGCGAGGGTGTCCAGCGGGGGCGCCGCCACGGAGGCCAGGGCCTTCGCCGTCGCGACCCGGACCTCACGAGCCGGGTCCGCGGCGGCCCGCGCCGGTTCCGCGGCGGCGTCGACGGAGACCAGGGCGCGGACCGCCTCCGTACGGACGGCGGGATCGGGATCGGCCAGCGCCGCCGCGAACAGGGCCGCCTCGCCCGCCGCAGCGCCCACAGCAGACCGAGCGCGGCAACCCGTACGACCGGGTCGTCCGACGAGAGCAACGAGACCGGGGGGGTGCGCAGCGCGGGCTCGGGCGGCAGGGTCTCGGCCGGCTCCCGCAGCGACGCGGCGGCGGCCGCCCGTACACCTGCGTCCCGGTCCGCCAGCGCCCCGGCCAGCGCCGGGCCCGTGCCCGGGGGCGCGGTCTCCGTGAGCGTCGTGATCGCGGCCCGCCGGACGGCCGGATCGGAATCGGCCAGACAGGGCGCCAGCGCGTCCAGCGCGGGCGCGTCGTCGGCGAGCGCCAGCAACTCCAGGATCCGGGGCGAGGTGGCCGCGGCGACCGCCTCGGCCCGTACGGGAGCGGTGGCGATACGGGAGCCGGTCGGGGCGATCTCGCGCGGGCCCGCCGTGGCCGTCCGCTCCAGCCGGACCTTCCCGAGGAACCGGGACTCCCCGCCCACCGGCGAGAACTCCTCCACCGGCACCAGATAGGGCGCGACCGGCCGCGCCGTGAACTCCATCGCCCCGCGCGCCGACTTGCGCAGATCCAGATGGTGCAGCCAGGCCCGGTCGTCGCGCCGGGGATGGTCCGTACGCTCGTGGTACAGCCCCCAGCGGGACTCCGTCCGGGCGAGCGAGGCACGCGCCGCCATCTCCGCGCAGTCCCGGATGAAGCTCACCTCCGCACAGCGCATCAGCTCGTGCGGGGGCGTCGCGCCCATCTCCGCGATCTCCCCGCGCATGCGCTCGAAGTGCTCCACGGCGAGGGAGAGGCGCGCCCCCGACTTGGGCGGGGCGACGTAGTCGTTGACGAAGCGGCGCAGCTTGTACTCGACCTGGGGCTGCGGCGGCCCGTCCGGGTGGCGCAGCGGCCGGTAGACCAGCTCGTGTGCCTCGCGCAGCTGATCCTGCGGCAACTCGCCCTCGTACGCCCGGTACCGGGCCGCGTCCGCCCCGCCAGATCGCCGAAGACGAACGCCCCGATCATGTAGTTGTGCGGTACGCAGGCCAGATCGCCCGCCGCGTACAGCCGGGGCACGGTCGTGGGGGCGTGGTCGTCCACCCGCACCCCCGAGGCCGAGTGGCCCCCGCACAGCCCGATCTCGGAGATGTGCATCTCCACGTCGTGCGTGACGAAGACGACGCTCGCGCCGGTGCCCCGCAGGACCTCGACCAGCAGCCGCTGCATACCGGACCTGGTCTGGGCGTCCAGCGCGCCGAACGGCTCGTCCATCAGCACCGCCCGGGGCTCCCCGGCGAGTCCGCGGGCGAGCTGGACGCGCTGGCGCTGCCCGCCGGAGAGCCGGTGGTGTTGCGCCATCAACGGGCCGCGTCGCACCGCTGTGACCTGGTGTTCCGTGGGGCGGACGGCAAGATCTGCCACCATCACGGCCAGGTGCCGGTGCTCGTCCGTGCCCGTAGCCCGTAGCCCGTAGCCCGTAGCCCGTGGTGGCGCGGGGGCCGGGCGCCGGGCCGGGGGGCGCCCGTGCCCCAGCCCACGGTGGCGCCGGGGTCAGACCGAGGGGACGATCCGGCCCATGACCTCGCCGAGGCCGACCCGTACCCCGTCGGGGCCCGGCGCCCACGCGGTCATCGTCACCACATCGCCGTCCTCCAGGAACGTCCGCTTGCCCTCGGGGAGTTCGAGGGGGTCCCGGCCGTTCCAGGTCAGCTCCAGCAGGGAGCCGCGCTGGTGGACCTCGGGGCCGCTGACCGTGCCGGAGCCGTACAGATCGCCCGTACGCAGGGACGCGCCGTTCACCGTCATCTGCGTCAGCTGCTGGGCGGCCGTCCAGTACATGGTGGCGAACGGCGGCTCGGCGATCACATGGGAGTTGACCGCCACGGTGATACGGATGTCGAAGCCGCCCTTCTCCTCCTCGGCGGAGTCGTCGAGATAGGGGAGCAGTCCGACGTCCCGCACGGGCGGATCGGTCCTCGCCGCGTCGAGTGCCTCCAGCGGGGTGACCCACGCCGACACCGAGGTGGCGAAGGACTTGCCGAGGAACGGTCCGAGCGGGACGTACTCCCACGCCTGGATGTCCCGGGCCGACCAGTCGTTCAGCAGGAACAGGCCGAACACGTGCTCCGTGAACTCCCCGAGCGGCACCGGGCGGCCCATCGGCGTCGGCGCGCCGACCAGGAAGCCGACCTCCGCCTCGATGTCGAGCTTGACCGACGGGCCGAAGACGGGCGCGGGGTCGGCGGGGCCCTTGCGCTGGCCGCTGGGGCGTACGACGTCCGTGCCGGAGACGACGACCGTACCGGAGCGGCCGTGGTAACCGATCGGCAGATGCTTCCAGTTGGGTGTCAGCGGCTCGCCGTCCGGGCGGAAGATCCGGCCGACGTTGGTGGCGTGGTTCTCGCTGGCGTAGAAGTCGACGTAGTCGGCGACCTCGTACGGAAGGTGCAGCGTGACCGTGTCGAGCGGGTGCAGCTGCGGTTCGACCGCGGCGCGGTGGGCGGGCACCGTCACCCACGCGGTGAGCGCGCGCCGCACATCCCGCCAGGCGGTGCGCCCGGCGGCGAGCAGCGGGTTGAGAGCCGGCCGGTCCAGGAGCGCGGCATAGGGGGAACCGAGGGCGCGGGCCGCCGCGCCGACGTCGAGCACATACCGTCCGACGCGGACGCCGAGCCTGCGGCGTTCGGGCTCGTCCGCTGTGGTGAAGACGCCGTACGGGAGGTTGTGCGGGCCGAAGGGATCGCCCTCGGCGAGATCGAGCGGGCTCTGCTCGGACATCGGTGCCTGCCTCGCTTTCCACGGTGTGGGGGACACGTTACGTGGGGTTCGCACGGGTCCGTCAGGGTGCGATCTCCGGGCGGGCCGCGGTGTCACCCCGGTGGACGGGGGAGGTGTTCGCGCCAGGTCCGGTGGAAGACGATCTCCCTGCCGTCGCGGCAGATCACCTCGTCCTCCGCGATGAAACCGGGCTGCGGCGGGGTTCCGCGGCCCGGGGCGGGGGAAGCGCCGGAGTCCGGGCGGGATGCGGTCGCGGTCGCGGAGCCCGGTGCCGGTGCCGCCGTGTCGCGGGTGAGGACGGAACGCGTCTCGACCGTCACGTCCCAGGGCGGATCCGGCCGGTGGAAGCGGACCGTCCGGGTGGACTCGGCACGGGCCGACCCGGGGTCGTCCTCCCGGATCGTACGGACCTCCCGGGCCTCCTCGACGAGTTCGAGGCCGTCGGGGAAGAGGCGTCGGCCGCCGGTGTCCGGGGTCTCGGGGTCGGCCTCCAGCCGCCACAGGCCCGCGCCGACATCCCGGACGACCAGCCGCTCGGGGCGCCGCTCCCCGGGCGCCGCCAGCGTCGCGGGGGTGCTGACCCCGAGGGGCTCGGCCCGCTCGGGCGGCCCGAAGGCGGGGGCGTACGAGGGGCCGTGCCCGGGGCCGTACCCCGAGCCCGCGCGGACGGGGAGTTCCAGACGCGAGCCCCCGGGGTCCAGCACGAATCCCGCCGAGCCCGGCTGGGGCCACACCCACGGCCAGTACGCGGACGACACCGCCAGCCGCACCCGGTGCCCCGGCGGGAAACGGTGGCCGGCGCCGTCCAGGGCGAACGCCACGTCCTCGGTCGCGCCGGGCGGCCAGGCGTCCGCGCGCTCGGTGCCGTGCCGGGCCGCGAGATTCAGTACGCCCCTGGTGACCAGCGCGGACGAGCCGTCGGGCGCGATGTCGCAGAGCCGGGCGATCACCTGCCCGTACGGGACGTCCAGCCGCAGCCGCAGGGTGACCCGGGGCCGGCCCAGGATCTCCAGGGCGCCGCCCTCGACCGGGAACTCGAAGCAGGCCGAGCGGGCGTCCTCCGCACGCTGGTCGGGCGGGAGATCGGCGGCCCGGCCGTCGGCCGGCAGCCAGCGGCCCGCGTCCACACCGGTGTGCTGCGGTGAGTCGGTGATCCCGGGCGGGCCCTCCAGGCCGTACGACACGGTACGCAGCGCGGGTGACGGCCAGGCGTTCTCGGCCACCCAGTAGCCGCCGGGTCCGTCCGGGGCCGCGCCCGGGACTTCGGCGCCGCCCGGTTTCGTGCCCGGGTCCTCGATCCACGCCCGCAGCAGGGGGCCGTCCATCACCCCGTTGGCCACGTCGCGCAGATGGCGGTCCCACCAGGCGAGCGTCTCCCGGAGGAACCCGATCGGCGGACCGGGGCGGCCGTGGTCCGGATACTGGAGGGCCCACGGCCCGATCAGACCCCGCACCCGGTCGGCGGGAAGCGCTTCGAGGAGCCCGAGCACGGTGTCCCGGTACGGCTCGTGCCAGCCGCCCACCGCCAGCACCGCCGCCCGTACGGACGACAGGGGCTCCGGGCGCGTCCAGTGCCCGTCCCGGAGCTGGTGGGCGAGCCAGCGGTGAAGGGGAGGCTCGACGGACTCCAGGCGCCCGAGCCACAGATCGCGCCACTCGCCGCCCGCGAACACCGGGTCCGGCGGGCGGCAGAGCGCCGAGAGCAGCGCGGCCGACCGGCTCTGCATCGCGTCGGCCGCCGGTGAGCCGCCCGGGTAGGAGGCGCCGTTGTCGTACGGATCACCGGCCGCCCCCACGGTGACGACGGCGTCCAGGGGGCCGGGTGCCAGGGCCGCGAGCCGCAGCGCCCAGGTGGCCCCCCGGCCGAGCCCGAACATTCCGGCCCGGCCCGTGCACCAGGGCCGCCCCGCGAGCCAGTCGATCACCTCGATGCCGTCCGCGAGCACGTCCGCCCCGTCCGCGGTCACCCCGGTGCCGTCCGCGAGGGCCTCCGCACCGCCGGCCGCGGGCGCCTCCGCGCCCCGGGGCTCGGGCGCCTCCGCTCCTCCGGCCCCGGTCGCGCGGACCGGTACTCCCCGGACCGGTACTCCCTCGCTGTTTCCGTGGCCGCGCGCGTCGACGCGTACGGAGGCGTAGCCGTGGCCCGCGTACCAGGGGTGGCGCTGCGCATCGCGCGGGGCGGTCGCGTCGGTCAGCCGGTCCGGCGCGTATTCGAGCAGAACGGGGACAGGAGCGTCGGTGAGCGGACGCCAGAGCCGGGCGTACAGCCGGGTCCCGTCACTCAGCGGAATCCGGATGTCTTCATGGCTGGTTTCATAGGGGAAAAGCGGACGATGGCGCATGGTGTGGCCTCGCTGCACGGGGTGGGTCCCACCGCCGGGCCGGTCCCGGGGCCATCGCGCCCCGGTCCCGGAGACGGACCCGGAAACACCGGCCGGACCCGGAACCGGATCCACGGGAGTTCCGTCGCCGATCCCGGTGAAAAGGCTCACCCTTGGTCGTATGTGCTGATCACGAACATACCGGCGGCGGCGGGAAGGCGCTCATGGTGATCGAAACGCGACCGGATACGCTGACTTGAGTGAATCCAGCGACACATCGACAATCCGTGTGATTATCAGCAGACAGGAGACCCCTCGTGACCGTCGTCGGGCCGTTCGGGCTGAGCGTGCGGGACCAGGCTCTTGAGGCCGATGTCCAGAACGGACTGTCGGCCGTCGAGGCGGGGCTGCTTGAGGCCACCAAGAGCGAGGTGCCCTTCATCACGGAGGCCGCGCAGCATCTCGTGCGCGCCGGGGGCAAGCGTTTCCGGCCACTGCTGGTGATGCTCGCGGCCCAGTTCGGCGATCCCTACGCGCCGGGTGTCGTGCCCTCCGCGGTGGTCGTCGAGCTGACGCATCTCGCGACCCTGTACCACGACGATGTGATGGACGAGGCCGACGTACGGCGGGGTGTGGACAGCGCCAATGCCCGCTGGGGCAACTCCGTCGCCGTCCTGACCGGCGACTTCCTCTTCGCCCGCGCCTCCCACATACTGGCCGATCTGGGCCCGGAGGCCGTCCGCATCCAGGCGGAGGCGTTCGAACGGCTGGTCACCGGCCAGATCCTGGAGACGGCGGGCCCGCGCGACGGCCGCCATCCGGTGGAGCACTACCTCGATGTGATCGGGGGCAAGACGGGTTCGCTGATCGCGGTCTCCGGCCGGTTCGGCGCGATGATGTCCGGCGCGGACGAGGGTGTCACCGACATCCTCACCCAGTACGGGGAGCGGCTCGGCGTCGCCTTCCAGCTCGCCGACGACGTACTGGACATCGCCAGCGACACCCACGAATCCGGCAAGACCCCCGGCACGGATCTGCGCGAGGGAATCCCCACCCTGCCGGTACTCCATCTGCGTGCCCGGGCCGAGGCGCACGGGCGCCCCGACGATCTGGAACTCCTCGCCCTCCTCGACGGCGATCTGGCCGACGACACCCGTCACGCCGAGGTGCTGCGCCGGCTGCGTGCCCATCCGGCCCTGGAGCAGGCACGGCGGGACACCGTCCGGTACGCGCAGGAGGCGCGCGCGATGCTCGCCCCGCTGCCGGAGTGCTACGCCAAGGCGGCTCTGGAGGAGCTGTGCGACGCGGTGGTGCACCGCGCGGGCTGACACCGGGATGCCGGGCCCGGGTGCCGTGAGGACGGAACGCCGGGAGTCCGTCCGGCCCGCGGAGTCTCGCCGCCCGGACGCGGTGCAGGCGCGCCCGGACCGCGAGGACGCTCGCCCGGACACGGCCGGAGCGTAGGTCTCGACCCGGTCGAGCAGACTGTCCTCATGACGGATCAGCTCACCCGCAGACTTCTCGAACGTTTTGTCGACCGTGTCCGGCGGGCGCTGCCCGTGGTCTCCGTGTGGGTGCACGGTTCGGCTGCCGCCGGGATCGACTACCGCCCCAGCCGCAGCGATCTCGATCTGATAGCCGTGGTCGACCGGCCCTGCACACCGGCCGAGGAACGGCGGCTCGCGGAACTGCACAGGACCCTGGCGAAGGACATCCCGGCCGCGGCGAAGCTGCACTGCGGCTATCCGCCCGCGGGTGAGCTGGCCGACCCGGCGAGGGAGCATCCGGCCTGGGCCCACGAGGAGCTGATCCGCCGCCCGGTCGGCCCGGTGACCAGACGCGAGCTGCACGAGTTCGGGCTCGTCCTGTACGGCCGTCCCGTGGCGGATCTCCTGCCCCCGGTCACCGACGCACAGCTCAAGGCGTCCATCGCCGGCGAGCTGGCGGACGGCTGGCGGACCACCCTGAGCCGGGAACGGCTCCTCCAGGACGCGTGGGTGGACTTCGGCTTTCTGACCCTGGCGCGGGCGGCGGTCACCCTGCGCACCGGTGAGCTGATCAGCAAGCGCGAGGCCCTCGGTGTCCTCACGGTCGAACTCGGCGCGCCCGCCGAGGTGGTGGAGGACATCAGCAGGCGGCGGTACGCCGAACCGGCCCCCGCCCCCGCGTCCGAGGAGTGGACGGCCCGGCGCGCGGAACTCGCCCTCGCGTTTCTGGCGCCCGCGCTGGAACGGGTCATCGCCTCGTACGAACCGGGCACGTGAGCCCGGTCACCGGGGCCTTGCGGCGGAGCCCTGCCATGACCCCTACTGGATGGGGGGGTGAGAGCGGCGATCAGTCATCCCAGAGCAGTAGGGGAAGTTGCTCCCGGGGAGTGACGCCCCGGCGGGGCCGATTTGGTCAGATTGACATCACCACTTCTGACCCACCACGGAGGTAGGGCACACCATGGCACCGAACGACAGCGCACAGACCACCGAAGAGGCCGGGGACCTCTCGGCGCGCCGCCGCAAGGCGGCTCGCTATGTCGTCCCGGTCGCGGTGGCCGGGGTGGCGGCGGCGACCATCGGGCTCGTCCCGGCGCTCGCTGCCTCCGGTGACCCGAAGCTGCCGAAGATCAGCGCGCAGGAACTGATCGAGAAGATAGCCGCGTCCGACACGGAACAGCTCTCCGGCACGGTCAAGATCAGCACCGACCTCGGCATCCCGGACTTCGGCGGCCTCGCGGACTCCTTCGCGCCCGGCGCCGGCGGCGGAGGCGGGGAGCCCGGCGCGGAGGACGGAGGTCCGTCCGCCTCGCCCGACGGCAAGCTGATGGAACTGGCGACCGGTTCGCACACCCTGCGGGTCGCGGCCGACGGTCCCGACAAGCAGAAGGTGTCGATCCTGGAGAAGGCCGCCGAGTACAGCCTGATCCGCAACGGCGACGAGGTCTGGGCGTACGACAGCGGGACGAACCAGGTCTACCACGCCAAGGACACCGGCCACGGCAAGGACGGCGGCAAGGACGGCGGCAAGGGTGGGGACGCATCGGACCGGAAGGCGCCGGGGGATCTGCCGGCCACGCCCAAGGACTTCGCCGAACAGGCCCTGAAGGCCGCCGGGGACACCACGTCGGTGAGCGTCGACGGCACCGCGCGGGTGGCCGGGCGCTCGGCGTACCAGCTGGTCGTCGAGCCCAAGCAGAGTGGTTCGACCGTCGACTCGATCAGGGTCGCGGTGGACTCCGAGACCGGTACGCCGCTGAAGTTCACGCTCATCCCGAGCGGTGGCGGCAAGGCCGCGATCGACGTCGGCTTCACCACGGTCGACTTCTCCAGGCCCGCCGCGTCCACCTTCGACTTCAGCCCGCCCAAGGGCGCGAAGGTGACCGAGGCGGACGACCTGGAGAAGCAGGCGCCCCGGGGCCACGAGGGGTTCACGGGAGACGAGTTCAAGGGCGGGGGCCTGCCCGGCGACTTCCAGGGGCTGAACGTGATCGGGGAGGGCTGGACCTCGATCGCGAAGTTCGAGTCCCCCGGCGGCGAGGGCTTCACCCCGCCGAAGGACGGCGAGCTGCCGGCCGGGGCCGAGGGCTTCCTGGACTCGCTCGGCGACCCGGTCAGCGGAAAGTTCGGCTCGGGCACCGTCTTCAAGACCCGCCTGGTGAACGCGCTGATGACGGACGACGGCACGGTGTACGTCGGTGCGGTGACCAAGGACGCGCTGGTGAAGGCCGCGAACGCCGACAAGTGACGGTGGCCCCTGCCGCGTGACGGTCGTCCGGGGACCGCTGTCCCCGGCGGCCGTCAGGGACACGGCTCCGCCGACGGGTCAGGGACACGGCTCCGCCGGCCGTCCGGGTGGCGGTCGCCGGGTGACCGCCGCCACCGGCCGTCCGGCCCTGACTCCGCCCACTGCCACCCGTCCTCGGGACACCTGAACGGATGGCGGCCGGTCGCGGCCGTCGGCCGAGGCAGTCGGCTGACGTCGTACGAACGGCCGCCGTTCGGTTTCGTCCGCCCCGCCGTGCGCAAGTACGGTGGGGCGGAGTGCTGTGCGGGCGACGGAGACGAGGACCGGGATGACAGCGGTGATCGAGACGCGCGGGCTCACCAAGCGCTACCGGGGCGGTCAGCCGGCCGTCGACCGGCTCGATCTCACCGTGCCCGACGGCAGCGTCTTCGGCTTCCTCGGCCCCAACGGCTCGGGCAAGACCACCACCATCCGGATGCTGATGGGCCTCATCGAGCCGACCGCGGGCAGCGCGACCGTGCTCGGCGGGACCATGCCGGGGGCGGTGCGTTCCGTACTGCCCCACGTGGGTGCCCTGATCGAGGGGCCCGCGCTCTACGGGTTCCTCAGCGGCCGGGACAATCTGCTGCGGTACGACTCCGCCGACCCGACCGCGGACCCCCGTACCCGCAGGGGCCGGGTCGCCGCCGCGCTCGACCGGGTCGGGCTCACCCCGGCAGCGGGCAAGAAGGCGAAGGCGTACTCCCTGGGGATGAAGCAGCGCCTCGGGCTCGCCTCCGCGCTGCTCCGCCCGCGCAGGCTCCTCGTCCTGGACGAGCCCACCAACGGGCTCGACCCGCAGGGGATGCGCGAGATCCGTTCCCTCGTACGGGAGCTGGCGGCCGACGGCACGACGGTCTTTCTCTCCTCGCACCTCCTCGACGAGATCGAACAGGTCTGCACGCATGCCGCCGTGATGGCCCGGGGCCGGCTGCTCATCCAGGGCCCGGTCGCCGAACTGGCCGCCGGGACCCGCGGCCGTCTCACCGTCGTCACCCCCGACACGGGCGACGCGGCCCGCCTCCTCAAGGAACTCGGCATCGCGGAGGTCGCCGTCGGGGACGGCGACAAGGTCACCGGCGAGCCACCGGATCCGGAAACGGATCTGGCGGATCTCAACGCCGCGCTGGTGCGGGGCGGCGTACGGGTACGGGGTTTCGGGGTCGAGCGGGCCTCGCTGGAGGACGCGTTCGTGGCGCTGACGGGGGAGGGCTTCGATGTCGCAGGCTGAGCAGCGTCAGGACGAGGCCGGTCCGGTGGCTCTCCGGACCGGGGCCGGGACAGAGGCCGAGGCCGGGACCGGGGTGCGGACGGACGCCGGACCGGCGGGCGCGTCGCCTCTCGCGGCGGCCCGGCCACGGACCGGGGTGCTGTGGACGCTCGGGCTCTTCCGTTCCGAACTGGTCGTCACCCTCCGCCGCTGGCGCACGCTCGCCCTGCTGGGTGTGCTCGCGGCCGTCCCCCTCCTCATCGGCGTGGCCGTGAAGATCGAGACCGACGGCGGCGGCGGACCGTCCGGAGCCGGGGGACCCGCCTTCATCGCCCAGATCACCAACAACGGGCTGTTCCTGGTCTTCGCCGCGCTCGCCGCGACCCTGCCCGTCTTCCTGCCGATGGCGATCGCCGTCGTCGCGGGTGACGCGATCGCGGGCGAGGCGAACTCCGGCACCCTGCGCTATCTGCTGGTCGCCCCGGCCGGCCGCACCCGGCTGCTGATCGCCAAGTACGCCACCGCCCTGGCCTTCTGCCTGATCGCCGCGCTCGTGGTGGCGGTGTCGGCGCTCGTCGTCGGGGCGGTGCTCTTCCCGCTCGGGGACGTGACGACGATCTCGGGCACCACGATCTCGTTCGGGGAGGGGCTCCTGCGGGCCGCGCTGGTCGCGCTCGTCGTGGCGGCCTCGCTGGCGGGGATCGCGGCGCTGGGGCTGTTCGTCTCCACGCTCACGGGCAGCGGTATCGCGGCGATGGCGACCACGGTCGGGCTGCTGATCACCGTGCAGATCCTCAACACGATTCCGCAGCTGGACGCGATCCACCCGTATCTCTTCCCGCACTACTGGCTGTCGTTCTCGGATCTGATGCGGGAGCCGGTCTACTGGGACGAGGTGCAGAAGAACCTCGGCCTCCAGGCGCTGTACGCGGCGGTGTTCTGCTCGGCGGCCTGGGCGCGGTTCACGACGAAGGACGTCAACGCCTGAGCCGTTCCCGGACCGCGGGGAGTGCCTCGCGCCGCCCGGTCCCGGCGCGTGCGCCCGGTGTCCGTGCGGTGATCGGTCCGGGTACGCCCCGGTACGGGTACGCGCCCGGTCCCGGCAGGTGACTGGCCCGGACGACCGGGGTGCCGGGACCGGACCCGTACACGGCTGCATGCGTGTGCGGTGGGTGCACACGCATGCAGCCTGCGGGGGGTGGCGGTCCTGCGGTCCTGTCCGGAAGCCCTCGGAACGGCCCTCGGGGGGCCCTGGACTCCCGGAAACCTCGGGGCACCGGGGCCGTCCGGACTCCAGGAGCCGTCGGAACTCCCGGCGTTCCCCGGAGCCCCGGGCCCTCGGAGCACTCAGAAGGTGAGTTTCCAGCTGTCGATGTACCCCGTGTCCTGGGCGGCCACGTCCTGGACACGCAGCTTCCACACGCCGTTCGCGGGCTCGCCGGAGGCGTTCACGGTGTAGGTGGTGACGACGTGGTCGGCCGAGTCGTTGGCGCTGGAGTTCTTCAGCCGGTACGCGGTCCCGTCCGGGGCCACCAGATCCACGACCAGGTCGCCGCGCCAGGTGTGCTTGATGTCCACGCCGACGGCGAGAGCGGCGGGGGCGTTCCCGGTGCGGCCCGCGACCTCGACCGAGGAGGTCACGGCCGGTCCGTTGTCGGGGACGGTCACATCGCCCGCGTTCTCGTACGCCTCACCGGGCGGGACCGTGACCGCGGTGCCGAGGGTCCACACGGCGTGGGCGACCGCATCGCTGTTGCGGTCGAGGGCCGTGTCGTTGATGTTCGCCGTGTTGTCGCAGGCGGAGTGGTAACAGCGGTCGAAGGACTGGCCGGCCGTGCCGCCCCACTTCTGGGCCTGCGCCGCCGTTTTGGCACGGCCCGCTCCGGTGAACAGTCCGCCGACCCGTATCCCGGCATTCTTGAAGGAGGCGTGGTCCGAGCGGCCGTCCCCCTCGGTCTCGATCTCCGTGGAGACGCCGATGCCCGTGAAGTAGTCCTTGAAGACCTTCTCCAGCGCCACATCGTCGTCGTAGACGAAATAACCGGGGTTCGGCGATCCGATCATGTCGAAGTTGAGGTAGGCCGAGACCTTGGCACGGTCGGCGGCGGGGAGGTTGTTGACGTAGTACTTCGACCCGACGAGTCCCAGTTCTTCCGCACCCCACCAGGCGAACCGCAGATGTCTGGTGGGCCGGAGCCCCGCGCGGGAGACGGCGAGCGCGGTTTCGAGCACGGCCGCCGAGCCCGAGCCGTTGTCGTTGATGCCGGCGCCCGAGGTGACGGAGTCGAGATGCGCGCCCGCCATGAGGACCTGGCCCTCGTCGCCGCCGGGCCAGTCGGCGACGAGGTTGTAGCCGACGGCTCCACCGGTGGTGAACTGCTGGACGGCGGTGGTGTACCCGGCAGCGTCCAGCTTGGCCTTCACATAGTCGATGGACGCCTTGTACCCGGTACGGCCATGGGCGCGGTTGCCGCCGTTGGCGGCGGCGATCGACTGGAACTGGGTGAGATGCGCCTTCACCGACGCGAGCGGTATGTCGGGCGCGGCGGCTGTGGTGCTGCCTTCGGCCGGTGCTGCCGCGGCGCCCGCCGCGGGGACGGCGGTGGCGAGCAGCCCGGCCAGGGCTATGGAGGCGGCGGCGAGCGAGCGTCTGGAAGGGGCGAGTCTCATGTGGGGGCTCCGGGAATTCCGTACGGGGACAGGACGGAACGTGCACCACACCGCGGAGCGGCGGATTCCGGGGTGCGGCGAACGGTGGGACGCGGTGCTACGGGGACGGCGGTGCGGCACAAGGCGGTGCGGGGAAGCCTGCGCGGGAACGGCGATGCGGGGGAAGGGCGGTACGGCTGCGGTGCTGGGGCGAACGGCGGTACGGCGTGCGAGCGCACGGAAACCGGCGAGCGCCGGGTGGGCACTAGGTGACGCGGGTGGCACGGGGTGCGCTGTGCCCCACGAGTTCAGCGGTAGTTCGACGCACCGTCAAGGGCGGAATCCGGTCAGTAGTGTTCGTTTATCGGATGGAGGGTCCGATGGCGGGACGGGGCGTCGGTCCCGCGGAGCGGGGGGCGGTGCCACGGCCGTCCCGGGTCCGCGCAGCCCGTCCCCAGTCCGTGGTCTGAGCGTGGCGCGGCCGGTCGGGCCCGTATCCACGGCCGCCGCGATGGGCGAGACGGCGAGAAGCGCCCCCTTGCCGATGCTGTCGCTTCTGACTCGGTCACCGGCTCGACGGCTTCCGGGGTGCCGGACTGTGGACCCGCGCGTGATCAGGTCCGAGGGCTCCCCGCGCCCGGGGTCACATGAGGCGGCGTCTGCGCACCCGGGATCGCGCGACGCGGCCGTGTGTGCCGGGCGGGTGCGCCGTTCGGTACGAGTGGGGGGACCGGGGTGCCCCGGCCCTGCGGGTTCGCCGGGCGGGGCGTGCAGGAGGCGGGGGCGGGCCGGAGGGTGGGGGCGCGGCGGCGTGGGGTGCGGGTCACTCCACGCAGAACTCGTTGCCCTCGGGGTCTCCCAACACTCAGAACTAGAGGTTCTGGAGTGTCGGCATGGTGGCATCGGTCCTGGTCAAGCCCGGTAACGGGAATCTGTCGGTCCCTACAGGGTCCATGCAAGAGACCACCCCCCGGAACCCCCCTCGCGGGCACGGTCTACGAAACGCGGACCCTCCGGGGTGTGCGGTGCGTGCGCCTGTCCGTCCTGACCGACGAGACCACCAGCCCCGAGCGGCAGCGCGAGGCCGACGACAAGGTTGCGGCAGAACTCAACATCGACTTTGGGGCCGGTGACGCGCTCCGCGAGGCCGTAGACCTCGACGTGTTGGCGAGCAAGATTGCCCCGTTCGACCGTCCCGCCCTCGGGCAGTGGCTCGCCCGACCCTAGCTGTACGACGTGCTTGTCTGGTGGCGCTTTGACCGCGCCATCCGGTCCATGAGCGACATGCACGACCTTGCCAAGTGGGCAAAGCAGCACCGAAAGATGTTGGTCTTTGCCGAGGGCATCGGCGGGGCAGGGCCCCGGAGTGTTCCGGGCCCGTCCGGGTTTGACCTGGTGAGGGGCCTGACGTAGAGCGAGCACGGCGACTGTGGATCATGGAGTTCTCTACGCTTCAAGATCTGCAAGGTTGCCGTGCTCGTCACTCCATCATCTCCCATGTCTTCGGCCCCGCCGGTCGTGGCCCGCGCCGGGACTTCTGCCACCGGTGTGGGCCTGGTGCCCGAAGGATTGCCTGCCCTGCTGGCTGAGGTCCCCGACCCGCGTGACCCGCGCGGGGCAACACCCGCCCCCGTGCGCATCATTCGGTATTGAATGATGGGTGCGGGGGCTTTCTTGTTTTATGCTTAGACCGCAACCGATGGCGGGGTAACGAGGCGTGCGCGCTCGTAGAGACTCCGGGCAGCCTGGTTCTTGAGATAGGGCCGAATTCGAGCCTGCATCGTTGACATGGCCTTATCGCACTGACCCGATTGAACGTCGGGGTAAATGTCCACGACTTTGGTCCATGTGGAACATGCGCTTTCGAGGTGGCCGATCTCTAGTTGACGTTCGGCAAGCATGGAGAGATAGCGAATCCGATTCCTCTTGAACGAACTATGCCGTAGCTTATCGGATTCCTCCAGGTCTTTGACTGATCCCCGAATATCACCTAGTTCGTAGCGAACCTGCCCTGCGTGATAGGTCAGGGAAGACGGATTGTAAGAGCCGAACGTCTTAGTTTGGGATTCGGCCTTTTCCATCGCTACTTCGGCCTCCCGCAGATACATTAGCGCCCTTGTGCGCTCGCCAAGCTGCGCTGAGGCGTGCGCTTGCTGCCCCGCCAAAAAGGCGCGCATTCGAGGACCAGCCTGCGGAGATGCAGACGCGGCAGCGTCAGCAAGACGCATCGCAGTCTTTCCGTGGCGTAGATCAACGGCCTGAACGCTCATTCCCCGTAGGGTCGTGCAATACGTGAGGTGGTCTTCCGAAGCACCTGCTAGCTCTAGCGCTTTCAGGTAATACTGTTGCGCTAGGCCGTGGACCCCCTCGTCTACAGCCATGTATCCGGTGAGGTAGCAGAGATCGGAAGCCGCCGACATCATCGCCTTGCGGACTTCCTCTGTTGCGTCGGCTCGAAGGTAGGGGGCGACTGTATTCACGAGGAATGCCGCTGCCATTGGGCGAGCGTGCCGACCGCCGAATTGGTCGTCCAAGTCAGACACGCGCTCTGTCATGGCGATGACCATGTTTACATCGGCCATCCCTATGCGTTGGGTCTTTCCAGCCTGAACCGCTTCCATGCGCCCCACAACATCCGGCCATCCGGGGACGGTAAGGGCCACGGAGAACAGTCCCGCACTCAGGACGCTACGGCGTGAGGGGTCCATGCCTTGCCTCCCGAGGTCTACCAGCCCTTCAACGGTAGTCGGGTGGCTGGTGGGCTCTTTCGGGGGTGCCGGGAATCCCGCCTCGGCGTGCGTGATGGGACGGAGCAGTCTCCGGGCGAGTGCTTCCAAAATCAGCGGCCGAACAGCTTCCTTCGGCAGGTGGCCGCTCAACCACTGGTGAATTGACGGCTGTTGGTACTTGAGAGGGGTTCCGCGCTCGGTTCCGATGCGGTTGACCTCTTGGGCGAACTGCCGCAACGTCCACCCGCTCTCGCGGTACAGCCGCTCAAGTCCAGCGTTCGGCTGTCGTGTCGTCACTGGTCCCCAACTCCCGTGCTCTGACTGCTTAACGCTCTTAACTCCTGCCCTCTTCCCAACGGTACCGCTGTGCGTGGTCGGACGGTTGCCTAGTGCGAGCACGGCCACCGCAAGGGATGACACCGCAAGGAGGGTCCGGACATGGAGAAGCATGCACGAACGGCCACGGGGAACCCCGAGCGGACCAGTGCGGGGATACCGACTCGGGCCTACTGGTGCGACGTTCTCGCGGAAGGAGAGGTGTACGGGACGCGCGAGACAGTCCCGTACGTCCTCGGCACCTTCCCAACGATCTCGCCGAAACTCGCGCTGCGGTGGTTGCAGAGCGAGGCCGAGCGCATCGCGGACCGGCTCGACCCGGACCCGGAGCGCTCAGCGTGGGTCAAGCCGTGGACGCAGGTGGGCACTGTGCCTGTGCCCGACTGCCCCACCGAATTCCGGTTCTGGATCGAAGACCCCGACGAGCACCACGCGGCAGGGACCGAAACCGCTCGACCGGATCACCACGGACACGCCCCCCGTGTGCGGTACCTGCCTGCCCGTGTCGCTGCGTCGCTGCTCGTTTCTGCGGGATGAAGAGAGCGTGCGGGTGCTGCTGGTCCGTAAGCCCGTGATCAGCGGCGTATCCGGGACGTTCTACCGCGTCAGCGACGATCTGAAGCGTTGGATTCCGTCCGAGCAAGACGCCTATTCCAGCTTCAACAGGCCCCGGTATCCCGGGATGCTCGCCCAACGGCTGTACCGCAAATTGCGGGGCGTGACCGTGCTGGAGACGAACGCGATTCCGCCCGCGCTGCTCACAGCCAACTGAAACCCAAAGCGCCCCGAGGGACCGCGTAGGACCGGTCCGCCCGGGGCTTGCCGAAACAGCTAACCAGGAGCTGAAACGACCATGCGTGACTCTATCGCCCGTGCACTGCTGTGGGTGCTGCGGATACTCCTTCCCGCCCGAGGAAGACGCCGAGCCGTCCCCGTGTGCGCCCCCGAGCCGACGACCCCGCCCCGCGTCATCTGCGGCCCGACCACACCGATTCCCGTTCACGTTCTCGCCCGCTCGGTTCCGTCCCCGTGGCACCGCCGCGTAGGGCCGTGGCTGATGGCACGGGAAGCCGAGTGCGAGGCCGAGCGGACGCTGGAGATGCACGTGATCCGGGAGCGCCGGCGCGCTGCCGTACTCGCTACCCAAGGGGTGGACTACCTCTACACGTACCCCGGGGCTCCGTTCCCCGCATCCGCGTTCGCCGCTTCGGGGGTGTCGGCATGACCGCCGATGAGCTGTTCCCGGAAGTCCTCGCGGGACATGTCGCGCTCTGCGTCGGCTGCCATGAAGTGACCCGCGCACCGATCCCCGTGCGCTACATCGAGAGCGCCAGCGGCCCCGGGACGACCCTCTACGCGTGCCCTGATCACGCCGTGGAGTACGGGGCGGGCCCGACGCCCGAGGATGTGTTGCGCCGCCCGTAGCGCTCCGCTCAGACAGCAAAACGCCCCGTGCGGCCAAGTGCCGTGCGGGGCTCTGTCGTTGGCGCCTCGACTGATCGGCTCACGCGGGGCGCTGAGCGCCGGGCGTGGGCGCCAAGCCTGAGTGCGGGGCGCGCGCCCGGGGCCTGTACCCGCGTACGGAGCCCTGAGCCCGGCATGCGGCCACCCGGAGTTCGGCACCCGTAGGGACCCCGGGAGTGCCCGGAGTCCGCAGCCATGGGCGCGGGCGCTCCGCCCGGCACCCGAGTCCCAGGCCCTCGGCGCCCCAAGGGTGATGCGTCTACGAGGATCCCGCCGTGCTCTCGCGGGCGTCGTAGGAGGCGCGGGCTGCCGCGATCTCGTTCTGGTGCTGCTCGGTCCAGGTGACCAGTGAGCGGATCGTCGTGTGCAGCGTGCGGCCGAGCGCGGTCAGCTCGTACTCGACGCGCGGCGGTACGACCGGATGGACCGTCCGCAGCACGAGCCCGTCCCGCTCCAGCTGCCGCAGGGTGACCGTCAGCATCCGCTGGCTGATCCCGTCGATCTCGCGGCGCAGCTCGGTGAAGCGCAGCACACGGCTGTCCAGCAGGGCGATGACCAGCAGGGACCACTTGTCCGCGACCCTGTCCAGGATCTGGCGGACCTCGCAGTCCTCACGGGCGTCCCACTGGAACGGGTCCGGATCGCCGTTGTCGTCGAAGCCGGTACCCCCGCGGTAACCCGGTGACTTCAAAGTGCCTTCTTCCACATGACGTCATCCTGCCGCAGGATCGTGTTGGTTACAAGAGGGAACCGGCCATCCGATGAGTAACCGCCTCGTTCCCCGGCCGACCCGTTCCCTTTTCCTTCGAGACCGTCGGAGTCATCCATGCCAGCTGTCGTGCCGCCGTCATCGCACCCGGCCATGTCCGGACGAGCCTGGGCCCTGCTGCTCGTCCTGTGCGGCGCGACCTTCCTGGAGGGTATCGACGTCGCCATGCTCGCCGTGGCCGTACCGTCGATCAGGGCCGATCTCGGGCTCTCCACGGGCACCGCGGCCTGGGTGATCAGCGCATACGTCCTCGGCTACGCGGGCTTCACGCTGCTCGGCGGGCGCGCGGCCGACCTCCTCGGCCGCCGCCGGATGTTCCTGATCTGGCTCACGGTCTTTCTCGCGTTCTCGGGCCTCGGCGGCTTCGCCACGGCCGGGTGGATGCTGATCCTCGCGCGCTTCGTCACCGGTGTGGCGTCGGCGTTCATGACCCCGGCCTCGCTGTCGATCATCACCACCTCGTACGAGCAGGGCCCGCAGCGCAACCGGGCGCTCCTGGTCTTCGCGGGCGTTTCGGCGGGCGGATTCTCGCTGGGCCTCGTCATCGGCGGACTGCTCACCCAACTCGGCTGGCGCTGGGTCTTCTTCGCCCCCGTCTTCCTCGCGGGCGCGATCCTGCTGGCCGCCGTCAAGCTGCTCCCGGCCGAGTCGGTTCCCGTGCGCAAGGGCGGCTTCGATCTGGCGGGCGCCGCCGCGGCGGCGGGCTCGATGCTGCTGCTGACGTACGGCATCCTCCGCCTGGAGCACGGCTTCGACGGCTGGACGACCACGCTCGCGGCGGTCGGCGGCGGGCTGCTCCTGGTCGCGCTGTTCCTCTTCATCGAACGCCGTTCCTCCGCGCCCCTGGTCCGCCTGGGCATTCTGCGGCGCTCCGCCCTCGTACGGGCCGATCTGGGGGCGCTCTTGCTGCTGGGGGCGTTCATGGGGTTCCAGTTCATGATGACCCTCTACCTCCAGGAAACGAGGGGCTGGTCGTCCCTGGAGACCTCCCTCGCCCTCCTGATCGTGGGCGTGGACGTGATCCTGGCCCCCACGGTCACCCCGATCCTGGTGAACCGTTTCGGCAACGCCCGGGTGATCCTCGGCGGGTTCCTGCTGGCGATCGCGTCGTACGCCCTGATCCTGCCGGTCGGCCCCGACTGGAGCTACTTCGCCATGCTGCCCGCGTTCACCCTGGCCGGCCTCGCCTTCGCCCTCACGTACGGGCCCCTGACGATCGCCGCGACGGACGGCGTCCCACCCGAGGAGCAGGGGCTGGCGGGCGGACTGCTGACCACGTCGACCCAGTTCGGCTCGGCGATCGGCGTCTCGGCGGTCACGGCGGTGTACGGCCTGCTGGACGGCGCCTCCCGGATGGACGCGCTCCGGGCGGCGCTGGTGGTGCCGCTGGTGATGGTCGTGGTGGGAGCGGTGATCACGCTGACGGGGGTGCGCAAGCCCCGGAACGTGGTCAGCACCCCGCTGCCGGAGGAGCCGCTCGCCTCCGTGGGCAGCGAGGTCTGACGGCCGGCCCGCCGGGTCCGGCCCTCATGGGCGGGACCCGGCGGGCCCGGTCTTCCGTGGGAACGGCTGAACCCTCGTCCCGCCCTCACGGGCGGACTTGGCGGGCGGGGGATCCGCCGGTGACAGAGCCGTCACCGGCGGATCCGCCATCAGCGGGTCCCTCACCGGCGGTCCGCCATCGGTGGATCCGCCACCAGGGGGTCCGTCACCGGCGGGTCCGCGGGAGGGGGATCCTCCGGGCCACCCGTCGAGACATCCGGGTCCGGGGTGCCTGGGGGATCGACCGGCCCCGTGGAGGACGTCGAGTCCGGATCGGTCACGACGAGTGTCACCGCGGACTCCTCGGGAGCCCGCTCACCGGGCCCGGGGGACTGTTCGGCGACCCTGCCGTCGGGCGCCCCCGTCAGCTGGACCGTGAAACCCCGGTCCTCCAGAAGGCGGATCGCCTCGTCGAGCGGTGTGTCCCGTACATCGGGAACCTCGACGGTCCCGGGGGTGGTCTCTCCGCCGGACGGCCCGCCTGTGCCTTCCGAGTGCTCAGAGTCCTCCGAGTCCTCGGAGGGGACGCCCGGCAGGGGCTTGTCCTTCGCGCCCTCCGTCCCGGCCGGACGCTCCAGCCGCGCGTCCTTCTTCCGTACCTCCACCAGGACATAGGCGGCGACGGGTTCCTCCTCCGCCGTCGGCTCGACCTTGACGACCTTCCCGGGGTCGTACGCCTTCCACTTGCCTGCCGTCCCCTCGAACCGCACATCCGCCCGGTCCACGTCATGGCCGAACGAGCCCAGGGGGTTCCCGCAGCTGCACTGCACGACCGGCCGGCCGTGGGTGTCCACCAGGACCGCGATACCGGCCTCCAGCAGCGCGTCGAAGGCGACCGCCCGGCCCTTCTTGTAGTCGTGGTTCTCCACCAGGGTGTCGTTGCGCAGCACAACGGGCGTCAACTTCTTGACGAAGGCCTCGATACCGGCGGTGTCGATGCCCAGGACGTCCGCCCACTGCCGTGCCTTCTCACGGTTGGCGCGGTCCTTGAGGAACGCCACCAGCCTGTCCTTCGCGCAGCTCTTCCGCTTCCGCGTTCCGCCGTACAGGCCGGGCCGGTCGCCCTTCTTCACCCCGCCGTCCAGCGCGGGGGCCTTGCTCGTCAGAGCGTCCGTGCCCAGGCCGAGCGCCGCGTCGAAGAAGGGCGCGGCGGTCGGCACACCCCGCGTCACCGCCTTGACGGCGACCTTGGGGGCCGCGCAGCCGGTGGCCATCAGACCGAGCCCGGCCAGGATCGCGACGAGCACGGCGGCCCTGCGCCGAGGGACCCTCAGCCGGTCCTGACCCTCCCGGACCCGGCGGTGCCCGCCTCGGTCCGGAATACGAACGCCCCGACTCGGAGTACGAACTCCCAGGCCCGGCGTACGAACTCCCCGGCCCGTACCGGGACCTTCAACCCGGCCCGTACCATGGCCTTCAACCCGGCCCGGATCACGTCCTCGTATACGTAAACGCCGGCCTCTCATCACGTGCCCCCGAACTCCCGCTGGTGGTCCTTCCGTTCACCCGAGAGTCCCGGAGCGCGCCCGCGGCCGCATCGAGGCGGGTACGGAACCCACTCTCCGTGCCCGCACGGATACCGAACGTCTCCCTCCGCCCCTACCGTGTGCCGCATGCCCTGGCCACGCCGCCTCGCCCTTTTCACCGCGCTGCTGACCGCGGTCGCGATCGCCGCGGGCTGCGCCCTGACACCGCTCGCCGACGACGTCACGGCCGGCGATGTGGTGCTCGTCGTGTCGGCCGGAGCCGTCGGCGCGTTCTCCACCTGCCTCGGGCTCTTCGTCTCGCGCCGGCGGCCCGCCAACGCGGTCGGCTTCCTGCTCACCCTGGTCGGCCTCGCGCCCCCGCTGCTGACGCTGTCCGACACGTACAGCCGGGTGAGCCTCTCCCACCCGCTGCCGGGGGTCGAGGCCGTACATCAACTGACCGACGGCATATGGGTGTTCCTGTACGTCCCGGTCCTGCTGCTGATGCTGTACTTCCCGGGCGGACGGCTGCCGCCGGGGCGGTTCGCGCGGGCGGTCCGGTACGCGGTCCCGGCCGACATGCTCGCCTTCGTCGTGGCGGCGGCGCTGGACCCGAGCCCGTACGACCCGCCGTTCGACGGTTACGGGCATCCGCTGCCCACCCTGCCCCCCTCCGTGATCGGCTGGGTGATCGGTCCGCTCCTCGCGCTGTTCATGGCGCTGCTCCTCTGCTCCGTGATCGTGATGGGCCGCCGCTACCGCGCGGGGGACCGGGTCGAACGGGCGCAGCTGAAGTGGTTCTCGCTCGGCGCGCTCGCCCTGCCGGGCACACTGCTGCTGTGCTGGGCCGACGTTCTGCTCTTCGGCGAGGTCGGGACGCTCATCTGGTTCGGTCTGGTGCCGCTTTTCCTCGGGGTGCCCGCGCTGACCGCGCTCGCGATCCTGCGCCACGATCTGTACGACGTGGACCGTGCCACCAGTGCCGTCGTCACCTGGGGCCTGGTGACCGCCGGGCTGCTCGCCGTCTACTCCGCCGCGTCCTTCGCCGGCGGGCTCGCCCTGGGCAAGGACAGCGCGGTGAGCGCCGCCGCCGTGACGGCGCTGGTCGCGGCGGTCCTCGTACCGGCGAAGAATCGTGTACGGCGCTGGGCCGACCGGCGCTTCTACCCCGTACGGGAACGGGCCCTGGCCGCCGTCGCCGCACTGGAACGCGAGGTGCACGAAGGGCGGTCACGGCCCGAGCGGCTGGAGGGGGTCCTGCGGGAGGCCCTGCGCGAACCGGCGCTGAGGGTGGGATATCTGCTGCCGGGCGGCACCCGGTTCCGGGACACGGCCGGAAGGTCGGTGCCGGGGCCGCCGGACGTGACCGCGCCGGGGGCCGGTGCGGTGACCGCCACGGGGACCACGGCCGGGACCACAGTCGGGACCACGGCCTGGACCACCGAAGTGCGCCTGGCCGGACGCCCCATCGGCGTCATCGAGGGGCCCTGCCCGCGTGAGGTCGCCGCCGCGAGCGCGCTGCTCGTCGAGACCGTACGGCTGCGGCTCGAACTCCGTCAGGCGCTCGGCGATGTCGAGGCCAGCCGCGGCCGGCTGCTGCGGGCCGGCTACCGCGAGCGCCGCCGCCTCGAACGGGATCTCCACGACGGCGCCCAGTCACGGCTGGTCAGCCTCGGCATGGCGCTCCGGCTCGCCCAGCGCCATCTCGACGACGGCACGGTCGACGTCGACGGCCTTCTCGACCAGGCGGTCGCCGAACTGGGCGCGGCGGTCGCCGAACTGCGGGAGCTCGCCCACGGTCTGCGGCCCAGCTCCCTCGACGACGGCCTCGGCCCCGCCCTGGAGTCACTGGCGGGACGGGCCCCGGTACGCCTCGACTGGCGGCTCGACGGGCGCGTGATCCCCGACGACATCGCCACCACGGCCTACTTCGTCGCCAGCGAGGCCGTCACCAACGCCGTCAAGCACGCGGCGGCGGGCCTGATCGGAATCGTCGTCGGGGAGGACGAGGAAGGCGCGCTGCACGTCACCGTCCGGGACGACGGGCCGGGCGGCGCCGAACCCCGTACGGGATCGGGGCTGGCGGGACTCAAGGACCGGGTTGCCGCACTCGGCGGGCGGCTGCACATCAGCAGCACGCCCGGCGGCGGCACGACCGTGGAGGCGGTACTGCCGTGCGCATCGTGATCGGAGAGGACGACGCGCTGTTCCGGGAGGGTCTGGCGCGGCTGCTCGCGGACGCGGGGCACGAGATCGTGGCCCGCGCGCCCGACGCGCCCAGTCTGATCGCGGCCGTCGGCGAGAGCCGCCCCGACCTGGCCGTCATCGACATCCGGATGCCACCGGACCGGACCGACGACGGCGCCCGGGCCGCCCGGCGGATCCGGGACGACTTTCCCGAGCTGGGCATCGTGCTGCTCTCCCAGCACATCGAGACGCGCAACGCGGTGGAACTGGTCGCCCGGGGCCGGTTCGGGTACCTCCTCAAGGACCGCGTCCTCGATGTGGACGCCTTCCTGGAGGCGCTGCTCCGCGTCGCCGCGGGCGGTTCCGCGCTCGACTCCGAGGTGGTGTCCCGGATGATCGGCGTCCACCGCGATCCGCTCGGCTCACTCACCCCGCGCGAGCTGGAGGTGCTGGCGCGGATGGCCGAGGGGCACACCAATCGGGCGATCGCACGGCGGCTGTGGCTGACCGAGCGGACCGTGGAGACGCATATCGCCTCGATCATGGCCAAGCTGGGGCTGACGACGAGCGAGGAGCACAACCGCCGGGTCCTGGCGGTCCTCGCCTATCTCACCGCGCGCGGCGGAGGCGGGGCCGCACGGTGACGGCGCGGGGGCGTCACGGCGCGTGCGGTGCGCGGGGTGCAGTGTGCAGGGTGACGGGTGTGGGGTGCGGGTGCGGTACGACGGGTGCGGGGCGTGCCCGGTCGGAGGCGCCCCATCCGGTTGGGAGTGCCCGCATCCGCCCCGGGTGCCCGTATCCGGTCCGGGCCCGGGGGCTACATGGGGTCGAACGGGCCCTCGTCGTCGGGGCGGGCCGGGGGAGGGGGCGCGGGACGGGGTGTGTCCTCCGCGCGCGTGCTCTCCCGGCGGCCGGGAGTCGTACGGGTACCCGGCGCGGGCTGCCCCGCCGCGCCACCCGGTCCGCGCCGGTAGGCGCCGATGCCGTCCCGCGCGCCCGCCGACTCCTCCTCCATCCTCGTGAGCCACCGCTCCCAGCGCCGGCGCATCGGACCGATGAGCCCGCCGCCGACGCCGACGATCAGGATCCCGGCGACCGTCGCGAGCGTGGCCACGAGGAGCGGGCCGGTGACCGCGGTCGCGATGCCCGCCTGGCCGAGTGCCGCGATCACACCGAGTGCCACGATGAACGCCCAGGCCACCGTGGCCGGGACCCTGCCGTACGAGGTGCCGCCGAGCGCGCCCTGGACGATGTCCTGGACCGCGCGGGCGATGGCCAGGGCCACCGCGACGATCACCAGCGCGACGATCGCCTTCGGCAGCCAGGCGACCACCGCGTTGATCATGACGCTGACGGGGTTGGGACCGAAGACCCCGAAGGCCAGTTGCAGGACGACCAGCAGCAGACCGTAGGAGACGATTCTGGTGAGGATGCCGGTGGCGTCGTACCGCGTGTCGCGGAGGGCCTGCGCGACGCCGCTGCGCTCGGCGAGCTTCTCGGAGCCGACGCGGCGCAGCAGCCGGTCGACGACCTTGGCCACCAGTCTCGCGACGAACCAGCCGATGAGCAGGATGGCCAGAAAGGCGATGAACTTCGGGACGAAGCCCGCCACCGCGGACCACGCGTCCGACATGCCCTGGCCGAAGTCGACGGAAAGGGCCAGCGGCACAGGCAGGGGCTGGGACATGACGGGCGCACTCCGTCCGCTGCGGCCCCGAGGTCCGGGGCCCGGACTTTCGGTCGTAACACCGTGTCCGCGGACGGGCCCCCGGCCCGGAGCCGCTCTGGCCCGGTCGAGTGGCGGATTGCTCCGCTGCGGTGTGCCGCCGGGGGCGGCGGTGGGCGGCGGACGTGGGCGCCGACCCCGGCAGGTGCCGGGTCGCGGTCCCGAGGGGCGGCCGGCGTCGGGGTACGCCCGGACGTCGTCGAGCGGGATGCCGGAGCGGTGCGTGTGGTTCGGCCCGGTGCCCCGTACGGGCCGCCGACCCCGTCCCCGGCCGTCGCACGGGGACACGGGCCCGGGCGCCCGCCGCGTTCACGGGTGTGTATGAGCATCCGCCACAGCAGCGGGTGAGGTGCGGATGCGCGGACGATACGGGGTTTCCGGCGCGATGGACCGTACGGCGTCAGACCGAGGGCTCGGCGGGAGCGGGGGCGGTGCCCCGCCCGGGGCGTACGTCCTGCGTGGGGACCGCGCTCTGGACGGGGACAGGAGCGGGTACGGGGGCGGGATCGGTGCCGGGCGCCTCCGGAGGCATCCCGGTGCTCACCCCGGCCGTCGCCGGACCCGGGTCGGCAGCCACCGCAGGGCCGGTACCGGAAGGCGTCACGGGACCCGTCCCCGCGGCCGACTCCGCCGTCCGCAGCGCCTCCGCCTGTGCCCGCGTACGCCGGGCCGTCCGCAGCGCGTCCCAGGTCAGGACCGTCAGCGCCAGCCAGACCAGCGCGAACCCGGCCCACCTCTCGGCGGGCATCGCCTCGTGGAAGTACAGAATCCCCAGCAGGAACTGGAACACCGGCGCCAGATACTGGAGCAGCCCGAGCGTCGACAGCGGCACCCGGATCGCCGCCGCGCCGAAGCAGACCAGCGGAGCCGCGGTCACCAGTCCGGTCGCCGCGAGCAGCAGCGCGTGGCCCGCGCCCTCCGTGCCGAAGCTCGCCTCCCCCCGGAACCCCAGCCACAGCAGGAAGGCCAGCGCGGGGAGGAACAGGATCGCGGTCTCCGCCGCGAGGGACTCCAGCCCGCCGATGTTGATCTTCTTCTTGGCGAGCCCGTACGCGGCGAAGGAGAAGGCCAGGATCAAGGAGATCCACGGCGGCTGCCCGTAACCGACGGCCAGCACCAGCACCGCGAGGGCACCCGTGCCGACGGCCACCCACTGGGCCGGGCGCAGCCGCTCCTTCAGGAGCAGGACGCCGATGGCGATGGTGACGAGAGGGTTGATGAAGTAGCCGAGGGACGCCTCGACGACATGGCCGGAGTTGACCGCCCAGATGTAGACGCCCCAGTTCACGGTGATGACCACCGCGGCGACGGCGATGAGCCCGAGCCGCCGGGGGTCGCGGATCAGCTCCCGTATCCAGCTCCAGCGCCTCAGCACCAGCAGTGCCAGACCCACGACGACCAGGGACCAGGCCATCCGGTGCGCCAGGATCTCGGTCGCGCCCGCCGGTTTGAGGAGCGGCCAGAAGAGCGGGACCAGGCCCCACATTCCGTAGGCGCCGATCCCGTACAGCAACCCTGCCCGCTGTTCGCCGTCCGACTTCACCGGACCTCCCGTCCTGCGCGTGTGACCTCGTCCGGTGACCGCGTCGGCCACCTCGTCGAAGGTACGCGTCGCAGGCATCGACTGTCATGCCCGTACCGGTATACGGTCATGACCTTTCCGGCGGGCCGGATCCGGGCTGCCCGCCTTCCGCGCGCGGCCCGGAGCGCACGGGCCGCGGGACTCCCGGGGAGTCCCGGCGCCCAATCCCCCTGGAGCAGCGGACGGTTGGCGGCTGCGGGTCGTACGATTCAGCGGCACACCATGGGGAGAACGTGCCGAGCGGGGGCTTGATGGCATACGGAAGAGTGGTGCGCGCCGGGGGCGGCGCACTGGCGGGGGCGCTGCTGTGGACCGGCTGCTCCGCGGATCCGGAAGGGGACGGCAAGCCGTCCCCGTCCGCGCCCAGGGGCGGGACCGTGAGCCCCGGCGGACCGGGGACGGGGCCCGCGGGGAGCCCGGCTCCGAGCGCGAGCCCCGGCGGGCTCGCCTTCACCCCCGACCCCGCCCGCTTACCCCGAACCGAGGCCGACGCCCGGAAGCTGGCCGAGGCGGTGGTGGCCGGGCCCGAGCTGTGGGGCCCGGGCTATGTGAAGCGGACGCCCTATCTGAGCGGGCCCGGACACTGGCCCGTGCTCGGCGAGGACTGCGTCTGGCAGGGCGGCACCCGGCCGCCCGGAGTGCTGTACTCCGTCACCGCCTACAGCGAGCTTCCCGCGCTCGGCGGAAAGGGCCCGGTCCGGGTCGCCGCCACCGTCACCGTGCACCGCGACGACCGGGCCGCGGACTGGGAGATGGCCCAGACCCTGGAGGAGGCCCTGCGCTGCCCGGACCAGCAGCTGCGCGGCGGCGAGCGCATCAGCGGACTGCTCTCCCTCGGCACCGCGTACGGCAAGGGCAACTTCACCGCGCACGACGCGGTCGCCGAGAGCGGCAAGTACCACAACGACGCGTTCGGCGCGGACTACATCTACGACTGGTACCAGTCGCGGCTCGGCCAGGTGACCGTCGCCGCCGTCACCAAGGGCGCCGAGGGACACACCCCCGACGAGATCAACGACGCCAGGGTGGAGGCCCTGACGGCGATGCTCGGCCGTATCGAGACGCACCTGGAGACGGATTGAGTGCCGGACCACGTCAGGACTCCGGGGAGCACGGGGAGTCCCGGGAGACCGGTTCGCCGGACAGCGCCGATACGCGCGGCGGGACGGCGGCTCCCGTCGGCGGCCCCGCGCCCGATCCTGTCGGACCTGCCGTTCCCGCTGGCTCCGGCTCTGGACCGGAACCCGCGCCTGACCCGGCCGGGTCCGCCGTTCTGTCCGGTGGCGCGGCCGATGCGCCCGACCCCGGCCCCGCCCCGGCTGATCATCCGGCGGTGAACGGCGTGAGCGGCGTGAGCAGGCCGGACGAGGTGGACGCGGCGGACCGGGTGGACAAGGTGGACCGGCCGGACGAGGCGGATCGGGTGGGTCTGGCGGATCGGGTGGGTCCGGTGGATCGGGTGGGTCCGGTGGATCGGGTGGACCTGGCGGACCGGGTGGGTCCGGTGGATCAGGTGAATCTGACGGACCGGGTGGGTCCGGTGGATCGGGTGGACGCGGCGGACCGGGTGGGTCCGGCGGGGCTCGCTGACGGTCCGGGCCGGGCGGCCGGGCCCGCCCCGGTCGCGCCCGGGACCGCCGATGCTTCCGGCCCAGCGGCTCCGACCGCTCCGGCTGACCCGTCCGACTCGGACCCCGTGCCCGGCCCCGGTGCGTCGGTTGCTCCTCCGGCGCGGGCAGAACAGGCGGCGGGACGGACGGGGGACCGGCCCCCGGGTGTGCCCGGTGTCCGCGGGGCGGCCGTCTCGGCCCATCCCGCCGCACCGCACCGCCCCCAGGGCCCGGGGGCCCGCGCCACCACCCCGCCCCGGCCCGCCGGGGAACCGGAACGACTGCTGCCGGGCGACCCCTCGTCCATCGGCGGATACCGCCTCCTCGCGCGGCTCGGCGCGGGCGGCATGGGCGTGGTCTATCTCGGGCGTACGGACACCGGAGAACTGGCGGCCGTCAAGGTGACGCTGGGCGAACTCGCCGACCGGCCCGACTTCCGCGCCCGCTTCCGCCGCGAGGTGGACGCGGCCCGCAGGGTCTCCAGCCCCTGGGCGGTCCCGGTCACCGGCGCCGACCCGGACGCGCCCGAACCGTGGCTGGCCACGGCCTTCGTACCCGGCCCGTCCCTCGCGGAGGCGGTCGCGGCCGAGGGTCCGCTGCCCGCCCGCAGCGTCCGCGTGCTCGGCGCGGCGATCGCGAAGGCGCTCGCCGCCGTGCACGAGGCCGGGCTGATCCACCGGGACGTCAAACCCGGCAACGTCCTGCTCGCCCTCGACGGCCCGCGCCTGATCGACTTCGGCATCGCGCGTACGGCGGGCGAGACCCCGATCACCTCCACCGATGTCGTCGTGGGCACGCCCGGCTTCCTCGCCCCCGAGCAGGCCGAGGCGCGCGGCGACGAGATCGGCCCGGCGAGCGACATCTTCGCGCTCGGCTGTCTGCTGGCGTACACCCTGACCGGACGGCTGCCCTTCGGCCGGGGCGCGATGGACGCACTGCTGTACCGGACCGTCCATGACGACCCCGATCTCGACGGCATCGAGGAGGGGCTGGCGCGCCTGCTCAACGCCTGCCTGGAGAAGGACCCCCGCCGCCGCCCGACGGCCGCCGAGCTCGCGGACCGCCTTGCCCGCCCCCCGGCGTACGAGAACCCGGCGTACGAGAACCGGGCGCACGGGCCCGCACATCCCGCGTACAAGAGCGACGGCAGCGAGCAGAACCGCGGGGGCGAGCAGAGCCACGGGGGCGACGGGATCACCGCGCACGGGCATCCCCGTGCCGCGAACGACCCGGCCGGGGAACCTCCGGCCGCCGGTACCGACTGGCTGCCTCCCGGGGTCGTACGGATCATCGCCGAGCGTGCGGCGCGCATCCTCGCGCTGCCCGACATCGAGCCGACCCGGGCGGAGAGCGGGGAGCAGCGGAAGCCGGCCCGCAGGCGGACGTTCCTCCTGGCCGCGTCGGGTGGCGCGGTCCTCGTCGCGGGCGGCGGCTCCGCGCTGTGGGCCGGACTGCGCGACCGCGGCCGGGGCAGCGGGCCCGTCGCCGCACCGGAGCGCCGGCGCTGGACGATCGGCGTACAGGCCGACCTGACCGGTCCGCAGAAGGAGATCGGGATCGAGCAGGAACGCGGGGCACGGCTCGCGGTCGACCTGTTCAACGCCCGGAAGGCCAGGCCGTTCGACCTCGCGCTGAAGACCGAGGACGACGCGGGGGACAAGGCCGGGGCACCCGCCGCCGCCCGCCGGATGACGGCTCGGCGCGACGTCTTCGCCGTCCTCGGCTCGACCGGCGACTATACGACCGAGGCCGTCATCCCCGCGTACGACGAGGCGCGGTTGCCGCTGATGACGACCTCCGCCGGACTGAACACCCTGACCAACGGCGAGAACAGCGTCTTTCTGCGCGCCTGCCCCCAGCACCCGGTCGCGGGGATGCAACTGGCGTACTACATCCACGGCAAGGCCGGGTCCGTACGCCCCGGGCTGCTCCAGGACCGTGACGACGACAACTACGCCTGGCAGTACATCGCGCTGATCAACACCATTCTGCGGAAGCAGTACCGCATCCGGCCGCATCCGCGGGTGGTCCCGGCGGGCGTCGACGCGTACGGGCCCGTCATCGAGGAGATGGTCCGGGCGGGCATCGACTCGTACGTCCACTGCGGCCCCGCCCGCAGTGCGGCCAAGGCGGCCCGCGCGCTTGCGGACGCCGGCTTCACCGGGCCGAGGTTCGGGAGCCAGCAGGTGCTGGGCTCGGAGTTCCTGAGGCTCGCGGGGGACGCGGCCGAGGGCTGGGTCATCGGGGCTCCCGTCGTCGACCCGGTGGCCGTACCCGCTGCCCGGGGTTTCACGGCCGCCTACCGCAAGCGGTACGGCAGGGCCCCCGGGTTCTACGCGGGGGAGTCCTTCGATTGCGCGAACCTGCTGATCCGTTCGTTCGTCAAGGGTTCGAAGGGCGCCCGGCGGCCCCGGCGCGGTGAACTCGCCGCCGCCCTGCGCAAGGCGGAGTACACGGGAGCGATGGGTTCCTACCGCTTCGAGCAGGAGGACGGCGACCTCAGGGGGATGGGCACCTATCTCTACACCGTGGACCGCGGCCGGTATCGCTACCTCGGCTCGGCGCCCGTCGACGACCCCGGACGGAGGAAGCCATGACCGGCCGGCGCCCTTCGGCGCACAGGACGGTCCGGCGCCCGGCGGATGTGGCGCCGTCCGGTGCCCGGCGGCCCCTGGGCGGCGCGCGCCCCGCGGACGCCGTGGCACGAGCGCGGCGAGGGGGTGCCCCGGCGGGGAGGGCGGGAACTCCGGCGCGGCGAGCCCGTGCCCCGGAGGTACGGGCGGGGACTCCGGGGCGGACAGGAACCGCGATCGGCTGAACCGTGCAGCCGCTGAGGCCCGGCGACCCCTCCTCCGTCGGCGGATACCGCCTCGTCGCGCGGCTCGGCGCGGGCGGCATGGGCGTGGTCTATCTCGCCCGGTCCGAGCGCGGTGCCCTCGCCGCGCTCAAGGTGATCCGGGCGGAGCACGCCGCCGACCCCCGGTTCCGGGCGCGGTTCCGGCGCGAGACGCAGATCGCCCGGCGGATCGGCGGCCCCTGGGTGGTACGGGTGGTGGGCGCGGACGCGGCGGCGCGCGAACCGTGGCTGGCCACGGAGTATGTGCCGGGGCCCTCGCTGTCGGAGGCCGTCGCGGCCCACGGGCCGCTGCCGGAGCGCACGGTCCGCGCCCTGGGTTCACGTCTGGCGGAGGCACTGGCCGGTGCGCACGCGGAGGGCCTGGTCCACCGGGACGTCAAACCCGGCAACGTCCTGCTCGCTCTCGACGGTCCCCGCCTGATCGACTTCGGTATCGCCCGCGCGGCGGGAGCCACCGCCCTCACCGCCGGCGACGCCGTGATCGGGTCACCCGGCTTCCTCGCCCCGGAACAGGCGCGGGTGGCCGGATCCGGTGAGGTCGGCCCGGCCGGCGACGTCTTCTCCCTCGGCTGTGTCCTCGCCTACGCGGTAACCGGACGCAGGCCCTTCGGTACGGGAACGGCGGCCGCGGTCATCTACCGTACGGTCCACGAGGAGCCCGACCTCGACGGCGTACCCCCCGGTCTGCTGGGACCGATACGGTCCTGCCTCGCCAAGTCCCCGGCGGACCGGCCGTTACCGTACGCGATACGGGCCGCGCTCGCCGAACCGCAGCGCGACGACATCGGCCCCGGCGGGCGTGGCCCCGGCGAGCCGCAACCTGCTCGGCCGCAACCTGCTCGGCCGGAACCCGCTCGGCCGGAACCCGGCGAACCCGGCACCGGCAGACCCGGCACCGGCAGACCCGGCACCGGCAGACCCGGCACCGGCGAACCCGGACCCGGCCGGTCAGGGTTCGCGCGGTCCGGCCGGCCCGGACCGCGCGAACCGCGACGGCGCGAGCCCGCGGGCGACTGGCTTCCGGACGGGCTCCCCGCGCTGATCGCGGAACGCTCCTCCCGCGTCCTCGCTCTGCCCGTGCCCGACCCGACCGTGGTCGTGACCCCGGAGAACCCACGGACGGCCCCGGCGTCCCGCCGCCGGTTTCTGGCCCTGGGCGGGGCGGGCGCGGTGGCCGCTGCCGGCGGGGTCGCCGCCTGGCTGGGGAACCGCTTCTTCGGCGACAACTTCCCCGGCTCCGACGCCACCTCACGCTCCACCGGCCCCCGCCCCCGCCGTGTCATGGCGGTCGCGACCGACTTGAGCGGCCCGAACAAGGCGGACGGCAGGGCCCAGGAACGCGGGGCGCGCCTCGCGGCCGAGACCTTCAACGCCCGTCCCGACCGTTCCTTCGACCTGGTCCTCAAGGTCTTCGACGACCGCGGCGACCCCGAGAAGGCGATGACGCTGGCCGGGACCCTCACGGCCGACCCCTCCGTCCTCGCGGTCATGGGACCGACCACCCGCGCCATCTCCCGCGCCGTGATGAAGACCTATGACGCGGGTGTGCTGCCCGTGCTGACCGTCTCGGTCGGCTCCCGCCTGTTCGAGTTGTCCCACCGCCGCTCGTACTTCGAACTGCGGTCCAACGAGAGCCAGCTCGTCCTTCCCGTCAGCCGCTACTTCATGATCGGCGGGACGGAGCGGGTCGCGGTGGTGGACGACATGGCGGGCGGCGAGTACTCGTGGAGCGTGGTCAAACTGCTGAAGGGGGCGCCGCCCGAACTGGGCGAGGTCACCACCCACCCGGTCGCGGCGGACAGCGACGACTTCGCCTCCGCGGTGCGCGCCGCGCTGGCGGTGCGGCCGGACGGTGTGGTGTACGCGGGCAACTCCCCGGCCCGGGCCGCCCTGACCGCCCGTGCCCTGCGCGACAGCCGGTACCAGGGATTCCGGGGTGCCGCCGAACCCGCCATGGGCCCGAGGTTCCTCGCCGAGGCCGGGAGCGCGGCGGACGGCTGGGTCTTCGGCGCGGGATACGTCGATCCGGCCCGGATGCCCGGCGCGAAGGCCAGGGAGTTCCTGACCGCCTACCGCCGGCGGTGGAGGACGGATCGCGCCGAGCGGCACGCGGTGGAGGCCTACGACACCGTCCTGTTCACCGCCCACGGGATACAGGGTCTGGGCGCCGACGGGATCACCCGGGGCGCGCTGGTGCGACGGCTGCGCGGGATGACCTACCAGGGGGTCGCGAAGACCATCGCCTTCCAGGCCAACACCGCGGAGTTCCTCCAGGACGTGGGGTTGTTCCTCTACCGCGTGGAGGGCGGACGCCCCCGATTCCTCGGCCAGTACGAGACGGTGAAGTCCACGGCCTAACGGCTGTCCCGGGCGCCGGCACCCGAAGTCAGCGGCCCCGGGCCGCTGACCTCCACACCCCCGGGGCCGGACGGCCCGGCAGCCGCACCGCGTCAGGGCCCTGTCCGGCCCGGCGGGTCCGGGCGGGATCCGCCGAGATGCGGGCGCCCTCCGAACCCGGAGGGCGCCCGCATCACCGGCCGTCAGCCGACAACGGTCCAGGTGTCGTTGCCCTTGAGCAGCGTGGCCAGGTCGCCCTTGCCGTTCTGCTCGATGGCCGCGTCCAGCTGCTCGGCCATCTGTGTGTCGTACACGGGACGCTCCACACTGCGCAGCACCCCGATGGGCGTGTGGTGCAGGGTGTCCGCGTCGGCCAGCCGGGAGAGCGCGAAGGCCGTGGTCGGCGAGGCGCTGTGCGCGTCGTGGACGAGGATGCGCGACTCGTTCTCCGGGGTCACGGCGACGACCTCCAGATCACCGGTCGCCGGGTTCCGTACGACACCCTTCGAGCCGTCGGCGCCGAACCGGATCGGCTGCCCGTGCTCCAGCCGGATGACCGCCTCTTCGGCCTGCTGCTTGTCCTTCAGCACCTCGAACGCGCCGTCGTTGAAGATGTTGCAGTTCTGGTAGATCTCCACCAGCGCCGTGCCCTGGTGGTCGGCGGCGGCGCGGAGCACCGAGGTGAGGTGCTTGCGGTCCGAGTCGACCGTACGGGCCACGAACGACGCCTCCGCGCCGATCGCGAGCGACACCGGGTTGAAGGGCGCGTCCAGCGAGCCCATCGGCGTCGACTTGGTGATCTTTCCGACTTCGGAGGTCGGGCTGTACTGGCCCTTGGTCAGGCCGTAGATCCGGTTGTTGAAGAGCAGGATCTTCAGATTGACGTTCCGCCGGAGGGCGTGGATCAGATGGTTGCCCCCGATGGAGAGCGCGTCCCCGTCACCGGTGACGACCCAGACGCTCAGGTCCCGTCGGGAGGAGGCGAGCCCGGTCGCGATGGCGGGGGCGCGGCCGTGGATGGAGTGCATCCCGTAGGTGTTCATGTAGTACGGGAAGCGGGACGAGCAGCCGATGCCGGAGACGAAGACGATGTTCTCCTTCGCCAGACCCAGCTCGGGCATGAAGCCCTGCACGGCGGCGAGGATCGCGTAGTCACCGCAGCCGGGGCACCAGCGCACCTCCTGGTCGGACTTGAAGTCCTTCATCGACTGCTTGGCCTCGGCCTTGGGCACCAGCGACAGCAGACCCGGAACGGTCTCAGACATTGATGGCCTCCTGGAGAGCCGTGGCGAGCTGCTCGGCCTTGAACGGCATGCCGTTGACCTGGTTGTAGCTGTGCGCGTCGACCAGATACTTCGCCCTGATCAGGGTGGCGAGCTGGCCGAGGTTCATCTCCGGGACCACGACCTTGCCGTAGCGCCCCAGCACATCCCCGAGATTCGCCGGGAACGGGTTGAGGTGGCGCAGATGGGCCTGGGCGATGGGCTGTCCCGAGGCCCGCAGCCTGCGCACGGCGGCGGTGATCGGCCCATAGGTCGATCCCCAGCCCAGCACCAGGGTGGAGGCGCCGTCCGGGTCGTCGACCTCGACGTCCGGGACCTCGATACCGTCGATCTTGGCCTGACGGGTGCGGACCATGAAGTCGTGGTTGGCGGGGTCGTACGAGATGTTGCCGGTGCCGTCCTGCTTCTCGATGCCGCCGATGCGGTGTTCCAGGCCGGGGGTGCCGGGCACGGCCCAGGGGCGCGCCAGCGTCTGCGGGTCGCGCTTGTAGGGCCAGAACACCTCGGTGCCGTCGGCCAGCTCATGGTTCGGGCCGGTCGCGAACTGAACCCGCAGGTCCGGAAGCCGGTTCACATCGGGCACCCGCCACGGCTCGGAGCCATTGGCGAGATAACCGTCCGAGAGCAGGAACACCGGTGTCCGGTAGGTGAGCGCGATCCGGGCCGCGTCGATGGCCGCGTCGAAGCAGTCGGCCGGGGTACGGGGCGCGACCACGGGCACGGGCGCCTCACCGTTGCGCCCGTACATAGCCTGGAGCAGGTCCGCCTGCTCGGTCTTGGTCGGCAGGCCGGTGGAGGGGCCGCCGCGCTGGATGTCCACGATGAGCAGCGGCAGCTCCAGCGAGACCGCGAGCCCGATGGTCTCCGACTTGAGCGCCACACCCGGGCCGGAGGTGGTGGTGATGGCGAGCGCGCCGCCGAAGGCCGCGCCCAGCGCCGCCCCGATTCCGGCGATCTCGTCCTCGGCCTGGAACGTCCGCACACCGAAGTTCTTGTGCTTGGACAGCTCGTGCAGGATGTCGGAGGCCGGGGTGATGGGGTACGAGCCCAGGTACAGCGGCAGATCGGACAGCCGGCCCGCGGCGATCAGACCGTAGGAGAGGGCCAGATTGCCGGAGATGTTCCGGTAGGTCCCGGTGGGGAAGGCCTTGCTGGCGGGCGCGACCTCGTAGGAGACGGCGAAGTCCTCGGTCGTCTCGCCGAAGTTCCACCCGGCGCGGAAGGCCGCGATGTTCGCCTCGGCGATCTGCGGCTTCTTGGCGAACTTGGACCGAAGGAACGACTCGGTCCCCTCGGTCGGCCGGTGGTACATCCAGCTCAGCAGCCCCAGCGCGAACATGTTCTTCGAGCGCTCGGCCTCCTTGCGGGAGAGCCCGAAGTCCTTCAGCGCCTCGATGGTCAGCGTCGTCAGCGGCACGGGGTGGACCTGGTAGGCCTCCAGCGAGCCGTCCTCCAGCGGGGAGACGTCGTAGCCGACCTTGGCCATCGCGCGCTTGGCGAACTCGTCCGTGTTGACGATGATCACGCCGCCGCGCGGCACATCGGCGATATTCGCCTTGAGCGCGGCGGGATTCATGGCGACCAGCACGTTCGGCGCATCGCCGGGGGTGAGGATGTCGTGGTCGGCGAAGTGCAGCTGGAAGCTGGAGACGCCGGGCAGGGTGCCCGCGGGCGCGCGGATCTCGGCGGGGAAGTTCGGCAGAGTGGAGAGGTCGTTCCCGAACGACGCCGTCTCCGAGGTGAACCGGTCCCCTGTGAGCTGCATGCCGTCACCGGAGTCGCCCGCGAAACGGATGATGACCCGGTCGAGGCGGCGGACTTCCTTCGGCGCGGGCCCTGAGCCGACGGCGCTCTCGCGCCGTCCGCCGGTAAGCGCCTCTTGGGCGTCGCCGGCCCCGTCAGCCTCGTCGGCGTGCTCGGATGGGCTACTGACCTGGCTGGTCACTGAACTGGACCTCCCTTGAGGCGGCTGCTCGGGCCGGCCGTCCCACTGGCCGTTCCATGTGCCACCCTACGTGGGTAAGGGTGACCTTCCCCGGACCGCTCATATGCTGGACGTCAATTTGAGACGGCCTTATGTCCTGGTGTGTCATAGTTTGCCCGCCCCCCGGGGTCTTCTTGGTAAGGCGCTCCCTGCTCGTACTTTGGTTGTAGGACCCTGGTCCCGGTCGCCCCCGGAATCTCCCGTGCCCGGGGGAGTGGTTCCGCCGGAACCGCAGCTCCGCTCCATATCTGACAGGGTGTCAGCTAACTACGAGTTGAGGTAGGTCAGCACCGCCAGTACGCGCCGGTGATCCCCGTCACTCGGAGAGAGCCCGAGCTTCAGGAAGATGTTGCTCACATGCTTCTCGACGGCGCCGTCGCTCACCACCAGCTGCTTGGCGATCGCCGAGTTCGTCCGCCCCTCCGCCATCAGGCCGAGGACCTCCCGCTCACGCGGTGTCAGCCTCGCCAGGACATCCTGCTTGCGGCTGCGCCCCAGCAGCTGGGCGACCACCTCGGGGTCCAGTGCCGTGCCTCCCTGGGCCACCCGCACCACCGCGTCCACGAACTCCCGGACCTCCGCCACCCGGTCCTTGAGCAGATAGCCCACCCCCCGGCTGCTGCCCGCCAGCAGCTCCGTGGCGTACCGCTCCTCCACATACTGGGACAGGACCAGGACCCCTATCCCCGGATGGTCCCTCCGCAGCCGCACCGCGGCCCGTACGCCCTCGTCCGTGTGCGTCGGGGGCATCCGCACATCCGCGACCACCACATCGGGCAGCTCATTCTGGGCGGCGAGCTCCCCGACCGTCTTGACCAGCGCGTCCCCGTCGCCCACTCCCGCCACGACCTCGTGCCCCCGGTCGGTCAGCAGCCTGGTCAGCCCTTCTCTCAGCAGCACCGAATCCTCGGCGATGACCACCCGTACTCTGTCGTCCACCACTGCCCCGTTTCCCACATCGATCCGCCGCGCCGGCCGTGCCGGTCCGCCGTGCCCGGTCCGTCCCGGCCTTGTGCGTTACAGCATCCCAGCATTCGGATCGGACGGGGAAAGCCTGTGGACAACCTGCGGAATCACGCGGGATACGGGGGTGTCACCGGGGCGTGCACGAGGTGGGACGGGTGCTCACACGAAGGGGCGTACGCGGGCGGCGGCGCGGGCGGAAGGGGACCGGAGGGGTGGTGGTGCTCGGGCCGGTGGCGCTGTGACCCGGTGGGGCGGGCGGTCCGCGGACGGCCGGTGCGGGTGCCCGGTGCGGGACGGCCCAGGGCCCGGATCCTGCGGGGGACGGAGGCGGGACCGGGTGACTCGGCGACGGGCGGCCGGGTGGGGCCGGGCGGGCTCCGGGCCCCCGGGCCGGGGCGGCAGTCCGGGCGGTCGCCCCGCGCGGTTCCTTACGCGCCGCGCGGTTCAGCCGCGCCAGGGGAGTTCCGCGGTCACCGTGGTCGGGCCGCCGACCGGCGAGTCGATCGCCAGGATCCCGTCCACCGCGCCCAGCCGCTCCGCCAGCCCCGCGAGCCCGCTGCCCGAGGTGGCGTCCGCACCGCCCCTGCCGTCGTCGGTGACCTGCAGCATCAGCCGGTTCTCCGTGCGCCACACCTCCACGGAGGCGTGGCGGGCCTGGGCGTGCTTGCTGACGTTCTGGAGCAGCTCGGAGACGGTGAAGTACGCGATGCCCTCGATGGCGGGAGCCGGCCTGAACGGCAGATCCACCTCCACGGTCACCGGAGCCGTGCAGCGGGAGGCGACGGACGACAGGGCCGCGTCGAGTCCCCGGTCGGTGAGGACGGCGGGGTGGATGCCCCGGGCCAGGTCGCGCAGCTCCTGAAGGGCGATCTTGACCTCGCCGTGTGCCTCGTCGACCATGGCCGCCGCCGCGTCCGGGTCCTCCAGCAGCTTCTCCTTCGCGAGGCCCAGGTCCATGGCGAGGGCGACCAGCCGGGCCTGGGCGCCGTCGTGGAGGTCGCGCTCGATCCGCCGCAGATCGGCCGCCGCCGTGTCCACGACGACTCCGCGGTCCGACTCCAGCTCCACCACCCGGGTGGCGAGGACGGAGGGTCCGAGGAGACCGGAGACCATCACCCGGTCCACATAGGCGAAGCCCCTGATCAGCCACGCGGTGCACAGGACGATCGCCAGACCGGCCGCCGAGGTGGCCGCGATCTCAAGGGGCGTGTCGAGGTAGAGGCTGTTGCCGTTGCCGTCGCCGAAGACCTGGGCGCCCGGCTCGTCCAGGAACGTGGGGAAGGTCCAGTGCCACAGCGGGTACGCCAGCATCGACCAGCCCACGGACCACAGGGTGAGGACCGTCACAAAGGCGGTCACCGCCCACGGGAAGTGCAGCAGCGCGTAGAGCAGGTGGCGCCAGGACGTGCCGCTCTTGAGGACTGCGCCGATCCAGGACATCACCCCGTTCGTCCGGGTGCGCAGGGGTTCGGGGGCGCCCACGTCGTGCCGCAGCAGCGCACGGGCCCGGCTGCGCTCCAGGGCGCCGAAGGCACGGCAGCCGGCGAGCCCGGCGGCCAGGACCGGAATGCCCACGAAGGTGACCAGCAGCCCCAAGCCGAGCGAGACGGTGACGACGGCGAAGGTGAACAGCATCACGCTGATCGGCAGATTCAGCATGAGATACCAGAACTCACGCCAGGTGCGGCCCTCGAACGGCGCGCGCAGGGCCGAGGGCACGATGTGGGTCCGCTCTGCGTGCCGGTCGGTTCGGTCCATTCGGTCCGGTCGGTAGTCCGTGGCCATCGGCGTCGTCCGTTCTGCGCTGCGGGCTGTCATGACATCCAGAGTGCGGTTTCCGCGGCCCTCCCACCATGAGGGTCGTTCCCGTCTTCGACCGGGGGTTTTCCCCACCCCGCACAAGGGCACCTCGTGCGCACGGGGTGCCCCCTGTGCAGGGTGGGGCGGGCTCTCCCGGCGGCCGCGCGGTACGCCGTGCGCCCGCGGGCGAGGCGCGCCGCGGTACGTCGTGCGGCCTGGGCGAGGTGCGCCCGTACGCATGTGCGCCCGTACCACCGGACCGGGGCATCCCACACCGGAGCGGGGCACCCAGCCCGTATCCGGTGAATCACCAGGTCAGAGCTGCTCGTGGCCGCCGCTGCGAACCGTATCGCCCGGCTTGCTCCCGGCCCGCCGGCCCCCGCCCGTGCGATGACGCCACGGCACCTCCACCGTCACCGTCGTCGGGCCGCCGACCGGAGACTCGACGACGAACAGCCCGTCGACCGCTCCCAGCCGTTCCGCCAGGCCGGCCAGACCCGTACCGCCGTCCAGCCGTGCGCCGCCCTTGCCGTCGTCGGTCACCTGGATAAGCAGCCGGTCGGCCGCGCGCCACACCTCCACGGAGGCGTGGCGGGCCTGGGCGTGCTTGCTGACGTTCTGGAGGAGCTCGGAGACGGTGAAGTACGCGATGCCCTCGATGGCCTCCGCGGGCCGTTCCGCCAGATCCACGGACACCGTCACCGGAGCCGTGCAGCGGGAGGCGATGGAGGACAGGGCCGCGTCGAGTCCCCGGTCGGTGAGGACGGCGGGGTGGATGCCCCGGGCCAGGTCGCGCAGCTCCTGGAGCGCGAGTTTGACCTCGCCGTGTGCCTCGTCGACCATGGTCGCCGCCGCGTCCGGGTCCTCCAGCAGCTTCTCCTTCGCGAGGCCGAGACCCATGGCGAGGGCGACCAGCCGGGCCTGGGCGCCGTCGTGGAGGTCGCGCTCGATCCGCCGCAGATCGGCCGCCGCCGTGTCCACGACCACCCCGCGGTCCGACTCCAGCTCGGCGATGCGCCGCTCCAGCTCGTCGGACGGCGAGAGCAGCCCGCGGACCATGGCGCGATCGGCGTTCGTCAGTCCGCGGACGACGAACGGGAGGACCGGCCACAGGACGAACAGGCCGACCAGCGCCACGACGAAGGTCACCACCCCCCAGGGCAGCCGGATGAAGCAGTACAGCACCGTCCGCCACGCGACCGGGTCCTTCAGGCTCGTCCACAGCCAGGGGAAGAGCCCGTCCTCCCGCCGCGCGGCCCGCAGCGGGCTGGGCTCGTCGACCCGTACGCCGAGCAGCGCCCGGGACCGCCCGCGCTCCAGGCGCCCGATCGCCCGCGCCCCGGCCAGCGCGAGCGCCAGGAAGGGCAGACCGACCACCGTCACCGACAGTCCCGCGCCCAAGCTGATCGTGAACGCCACGTAAACAAATCCGAACACCGCCACCGGTAGATTGGCGAGGAGATGGACGATCTCCTTCCATGTGCGGGCGTCCAGGGCGAAACGTACCGGCGGTGGCGCGTCGGAGTCCGGAACGCCCGGAACGCGGTTGTCGGCGCTCCGGACGGCATCGGATGCGGTGTTGCTCACGGTCATACGTGCCAGCCTGCCCGGCTCCGCCGCCGGGCGCCATGGGGCTACACGGGCCGCCCGGGGTGGGGATATCCCCACCCCGGGCGGGACGCGACTGCTTACGGCCCCTTTAGCAGGGCCTAGACTCCCGTGCGTGCAGAACACGGGTTCTGCCGGGTATTACACGGTCGACGGCGTCGTCCAGGTCGTCGCCGTCGCCGGGAACGCCGGGATTGTCAGCAGGATCTTGTCAGCGGGATCTCAGGGAGCGAGGGGCGGACGTGCCGGAACAACCGACCGTGGCCGTGCTCGCGGCCGACTACTTCGCAAGCTACTCGGTCGTCGGACTGCTCGCGCTGATCGGCGTGCTGTTCGTCGCCGTGGCCTTCGGCGCGGGACGGCTGCTGCGGCCGGTGGTGCCCACGCCCGAGAAGCTGCTGACGTACGAATGCGGTGTGGACCCCGTCGGCGAGGGCTGGGCGCACACCCAGGTCCGCTACTACGTCTACGCGTTCCTGTATGTGATCTTCGCCGTCGACTCGATCTTCCTCTTCCCGTGGGCCACGGTCTTCGCCGCCGCGGGGTACGGGGCGACGACGCTCGTGGAGATGTTCATCTTCCTCGGCTTTCTGGCCGTGGGACTGCTCTACGCATGGAAGAAGGGCGTCCTGACATGGACGTGACCCCACCCCAGGTCTCCGCCCCGGTGCCGCTGCCGGAGCCGAAACGGCTGGGGGTCCTCTCCCGGCTCGCCCCCGAGCCGATGAAGGTGGTCCTCAACTGGGGCCGCCGCTACAGCCTCTGGGTCTTCAACTTCGGGCTCGCCTGCTGCGCCATCGAGTTCATCGCCGCTTCCATGGCGCGCCACGACTTCATCCGGCTCGGAGTGATCCCGTTCGCGCCCGGCCCGCGCCAAGCGGACCTGATGGTCGTCTCGGGCACGGTCACCGACAAGATGGCCCCCGCGGTCAAGCGTCTGTACGAGCAGATGCCCGAGCCCAAGTACGTCATCTCCTTCGGCGCCTGCTCCAACTGCGGCGGGCCGTACTGGGACTCGTACTCCGTCACCAAGGGTGTCGACCAGATCATCCCCGTCGATGTGTACGTGCCCGGCTGCCCGCCGCGCCCCGAGGCGCTGCTCCAGGGGATTCTCAAGCTCCAGGAGAAGATCGCCCGCGAGTCGCTCGGGGAGCGCTACGGATCCGGGCGGCCGTCCGCCGCCGAGCTGCGCAGCGGGCTGGTCACCCCGCCGCCGGCCCCCGCCCCGGGCGGTGAGCGGTGACCGCCTACGACAGCCTTCCCGGCTCGGTCACCGAGGTCTTCGGCCCGGAGGCCACCGCCGAGCACGCCTTCGACCTCCTCACGGTCGATGTCCCGCCGGACTCGTGGATCTCCGCCCTGGAGACCGCGCGTGACCGCCTGGGCTGCACCTACTTCGACTGGCTGAGCGCCGTCGACGAGCCCGGAACCGGATTCCTGGTCTGCGCCCATCTCGTGTCGCTGCCGCGGAAGGGCGGGCCGGAGGCAGGCCCCGGGCCCGAGGCAGAGGGCGGGACCGCGGGAGAGGGCGGGCCCGAGGCTGGGAGCCGGGGTGAGGGCGAGGCCGCGGGCCGTGGCGTGGGTGAGCCTGCGAGTGGTGGTGAGGCCGTGGGAGGTGGCGTGGCCGCGGGCGGTGGCGGTGGAGGCCGGGTCCGCAGACTGCTGCTGCGTACGACCGTGCCGCACGACGCTCCCGTACTGCCGTCCGCCGTTTCGGTGTACGCGGGCGCGGGCTGGCACGAGCGGGAGACGTACGAGATGTTCGGCGTCTCCTTCACCGGCCATCCGCACCTCGTGCCGCTGCTGCTGCCGGACACGTTTGAGGGGCACCCGCTGCGCAAGGACTTCGTCCTGGCGGCGCGGGTCGTGAAGGCGTGGCCCGGCGCGAAGGAGCCGGGGGAGTCCGAGCACGGCGGCCCGAAGCGCCGCCAGATGCTCCCGCCCGGCGTCCCCGACCCGAACGAGTGGGGCCCCCTCAAGGGCCAGCTCCCCCCTGCCCCGGCCCGCGCGGCCCGTACCGCCCGCGCCGCGGGCGCCGCCGGCCCCGCAGCCGACCGCCCCGCCCGCCGTACCCGCAGCGCGAGCGGGGGCTCGGCGAGTCAGGCTGCCGGGGGGACCCCGCCCCGCCGTACGCGCACCGCCGGTGAGGGCTCGGCGAGTCAGTCGGCGGCTCCGGCTTCCCCGGAGGCACCTGCCGCCCCCACTGCCCCGGCCGCGCCCCGGCCCGGGACCGGTCCGCGTCGTACCCGCAGCGCGAGCCAGGGCTCGGTGAGCCAGACGCAGGGCGGACCGGCTCCGGACACGGCGGCACCACCGCCTGCCGCGCCCACGGCGGAACCCCCGGCGTCCGGACCGGCACGCGCCCGCGGCACCGACGCCCCCTGGCACCACGCCCGCCCCGCCTACGACGACCGGCCGAACACCACCGACCGGACCCCGCCCCGGGACGAGCCGACGGCCCAGGACGAGCCGACGGCCCAGGACGAGCCGACGGCCCAGGGCGAGGCGGCCGCACCTGCTCGCCCCGAGGCCCCGGGCACGGAGCCCGCCACCCCGGAGCCGGACGGCGGCACCGCCGCATCCGGCACCCCCACCCGATCCGGCACCGGCCCGGAGGACCTCCGCCCGAAGCAGGCCCCCACACGGGAGCCGGAGCCCGGGGCCCGTCCCGAACGGGAGCCAGATCCAGGTCCCGAACCCGGGGCCGAACCTGCCACCGTTCCCGCGCGGGAGCCCGGGGCCGAGCCTCAGCCCGAACCCGGGGCGGGGGCGGGGGCCGAACCTGCCATCGAGCCCGAATCCGAGCCCGAGCCTGCCACCGAGCCCGAACCTCAGCCCGAATCCGGGCCGCAGGAATCTCCGGCCACCCGGCCCCGGACCGAATCCGAGCCGGGGTCCGAGACCCGGCCCCGGTCCTCCGGCGGATCCGGCCCCGCGGGTGGCGAGCCCGACGACACCACCGGAGGCGAACCCGCGTGAACGACGCTCTCGACGTCGCCTTCCGGCTGCTCGTCGTTTTCGGTGTGTTCCTGGTCTTCCCGCTGGTCATCGGGCAGACCGAGCACAAGGTCATGGCCCATATGCAGGGCCGCCTCGGTCCCATGTACGCGGGCGGCTTCCACGGCTGGGCCCAGCTCGTCGCCGACGGTGTGAAGTTCGCGCAGAAGGAGGACATCGTCCCGGCAGGCGCCGACCGGCGGGTCTTCCAGCTCGCGCCCGCGGTCGCGCTCCTGCCGTATCTGCTGGTACTGGTCGTGATCCCGATCGGCCCGGGCGAGGGTGCGGTCGGCCAGGTCGTCGACGCGGGCATCTTCTTCGTGATGGCGGTCATGGGCGTCGGTGTGCTCGGCTCGCTGATGGCGGGCTGGGCATCGGCCAATAAGTTCTCCCTTCTCGGCGGCCTTCGTACGGCCGCGCAACTGCTGGCGTACGAGCTGCCGATGCTGCTGGCCGCCGCCTCCGTCGCCATGGCGGCGGGCACGGTCTCGCTGCCCGGCATCCTGAACGCCTTCGAGTGGTGGTGGCTGCCCTGGCAGATCGTGGGCGCCCTCGTCTTCTTCGTGGCCGGACTCGCCGAACTCCAGCGTCCGCCCTTCGACATGCCGGTCGCCGACTCCGAGATCATCTTCGGCGCGTACACCGAGTACACCGGTCTGCGGTTCGCTCTGTTCCTGCTCGCCGAGTACGCGGGCATCGTCGTTCTCTGCGGTCTGACCACTGTCCTCTTCCTCGGCGGCTGGCACGGCCCCATGGGCGCCGACGGCCTGGGCTGGGTCTGGACCCTGCTCAAGACGGCCGTGCTCGCCTTTGTCGTCATCTGGCTGCGCGTGAGCTACCCCCGGATGCGTGAGGACCAGCTCCAGCGGCTCGCGTGGACCACCCTCGTCCCGCTCGCCCTTGCCCAGATCGCCCTCACGGGCATGGTGAAGGTGATGATCTGATGCCCCCGATTCCCGGCTCCGGCCTGGCCAAGGGCCTGGCCGTCACCCTCCGCACGATGACGAAGAAGTCCGTCACCGCGCAGTACCCGGACACCCAGCCCGACCTTCCGCCCCGTACCCGCGGCGTGATCGGCCTGTTCGAGGAGAACTGCACGGTCTGCATGCTCTGCGCCCGTGAGTGCCCCGACTGGTGCATCTACATCGACTCCCACAAGGAGACGATCCCGGCGGCGGCCCCCGGTGGCCGGGAGCGCAGCCGTAACGTCCTCGACCGGTTCGCCATCGACTTCGCGCTCTGTATGTACTGCGGTATCTGTATCGAGGTCTGTCCTTTCGACGCGCTTTTCTGGTCCCCGGAATTCGAGTACGCGGAGACGGACATCCGCGAACTCACCCACGAGCGCGACAAACTCCGCGAGTGGATGTGGACGGTCCCCGCGCCGCCCGCCCTCGACCCGGGCGCCGAGGAGCCGAAGGAGCTCACGGCGGCCCGCAAGGCGGCTGACAAGCTCGCGGCCACCCAGGCACCCCCGCCCCCCGAGCCTCCGGGGCCCGGCAGCCCCGGCCCCGGCGCGGCGCCTGCCCCGAAGACCGCCGAACCGGGATCCGACGGGCAGAGGTCCGACGGATCCGGACCCGGCACCCCGGGGCCCGGCGGCACGGCCCCTCCGGACAGCGGGTCCGGTCCCGCCGTGCCTCCCGCCAGTGAGGGAGGTCCGGCATGACGCTCGCCGCAGCGACGCAGAGCTTCCTCTCGCCGACCGGCGTCGAGGTCGCCTTCCTCCTCGTCGGCCTCGTCACCCTCGGCGCGGCCGTCATGACCGTCACCACCAAGCAGCTGGTGCACGCCGCCCTCTGGCTGGTCGTGGCGCTCGGCGGCCTCGCCGTCGAGTACCTGCTGCTGACGGCTGAGTTCATCGCCTGGGTACAGGTCCTGATCTACGTCGGTTCCGTGGTCGTCCTCCTTCTCTTCGGGCTGATGCTCACCAAGGCGCCCATCGGCCGTTCCCCGGACGCGGACTCCGGCAACCGGCCCGTCGCCCTGGCGGTGGCCGTCGCCGCCGCGGCCGCTCTGGTCTGGGTGGTCGTGGACGCCTTCCGCACCACCTGGATCGACCTGGACGGACCGGCTCAGGGCTCCACCAGGATGGCCGGCGAGACCCTCTTCCGGCACTGGGTGCTGCCCTTCGAGGCCCTCTCCGTACTGCTCCTCGCCGCCCTCGTCGGCGCGATCGTCCTGTCCCGCAAACGCGCCGGGGCCACCGGCACGGATCCCGAGCCGGACCGTGAGGGGAAGAGCTGATGCATCTCGCCTATCCCGCTGTGCTCTCCGTCCTCCTCTTCTGCACCGGCATCTACGGCGTCCTCGCCCGGCGCAACGCGATCCTGGTCCTGATGTCCGTCGAGCTGATGCTCAACGCGGTCAACCTCAACCTCGTCGCCTTCGACGTCTGGATGCGCGACGCACTGCACTCCGGCCAGGCGCTCACCCTCTTCACCATCGCCATCGCGGCCGCCGAGATCGGCATCGGCCTGGCGATCGTGCTGATGGTCTACCGCAACCGCGGACTCTCCGACGTCGACCGCCTCCGTGACACCGCCGAGGGTCACGAAGACGACGACGGGACCGCCGCTCCCGACGCGACCTCCGCGGCGACGCAGAAGGCCGAGGCCACCGCGTGACCACCACGACCCTGGCCGTTCTCGTACCCCTCCTTCCGTTCCTGGGTGCGGCCGCCGGACTCCTCCTCGGCCGTACCGCCCCCGGTCTTGTCCGGCCGCTGGCCGTCCTGCCGACCCTGACCGCGGCCGCCCTCGCGGTCGTCGTCGCCGTCCGCCAGGGCGGTGGCGAGACGATCGACGCCGCCACCCGGCTCACGCCGACCGGCTCGGTCCCCATCGACCTCGCCCTGTACCTCGACGGCTTCGCGGTCCTCGTCGCCGTCCTGGTCGGAGTCGTCGCGTCGTGCGTGCAGATCTACTCGACGGCATATCTGCGCGACGACCCGCGCTACCCCTCGTACGCGGCACTCGTCTCCCTCTTCACCTCCGCGATGCTGCTCGTCGTCTACTCCGGCGACCTGATCGTGCTGCTGGTCGGCTGGGAGATCATGGGCATCTGCTCGTACTTCCTCGTCGGCCACTACTGGGAGACCCCCGAGGCACGCGCTGCCTCCCTCAAGGCCTTTCTGGTCACCAAGCTCGGCGACGTTCCCTTTCTGATCGGTCTGTTCGCGCTCGCCACCGACGCCGGTACCTTCCAGATCACCGGAATCCTCGGCTCCGTCGTCGCGGGCGGAATCGATCACCCCACGCTGGTGGCGCTGCTGCTGCTCGCCGGTGTGGCGGGCAAGTCGGCGCAGTTCCCGCTGCACACCTGGCTGCCCGACGCGATGGCAGGCCCCACTCCCGTCTCCGCGCTGATCCACGCCGCCACGATGGTCGCGGCCGGTATCTACTTCGTGGCCCGGCTCCTTCCGCTGTTCGCCGCCTCCGCTGCCGCGCTCACCGTCCTCGCCGTGATGGCCGCCGTCACCATGGTCGGCTCAGGGCTCGCCGCACTCGCCCAGGACGACATCAAACGGGTCCTCGCCTACTCGACCATCGGCCAGCTCGGCTATATGGCGGGCGCCCTGGCGGTCGCCGACCGCGGAGCCGCCGTCTTCCACCTCCTCTCGCACGGTGCGTTCAAAGCACTGCTCTTCCTCGCCGCCGGCGTGATCATCCATGCCGCCGGCACCAACTCACTCGCCGTCATGTCCCGGATGAGCGGCCTGCCCAAGCGGGTCCCCGACGCGTACTGGACGATGACCGTCGCCCTGTTCGCGCTGGCCGCGATCCCGCCCTTCGCCGGCTTCTTCTCCAAGGAAGCCGTCCTCGTCGCCGCCGAGCACACCGCTCTGGACGGATCCGGCGCAGCCCCCGGTGCCGCGGGCTGGACGGTGCTGGTCGCCGGACTGCTGACCGCCCTGCTCACCGCCGCGTACGCGACCCGTCTGTGGCTGCTGGCCTTCCGCGGCCGGGGAGCCGAAGCCCCGGACCACGGCCGTGAGCCCATCGCCATGAACTCCGTACTGTGGCTGCTCGCCGTCCCCTCCCTCGGTTTCGGAGTCACCTACGGCTACGTCGACGGATGGTTCGACGGCCACGGCCTCGCCCCCACCCTGACCACCGCCGTCCTCGGCACCGGCATCGCCGTCGTCGGAGGGCTGCTCACCTACGCCGCCTGGCGCTCACTCCTCGCCCGTGGCGCCCTCGCGGCGGTCGGCGCTCCCGCCGCAGCCGTCACCACCCACCCGGACGCGTCACCATCGGTCGTCGAAGCGGACGCCATCACCGCCCACACCCTCGCCTACGGCAGCATCGCGGCGGCCTGCGACCCCGCGGACCCGGGCCGGCTGCTGCTCGGCCCCCTGCACCGCCACGCCGCTGTCGGCTTCCACCTCGATGCCGTCTACCACGTGCTGTTCGTCCGCCCCGTCCAGGCCGGTGCCGATCTGGTCCGCTTCCTCGACCGCGAGGTCGTCGACACCTACGTACGCGGCGCGGCCACCGGCAGCAACTGGCTCGGCCTGCTGGTCCGGCGGGCCCAGACCGGCAATGTGCAGACCTACGTCGGCGCGCTGCTGGCGGGCACGGTCGTCCTGGCGATCGCCGCCGTCGTCCTGTCCAACGTCAACGCGGGATCGTGAGCCGTGATCGATATCAGCGAGTCCGTGATGCAGTTCCTTCTCGCGTTCATCGTCGTCGGCCCGCTCATCGGCGCCGTGGCCGCGCTGCTGCCGGCGCCGCCCGGACTACGCGGCAAGAGCCCCGGCCAAGCGGTTCTGCGCCATGGCGTGACCGTCACCGGAGCGGTCCTCGCCGCCGCGATCGTCCTGGTCATCGGCTTCGACCACGACCACCCGTCGAAGATGCAGGCCAGTACGGACATCAGCTGGATCCCCGCACTCGATGTGCGGATCCACCTCGGCGTCGACGGCATTTCCCTCCCCCTTCTGGTCCTGACGGCGCTGCTGACCTTCCTCTGCGCGCTCTACAGCTACTTCTCCATGCGGGACCAGTCGCTGACCGCGAAGTCCTCGGGACGCTCCCCGAAGGCCTTCGTGGCTCTGCTGCTCGTCCTCGAATCGGGAACCCTCGCGACCTTCGCGGTCCTCGATCTGCTGCTCTTCTTCCTGGCATTCGAGATGGTGCTCATCCCGATGTACTTCCTCATCGCCCGCTGGGGCGGCGAGGCCAGGCGGGCCGCCGCCTGGAAGTTCATCCTCTACACGCTGCTCGGCTCTGTCGTCATGCTGCTCGGCCTGCTGCTCATCGGGCTGAAGACCGGCACATTCGACATGGTGGCACTCGCCACTGACAACGGCCGGGGGCTGACCGCATCCACGCAGGTCATCGCCGTGCTGGCGATCGGGATCGGCCTCGCGGTGAAGACGCCGATGTGGCCCTTCCACAGCTGGCTGCCCGACGCGCACACCGCGGCACCGACGGTCGGCTCGGTGCTTCTGGCAGGTGTCCTGCTCAAGATGGGTACGTATGGATTCGTCCGTATCGTCCTGCCCATCGCGCCCGACGGGATGCGGACCTTCGCGCCCTACCTCGCCGCATTCGCCGTGGTCGGCATCATCTACGGCTCCCTCGCCTGTCTCGCACTCGCCAAACAGGGCGCGGGCGGGGACCTCAAGCGCCTGATCGCCTACTCCTCCGTCGGTCACATGGGCTTCGTCCTCCTCGGCATCGCCACGATGACCCCGACCGGTGTGAACGGCGCGCTGTTCGCCAACATCGCCCACGGCCTCATCACCGGCCTGCTGTTCTTCCTGGTCGGCGCGCTCAAGGACCGCTACGGCACCGCCGATCTCGACACCCTCGCGGGAGCCACCGGCGCCGCGCTCTACGGCCGCGCGCCACGCCTCGGCGGACTCCTCGCGTTCGCCGCCGTCGCCTCCCTCGGGCTGCCCGGCCTCGCCGGATTCTGGGGCGAGATGCTGGCCCTCTTCGGCGCGTTCGACCCGGCCGACGGTCTCAGCCGCCCCGCCTTCCTCACCTTCATGGTGATCGGCGGCTTCGGCACCCTGCTCACCGCCGCGTATCTCCTGATCGTCGTGCGCCGCGTCTGCATGGGCGTACCGCACCCCGCGGAGCGGGAGGCCGAGCCGTTCGCCGACGTCCGGGCGTACGAGTTCGCCGCCTGGACCCCCCTGGTCGCCCTCACCGTCCTCGCCGGGCTGTGGCCCGCGATCCTCCTCGGCCTCACCGATCCGGCCGTGCAGAAGCTCCTCGCAGGAGGCAAGTCGTGACCATGGCCATCGGCGGCGCCGCCGGTCTCGCCGCCGCTTCCACCGCGGGCTCCGGCGTGGCCTCCGCACCCTCCGCCACCGACGGCGTCACCGGCGCCTCCGGAATCGTCAACCTCGTCCAGTCCGTCGACTGGGTCACGATCGCGCCGCCCACCATCACGGCGGCGGTCGCCCTGATCATCCTGGTCGCCGATCTGTTCGTGCCCGAGAAGCGCAAGAACCTGCTGGGCATCGGGGCGGTCACCGGCCTGGCCGCCGCCCTGCTCGCGCTCGTGCCGCTGAACGCGGGCGACCGCAGCACCTTCTGCCTCACGACCGACCCCGACACCTGCAGCTACACCGCGGACCACTTCACCCTCGCCATCCAGCTGCTGGTGCTCGGCGGCGCCCTCCTCACCGCTCTGCTCTCGCTCCAGGACACCCGCAGAAAACTCCCCGCGGGGGAGTACTGGTTCCTGCTGCTCTCGTCCGCCGCGGGGGCGGCCCTGCTGCCCGCCTCACGGGACCTCGCCACCCTCGTTGTCGCTCTCGAAGTCGCCTCGCTGCCCGCCTTCGCGCTCGTCGGCCTCCGGCGCGGGGACCGGCTCTCCAGCGAGGCGGCGCTCAAGTTCTTCCTCTCCTCGGTGACCGCGACGGCGGTGACGCTGCTGGGCGTGAGTTTCGTGTACGGCACCACCGGCACCCTCCACCTCACCAGGATCGCCACAGAGCTCGACAGCGTCCCCGGCCAACTGGACACCCTCGCGAAGACCGGTGTCGCGCTGACCCTCATCGGCTTCGCCTTCAAGACGGCCGCGGTCCCCTTCCACTTCTGGGTCCCCGACACCTATGTGGGCGCACCCCTGCCCATCGCCGCCTTCCTCTCCGTCGTCGGCAAGGCGGTCGGATTCTCCGGCCTCGTCCTGGTGACCGTCATCGCCTTCCCCGCGTACGCCGACGTCTGGGGCCCCGCGATCGCCGTACTGGCCGCCCTGACCATGACCGCCGGCAATGTCGCCGCGCTCCGGCAGTCGTCCACGCGCGCGTGGAGCGCGGTACGCCTGCTGGCGTGGTCCTCCGTCGCCCAGGCGGGCTACATCCTGGTGCCGATCGCGGCAGCCGCCTACACCAGCGACGACCAGATCGGCTCGACCGTCGCCTACGCCCTCATGTACGCCGTCGTGAACCTCGGTGCCTTCGCCGTGGTCGCACTCGTCGCCCGTACGCATCCGGCGAACCGGATCGCCGACTACCGCGGCCTGTACGCGGAGCGTCCGCTCACCGCCCTCACCATGGGGTTCTTCCTGCTCTGCCTCGCCGGGCTGCCGCCGGGCATCATCGGGCTGTTCGCCAAGGTGACCGTCTTCTCCTCGGCCGTCGACGCGGGTCTCGGCTGGCTGGCCGTCGTCATGGGCGTCAACGTGGTGATCGCCCTCTACTACTACCTGCGTTGGACGGCGATCCTCTTCCGGGCCCCCGAGGCCGCGGTGGACGCCATTCCGGAAACCGCGCCGCCCGCTCGCGCCCCGGCGGCTCCCGCCCCCGTCGTCGCGGCCGTCTCCCTCACCGCCGTCGCGGGCGTCGTCCTGTCCGGCTACCCGCAGCTGGTCCTCCGGTTCGTGACGACCAGCCTGTTCTGACCGTCACCCGAACGGCTCACCCCCGGCCCCGGAGCACCAGGGAACTTGCCCCCTTCGCCTGGCGTTGACCAGTACAGAAGGGTCCACTAGAGAGTGGAGACACCACGTAGAGGGTCCCCTGCCGCACCATTTGGAGGGCGTACCGTGCACCGCCGGCACAACGGGCTGAAGACCGCCGTACTCCTCGGTGGACTATCCGCACTCATCCTCCTCATCGGCAGCTTCTTCGGCCGTACGGGACTGATCGTCGCGCTCGTCGTGGCGCTCGGGACGAATGCCTACGCCTACTGGAACAGCGACAAACTGGCGCTGCGCGCCATGCGCGCCCGCCCGGTGAGCGAATTCGAGGCCCCGGGGCTGTACAAGATGGTCCGTGAGCTGTCGACGGCCGCCCGCCAGCCCATGCCACGGCTGTACATCTCCCCGACCCAGGCGCCCAATGCCTTCGCCACCGGCCGCAACCCCCGCAACGCCGCGGTCTGCTGCACCGAGGGGATCCTCCAGATCCTCGACGAGCGGGAGCTGCGCGGGGTCATCGGCCATGAGCTCAGCCATGTCTACAACCGGGACATCCTCATCTCGTCCGTCGCCGGAGCCCTCGCCTCCGTGGTGATGTTCCTGGTGAACTTCGCCTGGCTGATCCCCGTCGGCCGGTCCGACGACGACGGCCCCGGTCTCCTCGGCATGCTGCTGATCATGATCCTCGGCCCGGTGGCCGCGTCCATCATCCAGCTCGCCGTCAGCCGCTCCCGGGAGTACGAGGCCGACGCCTCGGGCGCACAGCTCACCGGAGACCCCCTGGCCCTCGCGAGCGCCCTGCGCAAACTCGACGCGGGTACCAAACAACTGCCCCTGCCCCCCGAGCCCCGGCTGGAGACCGCGAGTCACATGATGATCGCAAACCCCTTCAGGCCGGGTAGGGGTCTGTCAAAGATGTTCTCCACGCACCCGCCCATGGCGGAGCGCATCGCCCGACTCGAACAGATGGCAGGTCGACGCCCATGAAGACAATCCTGAACATCATCTGGCTCATCCTGTGCGGCTTCTGGATGTTCCTGGGCTACATGCTCGCAGGCGTGCTGCTCTGCATCACCATCATCGGTATCCCCTTCGGTCTGGCCTCCTTCCGCATCGGGGTCTACGCCCTCTGGCCCTTCGGCTACACAGTCGTCGACCGCCGTGACGCGGGGGCGCCGTCCTGCATCGGCAATGTGCTGTGGCTGATCCTCGCCGGCTGGTGGCTCGCCCTCGGGCATATCGTCACCGGAATCGTCCTGTGCATCACGATCATCGGCATCCCATTGGGCATCGCGAACTTCAAGCTGATCCCCGTCTCCCTGCTGCCTCTCGGCAAGGAGATCGTCCCTACGGACCAGGCGTTCGGCGCCCGCTGAAACGAAGCCCGGGAGACGACACTGACCAGCGCCATCGCACTCGGCTGGTCCGTTGTCGACGACGACCACGGCGGGACCGTCCTCGCGCGGGGACGCGGGAGTCGGTTAAGGACTCTTCGCCGACCGGCCCCCTCCCGTACGAGAACGCTGGGAACTGCTCGGCTGTGTCCCCGAGGGACGACTCCGTCCCGGAGCTGGGCCGGACGGTGCGCTCCGGACGGCGCCGAGGGCCCGACGCCGGCGGTCGGCTCGTGCGCGCCGCAGCGGCTGCTGTTCCGGGCCTGTCGTCTCTACCGTGCGGTGTCCGCGTAGGCTCCTGCCGTGCCGCGGCGGTCCGTGGTTACCGCCAGTTTTCCGGCCGCCGAGTCCTGGGCCTGATCTGCCGTACGCCGTAGAGCGCTGCTCCGGCGCCGGCACGGCCGGGCCCGCCACGACCGATGAAACGGGCAGGGCGAAGACCGGCACCACACCCATCCCGCGGGGCGCCGCCACCCGGACGACTCCGAACCCGGCCGTACCCGCCTCCGTCACTCGAACGTGTGTACCTCGATCCCGGTCGGAACTCAGGGTCCGGGCCGAGGCGTTGGTCAGGGTGTAGCGCAGAAGCACTCCGGACGACCCACGACAAACGCCCACCCGGCCGGATGCCTCCAGAACGAGCCGAGCCGTTCCCGCCCGTACGCATAGGTGCCGCCCGACGCCGGATACCGGGCGGCAAGCAGGGCAGACGACATGGCATTGCGGTACGCCACCGCCGCGGCGTGCAGCAGTCCCGAGCCGGCACGGGCAGCGGGCCCCGTGCCTCAAAAATGCCCGCACCGAGCACCGAGCACCGAGCACCGAGGGCCCCGGGCAGCGAACCCGAGTCCGATCACCACCGCGTCGACGACACCGGGCGACCGCCTGAGCTGCTGCGTCATGGGGCCGCACCCTGCTGAGGCCCCGCAACCGCGGTCCGACCGTCCGACGTCTTCCAGATGACACCGCCACGAAAGGCAGGTTCAGTGCATGAGCATCATCAGCTGGATCATCCTCGGGCTGCTTGCCGGAGCCATCGCCAAGATTCTGCTGCCCGGACGGGACCCGGGCGGCCTGATCGGCACCACGCTCATAGGGGTCGCCGGTGCGTTCACCGGCGGCTGGATCTCCGCCCGCTATCTGGACCGGCCGTTCACCAAGGAGTTCTACGACGGGACCACCTGGGCCGCGGCGATAGGCGGCTCCCTGGTGCTGCTGATCGCCTACCGGCTCCTGTTCGGCCACTCCCGCTCACGTTGACGGGGCCGGGTCAGCCCGGCAGACCGGTCTCCCGCAGCGTGATGTTCAGCCGTCCGCCGCGCATCCCCGTCGCCGGGTCGGCCGTGCCCGGGTACACCTTCGGGACTCCGTGGTACGCGAACCGCGAGGGACCGCCGAAGACGAACAGGTCCCCTGACGCCAGCTCCACATCGGTGTAAGGGCGCCCGCGCGACTCGGTGTTGCCGAAGCGGAAGACACAGGTGTCACCGATACTCAGCGACACCACCGGCGCCCCGGACCGCTCCTCCTTGTCCTGGTGCATCCCCATCCGAGCAGTTCCGTCATAGAAGTTGATCAGCGCGGTGTCCGGGGTGTACTCCTGCCCGACCGCCCCGACCGCCCCGACCGCCCCGACCGCCCCGACCGCCCCGACCGCCCCGACCGCCCCGACCGCCCCGACCGCCCCGACCGCCCCGACCGCCCCGA
>NZ_JBIALS010000006.1:0-136247 GCF_042873655.1 Streptomyces sp. NPDC004609 | reverse complement strand
ACCGCCTTGGCGTGGTCGTACGCCGCGGCCAGTGCCGTACGGCCCAATTCCACCAGCCAGTCCGGGAACGCCTCGACCCGGGCGCCGTTCACATCGTCGGCGGTACGGCTGTACCGATACGGCAGCCAGTGCCAGCCCAGGCACATCGTCCGGACCGACATCACCCCACCGCCCGGCAGCACGGTGTGCCGCAGGGGCACCGGGCCGCGGGCCCAGGAGCGGCAGGCGTCGACCAGTTCCCGCTGGCGCCCGGCCGACAGCCACCCGGGCACATGCACCGCGCCCGGGGCGATCACCGCCGGCTCCCTCGGGAAGAGGGCGTCGCCGTTCATGACATCAGCGCACCCTCGATGCCCAGGAGGTGTTCCTTGCTCGCCAGCCCGCCCGCGTAACCCCGTAGCGCCCCGTCCGAACCGATCACCCGGTGGCACGGCCGCACCACCAGCAGCGGGTTCCGCCCGATCGCGGTTCCCACCGCCCGTATGCCCGCCCTCGCTGTTCCGGCCTGCTGGGCGATCTCCCCATAGGTGGCCGTCGTGCCGTAGGGGATTTCCTCCAGCGCCTGCCACACCCGCCGCTGGAAGTCCGTGCCACCGGCGGTGCAGTCGATGGCGAAATGTGTGAGTCCGCCGTCGAAGTACGCCGTCAGCTGTCGGCCGATCTCCTCGAACGCGGTCGGGGAGCGCCGCCAGCCGTCCTGGACGACGGCGGCGCCCTTCTGGCCGGGCAGGGAGAGCGAGGCGAGCACCGTGCCGCCCCGGGCCGTGGCGGACTCGGCGCCGACGAGCAGCAGTTCGCCCAGCGGGCTGTCGATGGTCGTGTAGACCGTCTCGGCGGTCATGGCTCGTTCCTCTCCTCGTGGGGTGTCCTGCGTTCTGACACCTACGAGTCTGTGCCGCCCGCGCCGTCGAAGCTGGCGGAAATCGGACGTCGCGCCCGGCACCGGAGGCGCCGACGGCCACGCACTCCCGTGGTTCCGCCCACCGGGTGCCCCGGCTCGGGCCCGGCACGCCTCCGCCCGCCCTGCCGTGCCTGCCCCGGTCCGCCCCGCCCTGTCCGCTCAGGCCCGGTCCGCCGGCCTCCGAGGAGGCCGGCCCGTCCGGCTACATCACCGGTAGTTCACGAACTGCAGGGCAAAGTCGAAGTCCTGCCCCTTGAGCAGGGCCTGCACCGCCTGGAGGTCGTCCCGGCTCTTGGAGCTGACCCGCAGCTCGTCGCCCTGCACCTGGGCCTTGACGCCCTTGGGGCCCCCGTCACGGATGATCTTCGCGACCTTCTTGGCGTTCTCCTGGGAGATCCCCTCCTCGATCGACGCGAAGATCTTGTACTCCTTGCCGGAGAGCTGGGGCTCGCCCGCGTCCAGCGCCTTCAGCGAGATCCCGCGCTTGACCAGCTTGGACTGGAACACATCGAGGATCGCGGAGACCCGCTCCTCGGAGTTCGCCTGCATCAGGATCTTCTCGCCGGACCAGGCGATCGACGCCCCGACGTTCTTGAAGTCGTAGCGCTGGGAGATCTCCTTCGCGGCCTGGTTGAGGGCGTTGTCGACCTCCTGCCGCTCGACCTTCGAGACGATGTCGAAACTGGAGTCGGCCATGTCCTGTGGCTCCTTGTATCAGGTTGAAATCAGGTGGAATCGGCTTGCATCGACTGCATGGGGTGTGTGAAGAAGCGGCTGGAGTCCCCGAACCGCTCGGTCAAGCCTAGTCACCCGCACCAGCCCCGAGGGCTGATCAATCCAGTGGCGGAGCACCCCTGGGCATCGGGTATCGTTTACGACGTCGCCACGGAGCACCGCCCAACAGCGGTCCATCTTGAGGCGATATCCCATGGCGGTGTGCCCGAGTGGCCAATGGGAGCGGACTGTAAATCCGTCGGCTTAGCCTACCCAGGTTCGAATCCTGGCGCCGCCACGCGATGTGAGACCCCCGTTCACCTGCAGAAACGCAGGATGGCGGGGGTCTTCTCGTTGTCCCGGGGGTCTTTGCAGCGGACCGGGGAACGGGCGGTCCGCGACACGCTCCGTGCGTCGCATGGTGTCGGCCGGAGGCCCCCGTCACCAGGGTCTGGAGCGACGACGGGGGTGGCCACTGTGGTGACCTCGCAACGGGTCGCGTCCGCAGGGCCGACGGTGGCGCCGTGCCCAGTAGTCACCGGCGGGGCACGGCTTAGGTCTCGGACCCGTACGGGAAACGCGGATCGAGCGTCACCCCGGGGGCGATGGCACGTCGGCCGCAGGGCCGGTGACCTGGTCGACCTCGTGCAGGGCCCGGCGATGCCGGCGGTGGCGGGCGACGGGTCGGCGCGGGTGGGGGAGGCCGACGGGCGCCATCGATGTCTGGTGGGCTGCCACGCCCGGGAAGCCATTCGTGGGAAGTGCGGAGGCAATGGCCTGAACCTCGCCTGGTGATCGGGGGTGGTCTTCTGCGGCGAGCCAGACTCCAGGCAGGGGAACCAGCGCGTTGCCGACGCCGAGAACCGTGTGAGCAGGAGGGCTATGCCGGTCTGTCCAGCCATCGAAGTGGTGGTCTACGCCGGTTCAGCCGGCCGACCGCGCCCCGCGGACGGCGCCCTGGCCGGCCGGAGTGACGGCGTCGCATCAGTGGCGGGTACGGCGGTCGCCGATTCCCGCGCCGCCGGACGCCTCATCGCTCGCACCGCCGGAGACCGCATCGCCACCGATGCCGGAGGAGCCGGGGTGCGGCCGGACCCGCAGGTCGGCACCCCCGCCCGGGACCCGGGCGGCGGCCGAGCATGAGCGGACCCCACCCCACCGGTACCGGTGGTCGGAGCGCTCCCGAGCCGCCTCAGGAGGTATACGGCGAAGCCCGCTGGCCGATGGCCGGAGCCGTCGTCGCCGTCATGGCACTGACCCTGCTGGTGCCCGACGACCTGCGCCTGGGGCCCCCATGGCTGCTCCCCCTCGTCGAAGGGCTGCTCCTGGTGGCGCAGATCGCGGGCGACCCGGGTCGGATCGACAGCCGCTCCGCCGCTTTGCGTACCGCGTCGATCGCCCTCGTCGGCGTGCTGGCGCTCAGCTCCATCTGGTCGACCGTCCGATTGGTCGACGATCTCCTTCACGGCGGGCCCGAGACCGATTCCGCCACGGGACTGTTTCAGGCCGGCGGCATCGTCTGGTTCTCCACCGTGCTCACCTTCTCCCTGCTGTACTTCGAACTCGACAGCGGCGGACCGGCCGCCCGGGCCCACCACATGCCCACCACCCCCGAACTCGCCTTCCCCCAGCAGCTCAGCGCCGACCTGAAGGCCGCCCAGTGGCGCCCCCGCTTCATCGACTACCTCTACCTCGGACTCACCAACTCCACCGCCTTCAGCCCCACCGACGTCATGCCACTGGCCCCCTGGGCCAAGATCGCCATGGCCGCCCAGTCCCTTGTCTCCCTGCTCGTCCTCGGGCTCGTGATCGCCCGGGCCGTCAACGTGCTCGCCTGACGGACGATCTCGACGTTCGGGCCACCCGTGATCTTGATGGTTGGGTAATCCATGGCCAGGGGGCCGTTTCCGCATACCGCGGCGGGTGAGGCTAGGGCGTACTGGCGCTGTCCCCGGAGGTGTCCGCGAGGCGGAAGGACAGCTCGATCTGCCACTTGTTCCTGTCCGGCTCGACGCGGGGGTCGGTCAGAAACGACTCCAGGCGGCAGCCCCAGCGCTCGGTGCCGTCGACTTCCTTCATGTCCCAGGTCAGGCCCTCGCGGTCGGCCCAGGAGCGGAAGGCCGTGATCGCGCCGAACAGTTCGTCGGGGTGGCCGGTGTGGAGGAGCGTGGCGTACCGGCCGGCGGGGAGGGTGCCGATCTGGATGTCTCCCTCGGGGGTGGGCAGCGAGGCGATGGGGATCCCGGCCTCGACCGCCGACTCGCCAGCCATGTCGAGAGTGTTGTAGCGGAAGAAGGGGGCTCCGGCGAAGGGGACGCCCTTGGCGTTCAGCCAGCCGATCAGTTCGCCGAGGCGGTCGGCGATCGGGCCGAAGGCGTCCATGCGGACGGATCCGCGGATGAAGGCATACGGCTGCTCCGCGCGGTCCACGACTTTGGGCTCGATGTCAGGCATGTCATTGCTCATGAAGGGCAGGACCGGAAGAAGGACACGGATTCATCGCACGGCTCCGGTTCGGCCGCCCGCGCCCGCCACGGCCGGCGCACGCGCTGCCCGCGTCCCGCTCGTGCCGCCACGCCCTGACGCCTCCCGGACCGGGCCGCCGCACCCTGTCGCCACGGCCCGGCACCGCCCGCGCCGGGCGCGCATCCTGCCCGCCCGGCGTACGGAACCGCAGGGACCGCACCCGTCCCGCCCTGCGTACGGGACCGCACCCGTTCCGCTCGGGCGGCGAAGGAAACACCGCACCGAGCCCGCCCCACGCCCCTTCGTGCCCCACGCACGCCTTGTGTGCCCCGCGGGCACCCTGGACCCCGTCGCGTCCGCCCGTCACCGCCGGTCAGTTTCCGGCGACGTTCCGCACGGCCACGATCACCGGGTCGGAGCCGCTGATCAGCTCCAGGGTCAGTCCGGCGGTGCCGGGTGTATCGATCAACTCGGCCAGCGTCGCGGCCACATCGTCGCGGGGCACGGTTCCGCGGCCCGTCGAGGCGCTGAGCCGGACCAGGCCGGTGCCGGCGTCGTTCGTGAGGCCGCCCGGGCGCAGGATCGTCCAGTCGAGGTTCTGCCGGGACCGTACGTAGTCGTCGGCCGCGCCCTTCGCGCGCAGATAGGCGTCGAACTGGCTCTCGCCCGCGTGGCGCGCGTCCGCGCCCATCGAGGAGACGACGAGAAACCGGCGTACGCCGGCCCGTTCGGCCGCGGCGGCGAACAGGACGGCGGCGCCCCGGTCCACCGTGTCCTTGCGGGGGATACCGCTGCCAGGCCCCGCGCCGGCGGCGAAGACGGCGGCGTCGGCGTGCCGCAGCACCGCGGTCACCTCCTCGGCGGTGGCCGACTCCAGGTCCACCACCACCGGTTCGGCTCCCGCCTCGCGCACGTCGGCGCCGTGGTCGGGGTTGCGGATGACGCCCGTGACCTCGTGTCCGCGCGCCGAGAGCAGCCGCTCCAGGCGGAGTGCGATCTGACCATGTCCTCCAGCGATGACAATGCGCATGCGTACGACCGTACGTGCCGCCCCCGGGCCCTGCCATGACGCGCCCGGTCGACTCGCCCGCGAACAGCCGTAATACAGCCCTGAAGGGGACCGGGAGCCGCCGGAAAGCCGAAGCGGTCGGTGCGGAGCCGGGGCAGGTGCCCGGGCAGCCCCGGAGCACAGGCGCGGCCCTGTGGGCAGTCGGGGTCCGGTACGCAGGCGCGGCTCGGTGCACAGGCGCCGACTGGTGGGCGGCCCGGGCGCGGGGGCTCTCAGGGGCGGGCCTGGCGGGGCAGTTCGAGCGCCACCGCCACCGCCGTGTCGCAGTACTCCCGTACCGCGCTCGTCCGCGCCACCACCCGGCCGCGGTGGATGACGATCCTGCTGTACGCGAGGGAGAGCACGCCCGAGATCCGCTCGCCGCGCACCGCCAGCAGCTCCGCCGGGAACCCCGCCTCCACCCGTACCTCCGGCAGCCCCATCGCCGCCCGCGCCGACTCCGCCACCGCCCCGTAGGCCTCCCGGGCCTCCAGACCCTCCTGCGAGGCCAGGAGATACGCGGCCTCCAGCGGATCGCCGCGCCCGACCGGGTTCGACACGTCCCGCAGGGCGCCACTGCCCGCCGCCACCCGCACCCCGGCCGCGCGCAGCAGCCGTACGGGGGCGTTGCCGCGCTGTTCCACGGCGCCGCACCCGCCCTGGGGCAGACAGACCACCGTGACGTCGGCCGCCGCGAGCTGGTCCGCCGCCCGGGAGGCGATCTCGTGCGGCAGCCGGGCGAGCCCCGCGCAGGGGCCGATCGCCACACCGGGCCGCAGCCCTGCCGCCATCGCCGCCAGCCGGGCCAGGCGGGCGGGGTCGTCACCGTGCGTATGCAGATCGACGGGGCAGCCGTGCTCGGCTGCGACCTCCAGGAGCGCCTCGGCGTATCCGGCCGGATCGGGGTCGGCGTCCGGGCAGCCGCCCACCACTCCCGCGCCCATCTTCACGGCGTCCCGCAGCATCGCCAGACCGTCCGCGCCCGCCGCGCCCGTCAGCAGGCGGGGCACCGCGACCGCCGTCAGATCGGCCAGCCCGCGCAGCGACCGGCGCGCCTGGAGGACCGCCTCCAGCGGGCCGAGGCCCTGCACATCCCCGATCCGTACGTGCGAACGCAGCGCGGTCGCCCCATGGCCCAGCTGGAGCAGCGCGGCCTCGGTGGCGCGTCGCTGGACGTCCTCCTGCCCGTACGAGACGGGGCCGGGGGAGTCCGCGGTGAGGGCGGTGTCGCCGTGGGCGTGCGGTTCGGCGGGCGCGGGCAGCAGCAGAAAGCCTGTCAGATCCACCCGGGCGCAGTGCGGGGCGAGGCTGCCCGCGGTGCCGACCGCTTCGATACGCCCGCCGCTGAGCCGTACGTCGACGGTGCGGCCGTCCGTCAGCCGGGCGCCGCACAGCAGCAGCGCGGTGGAGTCGGCGGTGGCGCCGCCAGGGGGCTGCGGCAGGCTGTCGGGCATCGGGCTCCTGTGGATCGCGCTCCTGTCGGGGCGGTCGGGCTCGGGTCGCGTGGAGAAAACAGAGAAAGCAGAGAAAGCGGAGACGGGGAAGATCACGCAGCGTGAGTCGAGCCTAGGGGTGCCCGGGGCGGGCATCGAGGAGGAGCGGAATAGTCGTACCGGCGTGGCCGCCGGTGGTACGCGGGTGGCCGGCCCGGGGGGAGGATCCCCTGCGCGGGGAAGGGACGATCCCCCGGGTGCGGGCGTGCGTACGGGTGCGGCAGGGGCGTGTCGCGCGGTGTACGGGACGGGGGTGGCCACGGCCGATCGCGTACGGGATCGGGGCCCGGCGGGAGCGGGGCCGATGACGGACAGGGAGCCACGAAACGGATTTGGGCGAACGGCGATCGACCGTGTAATGTCTTCATCGCTCGCCCCAATAGCTCAGTCGGTAGAGCGTCTCCATGGTAAGGAGAAGGTCTACGGTTCGATTCCGTATTGGGGCTCTGATGTCGGAGATCCTCGCCTCCGGGCGAGGGGATCCGGTATCGCAGCGGTGTAGCTCAGTCGGTAGAGCAAGCGGCTCATAATCGCTGTGTCACCGGTTCAAGTCCGGTCACCGCTACACACAGTAGCCGATTGCGGGGTCGGTCCTCCGATCGGCTACTCTTTTATGCGTTTGACGTACATCGCCCATCCGTCCGTCCAAGGAGCACTCACGTGGCTGCCACAGACGTCCGCCCGAAGATCACGCTGGCCTGCGTGGAGTGCAAGGAGCGGAACTACATCACCAAGAAGAACCGGCGCAACAACCCGGACCGTCTTGAGATGAAGAAGCACTGCCCGCGCTGCAAGGCGCACACTGCGCACCGCGAAACGCGCTAACTCAGGCTCGTATACGAGGCCGTCCCCGAGTCGGGGGGCGGCCTCGTGTCGTTTGATCACGCTCATTCCGATCACGGTCAGTATTCCGAGCGGGAGGCTGGTCCCTTCTTTGATCGCGGCAGATTCCGCATCGGAGACGTGACCGGTGCACTGGGGGTGATCCGGATCGTGATCGGAAACCCGGACACGCATCGTGATCAGAAGTCCGGAAAACCAGATAGTCCGACAGTGCAACAGCTCGATACACCAGGTTCTGTCAGGAGCAGGAGGGAGCCAGTCCATGGCGCTCGACCAGTCCTTCGTGGGGCGGAGCTATCCGCCCACCCCGCCCTATGAGGTCGGCCGGGAGAAGATCCGCGAGTTCGCCGACGCCGTGGGGGATCCCCATCCGGCGTATACGGACCAGGAGGCCGCGCGGGCGCTCGGCCACCCCGATGTGATCGCCCCGCCGACCTTCGCCTTCGCGATCACCTACCGGGCTGCCGGAGTGGTCGTCCAGGATCCGCAACTGGGGCTGGACTACGACCGGGTGGTGCATCGCGAGCAGCGGTTCGCGTACACCAGGCCGGTACGGGCGGGGGACCGGCTGGCGGTCGTCTCCACCATCGAGAGCATCAAGTCCCTCGCGGGCAACGACATCCTGGAGATCCGGGGCGAGGTGCACGACCAGGCGGGCGAGCATGTCGTGACGGCGTGGACCAAGCTGGTGGCGCGCGCCGCCGAGGAGGCATGATGACGGCGAGGATCTCCTACGCGGACGTCGAGGTCGGCACCGAGCTGCCGGCGCGGAACTTCTCCGTGACCCGGGCCACGCTGGTGCAGTACGCGGGTGCTTCCGGGGACTTCAACCCCATCCACTGGAACGAGAAGTTCGCCGTCGAGGTCGGGCTTCCGGATGTGATCGCGCACGGCATGTTCACCATGGCCGAGGCCGTCCGGGTGGTGACGGACTGGGTGGGGGACCCCGGCGCGGTCGTGGAGTACGGCGTCCGGTTCACCAAGCCCGTCGTCGTGCCCAATGACGACAAGGGCGCGCTGATCGAGGTCAGCGGCAAGGTCGCCGCGCTGCTGGACGACAAGCGTGTGCGGGTCGATCTGACGGCCGTCAGCGGTGGGGAGAAGGTGCTGGGGATGTCCCGCGCCGTTGTCCGTCTCGCCTGAGCCGCCGAGCGGTACCGGTTTCGCCGCCGGGGCCGCCTGGCGGCGCGGCACCGTGTCCGTACGGCTCAGAGCGCCGGCCTTCTCGAAGGCACGGCGGACCTGGCGTACGACGGGCGCCGGGGCCGCCAGGCGGCCCCGGCGCGGCGCCGGTATCTGACCGCGGCCGGTATCTGACCGTGCCCGGCGTACCTGGGCCCGCCCGCCGTTCGGGTGGCGCGGAAGGTACGTATGTAAGGGGCGCCCTGCAATGGAGGGCGCTCCTTACTCTGTTGCGGGACCCGGCGGGTCGGCCGTCCCGGAGCGCCACTTGACTAGTTAGTGATAGGTCACTAACTTACTCTCATGGCAAGGAAGAGTGCGGAGGAGCGGCGCGAGAGCGTCATTCGCGTCGCCATGAGCGAATTTGCGCGAGGCGGCTATCACGGCACGTCCACCGGGACGATCGCCGAACGGGTCGGCGTCTCCCAGCCGTACCTCTTCCGCCTGTTCAAGAACAAGAGGGAACTGTTCCTGACCGTGGCGATCCGCTGTATCGAGGAGACCCCTCAGGCCTTCGCCGACGCGCTGGAGGAGTGGCCCGACAAGTCGCCCAAGGACGCGATGGCGTTGGCCTATGCGCGTCTGATCGACGACCGGGAGCGGTTGTTGATGCAGATGCAGATCTATGTCGCCGTGGCCTCGGCCGAAGCCGCTGGGGACGGTGAGTTCGGCGAGAGGATCCGGGAGGCGTGGGTCCGGATCTGGGACCAGGCGCGCGGTGCCCTCGGCGACGACCATGACGTAGCCGAATTCATGGCGTACGGGATGCTGATCAACACCCTGGTGTCGCTGGGCTTTCCCGGCGATCACCGGGTGTGGAACACGCTGTCCATGGACGATGAGCGGACGTGCAGGCCCCCCGGCGTCGCCCGGCTCAGCGTCTCGGCGGCGGCGGAGGCCGAGGCCGCGCCCCGCGAACGGAGCGGCTCCCCGCGGCCGTCCGGTTCCACCACCCCGCCTTCCGGAGGGGGTTCCGGCCCGGGTTCCGGGGCCTGAGCCCGCCGCAGGGGCCCACCGCAGGGCCGCCGGAAGCGGGAAGCGGGAACGAACGCAAGCCGGCATGGGCAGACGTCTGCCCGGAGAAGTTAGTGATCAATCACTATATAGCTATTTCTCGGACAACTGAGCCACTGGGGAAAACCATGAATCAGCCAACCGTCCGGCGCGCCTCCGCCGCCTGGACCCTCGTCATCACCAGCCTCGCCGGTTTCATGGCGGCGCTCGACAATCTGGTCGTCACCACCGCCCTGCCCTCCATCCGGGCGGATCTCGGCGGGGAACTGGCCGATCTCGAATGGACGGTGAGCGCCTATACGCTCACCTTCGCCGTCCTGCTGATGTTCGGCGCGGCGCTCGGGGACCGCTTCGGCCGCCGTCGGCTCTTCATGGCCGGTCTGGCGATCTTCACCGTGGCGTCCGCCGCCGCCGCGCTGGCACCCGGGATCGACGCGCTGATCGCGGCACGGGCGCTCCAGGGAGTCGGCGGCGCGGTGATGATGCCGCTCACCCTGACGCTGCTCACGGCGGCGGTCCCGCCGGCCCGGCGGGGGGCGATGCTCGGCATCTTCAGCGCGGTGACCGGGCTCGCGGTGGCCAGCGGCCCGCTCGTCGGCGGCGCGCTCACCGAGCATCTGTCCTGGCAGTGGATCTTCTGGCTCAATGTGCCGGTCGGTCTTGTCCTGCTGCCGCTCGCCCGGTTGCGCCTCACCGAGTCGTACGCGCCGAACGCCCGGCTCGACTTCCCCGGCACCCTGCTCGTCAGCGGTGGTTTCTTCGGCATCGTCTACGCCCTGATCAACGGCCAGGCGGACGGCTGGACCAGCGCGCCGATCCTCACCGGGCTGATCGGGGGCACGGTGCTGCTGCTGGCGTTCGTCCGCCATGGCATCGTCGGCAAGAACCCCATGCTTCCCATGCGTCTCTTCCGCGACCGGGCCTTCGCCGGGATCAACATCTCCAGCACGCTGATGTTCCTGGGCATGTTCGGGGCGACCTTCCTGCTCAGCCAGTTCCTGCAAGGAGTGCTCGGGTACTCGCCCACCGAGGCGGGGCTGAGGATGCTGCCCTGGACCGGGATGCCGCTGCTCGTCGCGCCGTTTGCCGGATATCTCTCCGACCGGATCGGCGGCCGTCCGATCGTGGCCACGGGCCTCGCGCTCCAGGCAGTCGGGCTGGCGCTCTTCGCGCTGGTCCTGGAGCCGGGGGTGTCGTACGCGGCCCAGCTTCCCGGCCTGATCATCAGCGGTGTCGGCATGGCCCTCTTCTTCGCCCCGGCCGCCAGTGTGGTCATGTCCAGCGTCCGGCCGGGCGAGCAGGGCATGGCCTCCGGGGCCAACAACGCCCTGCGCGAGGTCGGCGGTGCGCTCGGAGTCGCGGTGCTGGGCGCGGTCTTCGCGGCGCAGGGCGGCTACGCGACGCCCCGGATGTTTGTGGACGGGATCGTTCCGGCGCTCTGGATCGGCTCGGCGGCGGTGGCCGTGGCTGCGGGTGCCGCGCTGCTCATTCCGGCGCGGCGGAAGGCGGCCGTGGCGGAGGTGGCCGACGTGGAGGAAGAGCGGGAGCCCGTGACGGTCTGAGGCCGACGCGGGGGTGCTGTGGACGGCGGGGCGCGGGCCGGCTCCGGGGAATGCCGCCCCGGACCCCCGCGCCTTCGTCATGACGGGACCGGGTCCGGGTGCGTCCGCCTGCGGGCGGCGGTTCGGGTGCCCTCCTCCGACGCCACCGGGACCCGGACCCGGACCGGTGACTGGGTTCGGGTTCGGTGACTGGTCCGGGTGCGCGCGGACCGTACGCCTCGTCCGGCGCCGCCGCCGTGAAGGTGCCTCCCGGGCGGCGATCCGGAGCCCCCGGTCGAGCGGCGGCGCCGCTCAGGAGTACGCGGCGCGGGACCGTAGGCTTGTCGGGTGCTGGAACTCTACGACGCCCCCCTCGCTCCCCTGACCACCTTCCGGCTCGGGGGGCCCGCCGCACGGCTGCTCACCGCCGAGACCGACGACGAGGTGATCGCCGCCGTGCGGGAGGCGGACGGCACGGGGACTCCGCTGCTGATCATCGGCGGGGGCAGCAATCTGGTCATCGGGGACAAGGGGTTCGACGGCACGGCCCTGCGGATCGCGACGCGGGGGTTCCGGCTCGACGGCACGAAGCTGGAGCTGGCCGCCGGCGAGGTGTGGACGGACGCGGTGGCCCGTACCGTCTCCGCGGGACTCGCGGGGATCGAGTGCCTGGCCGGAATCCCCGGTTCGGCCGGCGCCACCCCGATCCAGAACGTCGGCGCCTACGGCCAGGAGGTCTCGTCGACGATCACCGAGGTGGTCGCGTACGACCGCCGCGACGCGGAAACGGTCGTGCTGTCCAACGCCGCGTGCGAGTTCTCCTACCGCCACAGCCGCTTCAAGCAGCATCCCGACCGCTATGTCGTGCTGCGCGTCCGGTTCGAGCTGGAGGACGCGGAGGGGCTGTCGGCGCCGATCAAGTACGCGGAGACGGCCCGTGTCCTCGGGGTCGCGCCCGGCGACCGCAGGGAGCTGGCCGTGGTCCGGCTGGCCGTGCTCGGACTGCGCGGCGGCAAGGGCATGGTCCTGGACCCCGAGGACCACGACACCTGGTCGGCCGGGTCCTTCTTCACCAACCCGATCCTCGGCGCCGACGAGTACGCCGCCTTCCTTGACCGCGTCCGCGCCCGGCTCGGCGACGGGGCCGCCCCGCCCGCCTACCCCGCGGGTGACGGGCGCACCAAGACCTCCGCGGCCTGGCTGATCGACAAGGCGGGCTTCACCAAGGGATACGGGAGCGGCCCGGCCCGTATCTCCACCAAGCACACCCTCGCCCTCACCAATCGCGGCGATGCCACCACCGAGGATCTGCTGGCACTCGCCCGCGAGGTCGTCGCCGGGGTGCACGAGGCGTTCGGGGTGACCCTGGTCAACGAACCGGTGACGGTCGGCGTCAGCCTCTGAGCTCCAGCAGCCCCTGTCCCCGGGCACGGCCCCCGGCCCGCCGATCCCGGCCCCGTCGGCCCGGCCTCCCTCCGGTGCCGTCCCCTCGGGCCCGGCCCCCGAGCGCCTTCGGTGCGGGCGCTCCGGACGCCCCGTTCTGCCTAGTACGCAACGCCCACAGGCTGCTTGACCGTCCGCGGATCGTTCACCATCGAGAGCATCGCGTGGGCCACATCGGCGCGCCCGATCGTCCGGGCGCTGCGCGGGTTGCGGCCGACGGCGGTCCTGTAGACACCGGTCAGCGGCTTGTCCAGCAGCCGGGGCGGACGTACGGACGTCCAGTCCGTGGCACTCGCGGCCAGGTCGGCCTCCATCACCCGCAGATCGGCGTACAGCTTCTTCAGTACGGTGCTGACCACGGCCGACAGGGCGCGGTCCAGCAGCGGCTCGCCCGTGGGGGCGCCGGCGAGCGGGCCGGCGGAGACCACCAGCAGCCGGCGGGTGCCCTCCGCCTCCATCGCGGCGAGCACCGAACGCGTGAGCCTGGTCACGATTCCGGCGTCCGACAGCTTGCGCGCGCCCAGGCCCGAGAGCACCGCGTCCCGGCCCGCGACGGCCTCGCGCAGCGGCTCGGGGTCGGACAGCCCGGCGCGGAACAGCGTGAGTCGGGGGGACTGCGCGAGACCGGTGGTTCCGGGGCCCGCTCCGGGAAGCGTGAAGCGCGCCGGATCGCGTACGACCGCCGTCACCTCGTGGCCCGCGGTCAGCGCCTGACCCACGATCTCCCGGCCGATGCCGCCGGTCGCCCCGAACACGGTGAGCCTCATCGTCCGCACCTCCAGGTGGGTAAGTATTCACTCACTCCTAGAGTGGGTAAGTACTCACCCACCCGTCAAGCCCGGTCGGAGGAACCATGCAGAAACCGGCCCGCGCCCGCATCCTCGACGCCGCCCATGAGCTGATGCTCAGCCTCGGCCTCGCCCGCACCACCACCAAGGAGATCGCCAGGGCGGCCGGGTGCTCGGAGGCGGCCCTCTACAAGAGCTTCACCGGCAAGGAGGAGCTCTTCATCGCCGTACTGAACGAAAGACTGCCGAAACTCGCCCCTCTGCTGGACGACCTCACGGCCAGACCGGGAGAGGGCAGCCTTGAGGAGAACCTCGTCGAGGTCGTCCGCCGGGCCGCGGGCTTCTACGCGCAGACCTTCCCGATCGCCGCCTCGCTCTACGCCGACCCCCGGCTCAAGGCCCGCCACGAGACCGCTCTGCGGGAGATGGGCAAGGGGCCGCACCTCCCGATCCAGGGGCTGGACGCCTATCTGCGCGCCGAACAGCGCGCGGGGCGGGTCGCCGACGGCGCGGACACCTATGCGGCGGCCTCGCTGCTGCTCGGTGCCTGCACCCACCGGGCCTTCGCCTACGACGGCACCGAGGGCGGGGTGGCCGCGCCCCCGCTGGACGAGTTCGCCGCCGGTCTCGTCCGTACCCTGCTGCGGGGGATCAGCTGACCAACCAGTCGTCGACCCCGGCGAGCAGCTTGTTCCGGACATCCTCGGGGGCGGCCGAGCCGCGCACGGACTGCCGGGCCAGTTCGGCCAGTTCGGCGTCCGAGAAGCCGTGGTGCTCCCGCGCGAACTCGTACTGGGCGGCCAGCCGCGACCCGAAGAGCAGGGGATCGTCCGCCCCGAGGGCCATCGGCACCCCGGCCTCGTACAGCGTCCGCAGCGGTACGTCCTCGGGCTTCTCGTACACCCCCAGCGCCACATTCGACGCCGGGCACACCTCGCATGTGACCCCGCGCTCGGCCAGTCTCCGCAGCAGCCGGGGGTCCTCGGCGGCCCGTACGCCGTGCCCGATGCGCGCGGCGTGCAGATCGTCCACACAGTCCCGTACGGACGCGGGGCCGGTCAGCTCGCCGCCGTGCGGGGCCGCCAGCAGACCGCCCGCCCGCGCGATCGCGAAGGCGCGGTCGAAGTCCCGTGCCATGCCCCTGCGTTCGTCGTTGGAGAGCCCGAAACCGACGATTCCGCGGTCCGCGTACCGGACGGCCAGCCGGGCGAGGGTCCGGGCGTCCAGGGGGTGCTTCATCCGGTTCGCCGCGACGAGGACGCGCATACCGAGTCCGGTCTGGCGGCCCGCGCTCTCCACCGCGTCGAGGATGATCTCCAGCGCGGGGATCAGCCCGCCCAGCATCGGTGCGTACGAGGTGGGGTCGACCTGGATCTCCAGCCACCCCGAACCGTCCCGGACGTCCTCCTCCGCGGCCTCCCTCACCAGCCGCTGGATGTCCTCGGGGGAGCGCAGACAGGACCGCGCGATGTCGTACAGCCGCTGGAAGCGGAACCAGCCGCGTTCGTCGGTGGCCCGCAGCCGGGGAGGCTCTCCGCCAGTCAGCGCGTCGGGCAGATGGACGCCGTACTTGTCGGCCAGTTCGAGCAGGGTGGCCGGCCGCATCGAGCCGGTGAAGTGCAGATGCAGATGTGCCTTGGGCAGCCGGCTCAGGTCACGTACGCGTTCCATTCTCGGATCTTGCCGCACCGCTCGGGCACGGGGCAGCCGGTTTCCCCGATCGGGCGCTTGCCCGAACGCAGAAACGGGCGGGCACGGCGGGAGATCTCCCACCGCGCCCGCCCGTCGTTCCCACCGGGCCGCGACCGCTCAGTCGCTCGCCTCGGAGAGCAGCTTCTGCAGGCGCGAGACGCCCTCCACCAGGTCCTCGTCGCCCAGCGCGTACGACAGCCGCAGATAGCCCGGCGTACCGAACGCCTCACCCGGTACGACCGCGACCTCGGCCTCGTCCAGGATCAGCGCGGCCAGCTCCACGGAGCTCTTGGGGCGCTGTCCGCGGATCTCCTTGCCCAGGAGCGCCTTGACCGACGGGTAGACGTAGAACGCCCCCTCCGGCTCGGGGCAGACGACACCGTCGATCTCGTTGAGCATCCGCACGATGGTCCGGCGGCGGCGGTCGAAGGCGGTGCCCATCTCGGCGACGGCGTCCAGGTTCCCGGAGACGGCGGCGAGGGCGGCGGCCTGCGAGACGTTCGCGACGTTCGAGGTGGCGTGCGACTGGAGGTTCGCGGCGGCCTTGACCACGTCCTTGGGGCCGACGACCCACCCCACGCGCCAGCCGGTCATGGCGTACGTCTTGGCCACACCGTTGACGACGACGCACTTGTCGCGCAGCTCGGGGACGACCGCCGGGAGCGAGGTGAAGGCGGCGTCGCCGTAGACGAGGTGCTCGTAGATCTCGTCCGTCAGCACCCACAGGCCGTGCTCAAGGGCCCAGCGGCCGATGGCCTCGGTGTCCTCGCGACTGTAGACGGCGCCGGTCGGGTTGGAGGGGGAGACGAAGAGCACGACCTTCGTGCGCTCGGTGCGCGCGGCTTCGAGCTGTTCGACGGAGACGCGGTAGCCGGTCGTCTCGTCGGCCACCACATCGACCGGGACACCGCCGGCGAGCCGGATCGACTCGGGGTAGGTCGTCCAGTACGGCGCGGGCACGATGACCTCGTCGCCCGGGTCGAGGATCGCCGCGAACGCCTCGTAGATCGCCTGCTTTCCGCCGTTGGTCACCAGGACCTGCGCGGGGTCGACCTCGTAGCCGGAGTCCCTCAGGGTCTTCTCGGCGATGGCCTTCTTCAGCTCGGGCAGGCCCCCCGCCGGGGTGTAGTGGTGGAACCTGGGGTTGCGGCAGGCCTCGACGGCGGCCTCGACGATGTAGCCGGGCGTCGGGAAGTCCGGCTCGCCTGCGCCGAAACCGATCACCGGACGCCCGGCGGCCTTGAGGGCCTTGGCCTTGGCGTCGACGGCGAGGGTCGCGGACTCGGAGATCGCGCCGATGCGCGCGGAGACCCGGCGCTCGGTGGGTGGGGTTGCAGCGCTCATACGGTCCATGGTCCCAGACGGCAATCGTGCCCGGCACATGTGTTTCGACCTCCGGACAGCGGGGCACGGAGGGGACCGACGCGCCGGGCGGAGACGGGCGCAGAGGGGCGGATACGGAGCGGGGAGGAGTCGGGCGGACCCGACGGCCGCCGTTGACGACCGCAGGCGACCGCGGGCGAGCGGAACCGGGTGGAAACGCGCGGCGGCCCATGGACAGGGGGATCCCGGGGGAAAGCGGACGGTGTGGGGCGGTGTGACCGGGGACACCGGCCGGACCCGGCCACCCTCCGGAGTGACCAAGGGCCGCTGCGGGGCTATCTGTTCGACGCGGGCCCCGGGACCACGTACACTCACTGGTCGTTGGCCCTCGCCGACCACATCTCCGGATGCGGTAGGTTGGGGACGCCACAAAGGGTCGTAGCTCAATTGGTAGAGCACTGGTCTCCAAAACCAGCGGTTGGGGGTTCAAGTCCCTCCGGCCCTGCTACACACACCTTCGCCAGGATGTGTGCGCATGTACGTAGATTCAAATGAACCGCCGTGCGGCTCCACCGGGCGCGGCACGGCCACGACCCGGGATTCAGGTGAAAGAAAGTGACGGACGCCGTGGGCTCCATCGACACGCCTGATGCTGAGGACGAGGCGCCCCGGGAGAAGCCGCGCAAGGGCGGCAAGCGCGGGAAGAAGGGCCCTCTGGGCCGCCTCGCGCTCTTCTACCGGCAGATCGTCGCCGAGCTGCGCAAGGTCGTCTGGCCCACCCGGAATCAGCTGACGACCTACACGACCGTGGTGATTGTCTTCGTCGTCATCATGATCGGTCTGGTGACCGTGATTGACTATGGGTTCCAGGAAGCCGTCAAGTACGTCTTCGGCTGATCCCGCGAAGGGACGTCGGCCGGGTCGTATCGGTGCGGCGGACTTTTGCATGTTCCACCCATCTGTATCCAGGAAGAAGCAGCCACCGTGTCTGACCCGAACCTGAACGAGGCCGTTGAGCCAGGCGACGAGACCTTCGAGTCCGCCGAGTCCGCCGAGGACGAGCTCGACATCGTTGAGGCGGCGGACTCCATCGACCCCGATGAGGCGGAAGCTGCTGACGTCTCGGCCAGTGAGCCGGCCGAGGAGGCCGCGCTCCACATCGAGGACGACACCGAGGCACTGGTCGAGGTGGACTCCGAGGGCGAGGCCGAGGTCGTCGGCGAGGTTCCCGCCGAGCCCGAGGCTCCCGTGGACCCGATCGCCGCACTCCGGGAGGAACTGCGCCTGCTGCCCGGCGAGTGGTACGTCATCCACACCTACGCCGGGTACGAGAAGCGGGTCAAGGCGAACCTGGAGCAGCGTGCCGTCTCGCTGAACGTCGAGGAGTTCATCTACCAGGCCGAAGTGCCCGAGGAAGAGATCGTCCAGATCAAGAACGGCGAGCGCAAGAACGTCCGCCAGAACAAGCTTCCCGGCTACGTCCTGGTCCGCATGGACCTCACCAACGAGTCCTGGGGCGTCGTCCGCAACACCCCCGGGGTCACCGGCTTCGTGGGCAACGCGTACGACCCGTACCCGCTGACCCTGGACGAGATCGTCAAGATGCTCGCCCCGGAGGCGGAGGAGAAGGCCGCGCGCGAGGCCGCCGAGGCCGAGGGCAAGCCGGTTCCGTCCCGCAAGGTCGAGGTCCAGGTGCTGGACTTCGAGGTCGGCGACTCGGTCACCGTCACGGACGGCCCGTTCGCCACGCTCCAGGCGACGATCAACGAGATCAACGCCGACTCGAAGAAGGTCAAGGGCCTGGTCGAGATCTTCGGCCGCGAGACCCCGGTCGAGCTGAGCTTCGACCAGATCCAGAAGAACTGACCGGAGCGGACGCACCCCCCGGGCCCGGTGGGATGCGGACCGCGCCGCTGCTGGAACACATGCCTCCGATCAGGTCGGAACGGCCCTTGTGGCTGTTCTGACCTGTCGGTTTTTAACCGTGCAGCCATACCCGTTATCGTTGTGCGGTATGCCTCCATCCGGATGATCGGGTGGGGTGCTGGAAACTCTCACTAGGACCCGGAGAGAGCAATGCCTCCCAAGAAGAAGAAGGTCACGGGGCTGATCAAGCTCCAGATCCAGGCCGGCGCGGCCAACCCGGCACCGCCGGTCGGCCCCGCCCTGGGTCAGCACGGCGTCAACATCATGGAGTTCTGCAAGGCCTACAACGCCGCGACCGAGTCGCAGCGCGGGATGGTCGTGCCGGTGGAGATCACGGTCTACGAGGACCGTTCCTTCACCTTCATCACCAAGACTCCGCCCGCCGCCAAGCTGATCCTCAAGGCCGCGGGTGTGGACAAGGGCTCCGGCGAGCCGCACAAGACCAAGGTCGCCAAGCTGACGCGCGACCAGGTCCGTGACATCGCCACCACCAAGATGCCCGACCTGAACGCCAACGACCTGGACGCCGCCGAGAAGATCATCGCCGGCACCGCCCGTTCCATGGGCATCACCGTCGAGGGCTGACGTCCGGCCGGGGCAACCGGGCCGGACGTTCCGTACGGCCTCTGTGGCAGGACCGAGCGCTGGTCCGCACCACAACTCCACACCTGAACGAAACACAGGAGCAGAAGTGAAGCGCAGCAAGACTCTCCGCGCTGCGGACGCCAAGATCGACCGGGAGCGCGCGTACGCCCCGCTTGAGGCCGTCCGTCTCGCCAAGGACACCGCGTCCACCAAGTTCGACGGCACCGTCGAGGTCGCCTTCCGCCTGGGCGTCGACCCGCGCAAGGCCGACCAGATGGTCCGTGGCACCGTGAACCTTCCGCACGGCACCGGCAAGACCGCCCGGGTCCTGGTCTTCGCGACCGGTGACCGTGCCGAGGCAGCGCGTGCCGCGGGCGCCGACATCGTCGGCGCCGACGAGCTGATCGACGAGGTGTCGAAGGGCCGTCTGGACTTCGACGCCGTCGTCGCCACCCCGGACCTCATGGGCAAGGTCGGCCGCCTCGGCCGGGTGCTCGGTCCGCGTGGTCTGATGCCCAACCCGAAGACCGGCACCGTCACCCCCGATGTCACCAAGGCCGTGACCGACATCAAGGGCGGTAAGATCGAGTTCCGCGTCGACAAGCACTCGAACCTGCACTTCATCATCGGCAAGGTCTCCTTCGACGAGACGAAGCTGGTCGAGAACTACGGGGCGGCGCTGGAGGAGATCCTCCGTCTGAAGCCGTCCGCCGCGAAGGGCCGCTACATCAAGAAGGCGACCCTCACGACGACGATGGGCCCCGGCATCCCGCTGGACGCCAACCGCACCCGTAACCTCCTCGTCGAGGAGGACCCGGCCGCCGTCTGATCCCGACGACGGCCGCGGAGCGCGTGAGCGTTCGCGAAACCGGAACCGGTCCCCGCACCTCTGTGAGGTGCGGGGACCGGTTTTTTGCCGAGGCCCTGTCGTGGGCGTGCGTTACGGTTCAGGTGATCGTAAACAACCAAGGGGTGGGGCATGAGCAAGTCCGTATTCAGGCGCGTGGGCGTCTCGCTCACGGCGGTGGCCGTGATGGCCGGGGCAGCGGCCTGCCAGAGCGGAGACGGGGACGGGGGCGGCAAGAAGCAGGCCGGGGAGAAGGTGGGGGGCGCCGGGATACAGTCCACCGCCGAGGCGACCAAGGTCCTGACCGCCGCGTACAAGAAGACCTCGGACGCGAAGTCCGCGAAGGTCAGCATGACCATGACGATGCCGGCCGGGATAGAGGGCGGCGGCGACATGGAGATGTACGGTGTCATGGGGTGGGACCCCGCGATGGCGGACCTCACCATGAAGGGCTCCGCCCTGACGGCGGCCTCCGACGCGGGCGGGCCCGAGCAGATCCGGATGGTCTGGGTCGACAACGTCATGTACATGGACATGGGGGCCGTGGCCGCCAAGGAGATGGACGGCAAGCGCTGGATGACCTTCGATGTCACCGCGCTGGCCGAGGGGTCCGGTGACAAGGCCCTCCAGAAGCAGCTGACCGGCAGCCTGGAGAGCATGAACCAGAGCCCGGCCGAGCAGCTCGCGATGCTCCTGGAGTCGAAGAGCATCAAGCACGTCGGCCCGGAGAAGGTCGGCGGCGTGGAGACCCAGCACTACAAGGGCACGCTCACGGTCGCCGAGATGCTCGACGCGAACGAGTCGCTGGTCCTCGACGCCGAGCAGCGCAAGGAACTGCTCGACGGGGTGAAGAAGGCCGGCGTCACCGGATACGACACCGAGGTCTGGGTCAACGAGGACGGCTTCCCGGTCAAGCTGGACGTCGGGATCAGCAGCCCCGAGGGCACGGTCGAGGTGATCGCCAACTACTCGGACTACGGGACGAAGGCCGCGGTCCAGGCGCCGCCGAAGAAGGACACCATCGACCTCATGGAGATGATGAAGGACATGGGACAGCAGCCGGGCCGGGACGGCGCCACGACCTACTAGTACGGGCGGGCCTCGGCGGCAGTGTGGCCCGGCAGTCCTTCGGAGCGTGGGGCAAGCGCGCGAGGCGCCGGGGCGCGGTGTGCACGCGGCCACCGATACCGCGTGGGGATCCCGGACTCGGGCCCGCCCGCGCCGGTTCGCCGTGACGGGCGTGCACCGGTAGTCCTCTGGCGGGTCGGCGTGCCCGGTGGCGGGGAGGGCCGGTCCCGGCCGAGGCCCGCCGGGGGACGGATGGCTCTCTGCCGGGACCGGATGCGGTACCGCTGAGGTCAGACGGCACCCGGGAGGAGTGGCTTCACAGTGAGGGCGTGTGCCCCGGGACGGCCGGCGCGGTCCGGTGGATCGTGGGGCATCCGGCATGGACCACATGGCCACCGAGCAGCCGCAGTGCACAAGGCTGAGCCGAGGGCGGCCCGGACCGGGGGCGAGGGCCGACGGTGCCTCCCTCACCGGCGGCCGAACCTGACGGTGGGGCCGCCGGGACCGTCATTCCCGTCGGTGCGATGGTGCGTGTGGGGGCATTCCGACGCTGCTCACGGTCGTCGCCATTCTCCGCGCGGGGCGGGAGGGCTCAGGCCCTCGCGTACGGCGATTCGGGCTGGGGGCCACTGCCCTCGCGGGCCGCGATCCACTTGTCGTGCAGCCACATCTGCGTGCCGCGCCGACCCTGGGAGTCGTCCCAGCGGATGTCCCGCTCGTAGGTGATGACCTCCCCCTTGTCGTCCACGATCACCCAGGTGTAGAGGCCGTTGTCGTGGCGGCTCTTGACCTTGGCGCCGGAGACGGTGCGCTTGGCTCCCGCCCGGTCGCGCACCTCTTCGTCGTGCCGGTCCACCCACTGCACGGAGAGCCCTTCCGAGTGCTCCGGGACGAAGCGCTCCATCCAGTCGAAGGCCGCCTTCTCCGCCGTCTCGTCGGAGGGTACGGACGAGGCGGCCGCGTCCGGGGCCATCCGGGTGTAGCCGAACAGGGTGCCCTCGCCGTCCACGACGGTGGTGATGTGCTCGCCCCCGAGGGTGCGCTGGGCGCCCCGCTCGTAGCGGACGACCGTCACCGAGCGGTCGTCGTGCTGGTCCTCGCGGACCTGCACGGGCCGCCAGCCGTTTGGGACCGAGAGCCCCGCGGCGGCCAGGGACTTCTGGGACTGCCGGGCGGCGGAACGCGCCTCGCCGCTGCCCTGGGGTACTGGTTGCACGTTCTTCTCCTCGGGATTCTCCGGGGCGCCGCCCGCCGGTCCGGTGGTCGGCGTGGAGGCCGCGGCGGTGGGGGTCGCGTCGCTGTCGCCGGCGTTGACCAGCAGCGACGTGCCCAGCACGCAGACTCCGCCGAGGGCGATGGCCGGGATGAGGATGCGGGATCGCATGGCTGTCGTTCCTTCCTTGCAGTGAGGGCCTTCTGTGCAGTGGCGGCGGTGGTGCGCCCCGCCGCGGGCGGTACCCGGGCGCCCGGCCGTATCCGCCGGGCGCCCGCGGCTTCTTCAGCGGCGCAGGCGCTGCCCTGTGGCCGCCAGCGCCGCACCGGCACACAGGACCCCGGCGATCACGGCGGAGACGGTCCGGAAGTCGTCGCCGACGGAGGTCGCCAGCAGGGGGCCGAGGCTCGCGCCGGCGAAGAGGACGAAGGTGTAGAGCGCGACCGCCGCGCCGCGGGCCGGTCCCGCCTGGGATCCGATGGCCTCGACGAGGGCCGGCGCGGTGACCGCGACTCCGAAGACGAAGACGAACAGCAGGGCTCCGAGGACCACGGGACCGAGGTCGTCACCGGCGGCGAGCAGGGCCGTCGCTCCGCTCACCGTGCCCGCCAGGAGCAGGGCCCCGACCACCCGGTGCGCGGCGGGCACCCGGATGAGGAAGGGGGTGACCAGCGGTACCAGCACCATGGCGGGCAGCGAACCGGCCCGCAGGAGCAGCATCGCGTCGGGCCGGTCGGTCAGCGAGGCGGGGCCCGTGATCTGGAGTGCGGTGTAGACGGCGACGAAGCCGCACAGCAGGGTGACCGTGGCCAGCAGAAACAGGACCAGGGAGGGCTTGGTGAGCAGTCGGCCCATGGCCCGGTAGGCGTCCAGGGCCGAGGAGGCGGCGGTACTCCGGTCGGGCAGGAGCACCGTGTGCAGCAGCACCCCTCCGCCCACCATGGCCACGGCGCAGATCAGGAAGACGGCCTGCCAGTTCCAGATCTCGGCCACGGACTGCGAGAAGACCTGGCCGAGGACACCGGCTGAGAGGAATGAGCTGGTCAACCAGGTCATGGCGGCGACACGCCGGGCCGGTTCGACCCGTTCGGCGATATAGGCGAAGGCGGCGGGCGCGAAGGTGGCCGCCGCCAGGCCCTGCACGGCGCGGACGGCGCAGCCCGCCACGAGGCCGGGCGCCACCGTGACCGTGACCGTGGTCAGTGCGGTGAGCAGCAGCCCGGCGACGATGAGCCGACGTCGGCCGAAGCGGTCCGAGAGGGGGCCGGAGAACAGAAATCCGGCGGCGTACCCGAAGCCGAAGGCGGTGGTGGCCCAGCCGGCCGCCGACGGGGTCGTGGACCAGGAGTCGGCGAGGTCGTCCAGGACCGGGAGCGCGGTGTAGAGCTGCCCGACGACCAGGATGCCCACCGCACACAGGGCCGGCACGGACTTTCCGAAGGAGGCGGTCCCGGCCCGGGTCGAGGCCGGGACCGGGACCGGGGTGTAGGGGGTGGTGGAAGCGCCCGCGGCGCGACATGCGAGTGGCACGGGGGCCGGCGCATCGACCCGAAGAGCCGACTGTGGCGTGACGTTCGAGTCGGTGGTCATGCCACACATGACACCAACCAACTAGTTGGATGTCAAGAGAGATCCAACTAGTTGGTTGGGTAAGGTGTGGGCATGGCAAGAGACACAGCCGTTACGAGGCAGAAGCTCCTGGGGGCGGCGCGGCAGGAGTTCGCCGCCCTGGGGGTGGCGGGGGCCCGGGTCGACCGCATCGCGGAGCTGGCCGGAGTCAACAAGGAGCGGGTCTATGGCCACTTCGGGAGCAAGGAGGGGCTGTTCGCGGCGACGGTGAGCGCCGCGATGGACGAGCTCGCCGAGGAGGTGGGCAAGCCGGGCGACGACATCGCGGCCTGGGTGGGGTCGGTGTACGACTTCCACCGCGAGCGCCCCGAGCTGCTGCGGCTGCTGCTGTGGGAGGCGTTGAGCTGCGGCGGGGGTGAACTCCCGGGTGAGCAGCGGCGTGCCGAGGGCTACGCCCTGAAGGTGGACGTCCTGGCGGGCCGGCTCGGCGTCGAGCCCGGCCCCCGTGCGGCCGTCGTGCTGCTGTCCCTCATCGGCCTCGCCGCCTGGCCGAACGCGGTACCTCAGCTCACGCGGCTGATCCTCGACTCCCGCCTGGAGTCGGCTGATTCGGCCGAGGTCGTCCGTGGTGTCGTCGTGGAGCTGGCGACGGGGCTGGTGAAGGGAGTTCACGAGACCGGGACGGCGGAGTAGCTCGTGTGACGGGCCCCGCGCGGCGTCACGGCCCGTCACGGCGGCTTGGCGGGTCCCCTCGGCCCCCTGGAGCCACAGGAGGCTCACAGGGCTCGTACGGGACTCAGGGGCCCCTCTGAGCCCCTTCCTTCCCGTACGTCTCAGGAGCCCCGGCGGCGGCCGCACGACCGCCGCCGGGGCCCGACGAGGGCGATTTGCCTGAGCGGATGCGCCTCACGTACGCTTCCCCGGAAGCCAAAGACCGCTGGTCGTTGCCGCGTGCTCGCAAGAGAGTGCGGCGACCGAAGGAACCGCTAGCTGCGGACGGCCTGCGCAGGTGATTTCGTGGACATGCTCCCGGGACTCGTTCCGGTCGAGCTACGCCCCGTGCGCCTGCGCCGGGGCGTTTCGTTTTGCCCAGTCCCCCTCCTTCGGGCCCGCGCGGTCCTCATCACCCGGAAGGAGGCCGACGCTCATGGCAAGGCCTGACAAGGCTGCCGCGGTGGCCGAGCTGACGGACAAGTTCCGCAGCTCGAACGCCGCCGTGCTGACCGAGTACCGGGGTCTCACCGTGGCCCAGCTCAAGGAGCTGCGCCGTTCGCTCGGTGAGAACGCCCAGTACGCCGTGGTGAAGAACACGCTGACCAAGATTGCGGCCAACGAGGCCGGGATCAACACGCTCGACGACCTGTTCAACGGTCCGACGGCGGTTGCCTTCGTCACCGGTGACCCGGTGGAGTCGGCTAAGGGTCTTCGTGACTTCGCCAAGGACAACCCGAACCTGATCATCAAGGGCGGTGTCCTTGATGGCAAGGCGCTGTCCGCCGATGAGATCAAGAAGCTTGCGGACCTTGAGTCCCGCGAGGTTCTGCTCGCCAAGCTGGCGGGCGCCATGAAGGGCAAGCAGTCCCAGGCTGCCGCGCTCTTCCAGGCGCTTCCCTCGAAGTTCGTCCGCACCGCGGAGGCGCTTCGTGCCAAGCAGGCAGAGCAGGGCGGTGCCGAGTAATTCGGCTCGCTTTCTGATCGGCGCCGTCCGAAGGCGCTGATCGCAGCGGGCCGTACGCCCGCCGTCATACACATCCGGCACCAGCCGATTTAGTGGAAGGATCGCCCATCATGGCGAAGCTCAGCCAGGAAGACCTGCTCGCGCAGTTCGAGGAGATGACCCTCCTGGAGCTCTCCGGTTTCGTGAAGGCGTTCGAGGAGAAGTTCGACGTCACCGCCGCCGCTCCGGCCGCCGCCGTCGTCGCGGGCCCGGGTGCCCCGGCCGCCGAGGCCGCTGTCGAGCAGGACGAGTTCGACGTCATCCTCACCGGCGCCGGCGAGAAGAAGATCCAGGTCATCAAGGTCGTGCGTGAGCTGACCTCCCTGGGCCTGAAGGAGGCCAAGGACCTCGTCGACGGCACCCCGAAGCCGGTGCTGGAGAAGGTCGCCAAGGAGGCCGCCGAGAAGGCCGCCGAGTCCCTCAAGGCCGCCGGCGCGTCGGTCGAGGTCAAGTAACCCCTCGTGACACCCCGAGTCACCACGCCGTGACTCTGTGAGTCTCGTCATACGGCCCCGGGCGGGCCGTATGACGGGGCACGGCCAAGGGCGATCACCCATCCGGGTGGTCGCCCTTCGGCGTCCCGCCAGGGCTGCGTTGCGCTTCGGGGGGTGCCGAGTATGGTGATCTTCGCCGTGCGCCTCGTTCGCTCTCAGTGCCTGGTCAGTGACGATCTCAGCAGCCAGTTCGGAGCAGGGGGCCTTGACGAACCGCACGCAGCGCGCAATTCTCAGGACGCGTCGTCACAACGATCCGGATCCGAGGCATGGATCGGCGACCGAGTGGGCAGTATCGATGTGCGCCTCATGGCGCGAGGGTTCGCGGAGTTGAGTACAACGAGGGCAGCGAGGGTTTCGAAAAGCCCGCACTGGACATCAGTGTGCCAAGTGGCTACACTGACCCTTTGCGCTGCCTGTTAACTGCTCCCTGCCCGTCACCAGGGGCATCCCCTCGCACGAGCACTGTGGACCGATCACTCCCTGACCTGGGATTTCGGCTCCCCTGCCCGGCTTGGGACCGGTACGCGCGTAGTGAGTCCGAGCCCTCGGAAGGACCCCCTCTTGGCCGCCTCGCGCAACGCCTCGACCGCGAATACGAACAACGGCGCCAGCACCGCCCCGCTGCGCATCTCCTTTGCAAAGATCAAAGAGCCCCTTGAGGTTCCGAACCTCCTCGCGCTCCAGACCGAGAGCTTTGACTGGCTGCTCGGCAATGCCGCTTGGAAGGCTCGCGTCGAGGCGGCTCTGGACAGCGGACAGGACGTCCCCACCAAGTCCGGTCTGGAGGAGATCTTCGAGGAGATCTCCCCGATCGAGGACTTCAGCGGGTCGATGTCCCTGACCTTCCGCGATCACCGTTTCGAGCCTCCGAAGAACTCGATCGACGAGTGCAAGGAGCGCGACTTCACGTATGCCGCGCCTCTCTTCGTCACGGCCGAGTTCACCAACAACGAGACCGGCGAGATCAAGTCTCAGACGGTCTTCATGGGCGACTTCCCGCTCATGACCAACAAGGGCACCTTCGTCATCAACGGCACCGAGCGTGTCGTGGTGTCCCAGCTGGTCCGCTCGCCGGGCGTCTACTTCGACTCCTCCATCGACAAGACGTCCGACAAGGACATCTTCACCGCCAAGATCATCCCCTCCCGGGGTGCCTGGCTGGAGATGGAGATCGACAAGCGCGACATGGTCGGTGTGCGTATCGACCGCAAGCGCAAGCAGTCCGTGACCGTCCTCCTCAAGGCCCTCGGCTGGACGACCGAGCAGATCCTCCAGGAGTTCGGCGAGTACGAGTCCATGCGCGCCACCCTGGAGAAGGACCACACCCAGGGTCAGGACGACGCGCTGCTCGACATCTACCGCAAGCTCCGTCCGGGCGAGCCGCCCACGCGCGAGGCCGCCCAGACGCTGCTGGAGAACCTCTACTTCAACCCCAAGCGCTACGACCTCGCCAAGGTCGGCCGCTACAAGGTGAACAAGAAGCTCGGCGCGGACGAGCCGCTGGACGCCGGCGTCCTCACCACCGACGACGTCATCGCGACCATCAAGTACCTGGTCAAGCTGCACGCCGGTGAGACCGAGACGGTCGGCGAGTCCGGCCGCTCGATCATGGTCGAGACCGACGACATCGACCACTTCGGCAACCGCCGCATCCGCAACGTCGGCGAGCTGATCCAGAACCAGGTCCGTACGGGTCTCGCCCGTATGGAGCGCGTCGTGCGCGAGCGCATGACCACCCAGGACGTCGAGGCGATCACGCCGCAGACCCTGATCAACATCCGGCCGGTCGTCGCCTCCATCAAGGAGTTCTTCGGCACCAGCCAGCTGTCCCAGTTCATGGACCAGAACAACCCGCTGTCGGGCCTGACGCACAAGCGCCGTCTCAACGCCCTCGGCCCGGGTGGTCTCTCCCGTGAGCGGGCCGGCTTCGAGGTCCGTGACGTGCACCCGTCGCACTACGGCCGCATGTGCCCGATCGAGACGCCGGAAGGCCCGAACATCGGTCTGATCGGCTCGCTGGCCTCGTACGGCCGGGTCAACGCGTTCGGCTTCATCGAGACGCCGTACCGCAAGGTCGTCGACGGCCGGGTCACCGACGAGGTGGACTACCTGACCGCCGACGAGGAGGACCGCTTCGTCATCGCGCAGGCCAACGCGCCGCTGACCGACGAGTTCCGGTTCGCCGAGTCCCGTGTGCTCGTCCGCCGCCGCGGCGGCGAGGTCGACTACGTGCCCGGCACGGACGTCGACTACATGGACGTCTCGCCGCGCCAGATGGTGTCGGTCGCGACCGCCATGATCCCCTTCCTGGAGCACGACGACGCCAACCGCGCCCTCATGGGCGCGAACATGATGCGCCAGGCCGTTCCGCTGATCACGGCCGAGGCGCCGCTGGTCGGCACCGGCATGGAGTACCGCTGCGCCGTCGACGCCGGTGACGTCATCAAGGCGGAGAAGGACGGTGTGGTCCAGGAGGTCTCCGCGGACTACGTCACCGTCGCCAACGACGACGGCACCTACACCACCTACCGCGTCGCCAAGTTCTCCCGTTCCAACCAGGGCACCTCGGTCAACCAGAAGGTCATCGTCTCCGAGGGCGACCGGGTCATCGAGGCCCAGGTCCTCGCCGACGGCCCGGCGACCGAGCAGGGCGAGATGGCGCTCGGCAAGAACCTGCTCGTCGCGTTCATGCCGTGGGAGGGCCACAACTACGAGGACGCGATCATCCTGTCGCAGCGCCTCGTGCAGGACGACGTCCTCTCCTCGATCCACATCGAGGAGCACGAGGTCGACGCCCGTGACACCAAGCTCGGCCCCGAGGAGATCACCCGGGACATCCCGAACGTCTCCGAGGAGGTCCTCGCCGACCTCGACGAGCGCGGCATCATCCGCATCGGCGCCGAGGTCATCGCCGGGGACATCCTGGTCGGCAAGGTCACGCCCAAGGGTGAGACCGAGCTGACCCCGGAGGAGCGCCTGCTGCGCGCGATCTTCGGCGAGAAGGCCCGTGAGGTCCGTGACACCTCGCTGAAGGTGCCGCACGGCGAGACCGGCAAGGTCATCGGCGTACGCGTCTTCGACCGCGAGGAGGGCGACGAGCTGCCGCCCGGCGTCAACCAGCTCGTCCGGGTGTACGTCGCCCAGAAGCGCAAGATCACCGACGGTGACAAGCTCGCCGGCCGTCACGGCAACAAGGGCGTCATCTCCAAGATCCTGCCGATCGAGGACATGCCCTTCCTGGAGGACGGCACCCCGGTCGACATCATCCTCAACCCGCTGGGCGTCCCGTCCCGGATGAACCCGGGACAGGTCCTCGAAATCCATCTCGGCTGGCTCGCCAGCCAGGGCTGGAAGGTCGAGGGCAGCGAGGACTGGATGGAGCGGCTGAAGGCGATCGGCGCCGACGACGTCGCCCCCAGCACCAATGTCGCGACCCCGGTCTTCGACGGCGCCCGCGAGGACGAGATCTCCGGACTCTTCGAGTCCACGATCCCCAACCGCGACGGCGACCGCATGGTCCTGCCGTCCGGCAAGGCGAGGCTGTTCGACGGCCGCTCCGGTGAGCCGTTCCCGGACCCGATCTCGATCGGGTACATGTACATCCTCAAGCTCCACCACCTGGTCGACGACAAGCTGCACGCCCGGTCGACCGGCCCGTACTCGATGATCACCCAGCAGCCGCTGGGTGGTAAGGCCCAGTTCGGTGGCCAGCGCTTCGGTGAGATGGAGGTGTGGGCGCTGGAGGCTTACGGCGCCGCGTACGCCCTCCAGGAACTGCTGACCATCAAGTCCGACGACGTCACCGGCCGCGTGAAGGTCTACGAGGCCATCGTCAAGGGCGAGAACATCCCCGAGCCCGGCATCCCCGAGTCCTTCAAGGTGCTCATCAAGGAGATGCAGTCCCTGTGCCTCAACGTGGAGGTGCTGTCCTCGGACGGCATGTCCATCGAGATGCGCGACACCGACGAGGACGTCTTCCGTGCTGCGGAAGAGCTCGGCATCGACCTGTCCCGGCGCGAGCCGAGCAGCGTCGAAGAGGTCTGACGGGTCCGGCCGGGATCGCCCGCAGGTGATCCCGGCCGCTGCCCCGGACCCCGTACAGACCACCTTGAGACACAACCCTGAGAGGGATTGACGCATAGTGCTCGACGTCAACTTCTTCGACGAGCTTCGGATCGGCCTGGCCACCGCTGACGACATTCGCCAGTGGTCCCACGGAGAGGTCAAGAAGCCCGAGACCATCAACTACCGCACCCTCAAGCCCGAGAAGGACGGACTCTTCTGCGAGAAGATCTTCGGCCCCACCCGGGACTGGGAGTGCTACTGCGGCAAGTACAAGCGCGTCCGCTTCAAGGGCATCATCTGTGAGCGCTGTGGCGTCGAGGTCACCCGCGCCAAGGTGCGCCGTGAGCGGATGGGCCACATCGAGCTGGCCGCGCCCGTCACCCACATCTGGTACTTCAAGGGCGTTCCCTCACGCCTCGGCTACCTGCTCGACCTCGCGCCGAAGGACCTGGAAAAGGTCATCTACTTCGCCGCGTACATGATCACGTTCGTGGACGAGGAGCGCCGGACCCGCGATCTGCCGTCGCTGGAGGCGCACGTCTCCGTCGAGCGCCAGCAGGTCGAGAACCGCCGGGACGCCGATGTCGAGGCCCGTGCCAAGAAGCTTGAGACCGACCTGGCCGAGCTGGAGGCCGAGGGCGCCAAGGCGGATGTGCGCCGCAAGGTGCGCGAGGGCGCCGACCGTGAGATGAAGCAGCTGCGCGACCGCGCCCAGCGCGAGATCGACCGTCTCGACGAGGTGTGGAACCGCTTCAAGAACCTCAAGGTCCAGGACCTGGAGGGCGACGAGCTGCTCTACCGCGAGCTGCGCGACCGCTTCGGCACGTACTTCGACGGCTCGATGGGCGCCGCCGCGCTGCAGAAGCGCCTGGAGTCCTTCGACCTGGAAGAGGAGGCCGAGCGCCTCCGCGACATCATCCGTACCGGCAAGGGGCAGAAGAAGACCCGTGCGCTCAAGCGCCTCAAGGTCGTCTCCGCGTTCCTCCAGACCAGCAACAGCCCCAAGGGCATGGTGCTGGACTGCGTCCCGGTCATCCCGCCGGACCTGCGTCCGATGGTGCAGCTGGACGGTGGCCGCTTCGCGACCTCCGACCTGAACGACCTGTACCGCCGGGTCATCAACCGGAACAACCGTCTGAAGCGTCTGCTCGACCTCGGTGCCCCCGAGATCATCGTGAACAACGAGAAGCGGATGCTCCAGGAGGCCGTCGACGCGCTGTTCGACAACGGCCGCCGCGGCCGTCCGGTCACCGGTCCGGGCAACCGTCCGCTGAAGTCCCTGAGCGACATGCTCAAGGGCAAGCAGGGCCGCTTCCGCCAGAACCTGCTGGGCAAGCGCGTCGACTACTCGGCCCGTTCCGTGATCGTCGTCGGCCCGCAGCTCAAGCTGCACCAGTGCGGTCTGCCCAAGGCGATGGCGCTGGAGCTGTTCAAGCCGTTCGTGATGAAGCGCCTGGTCGACCTGAACCACGCGCAGAACATCAAGTCGGCCAAGCGCATGGTCGAGCGCGGCCGCACCGTCGTGTACGACGTCCTCGAAGAGGTCATCGCCGAGCACCCGGTGCTGCTGAACCGTGCGCCCACGCTGCACCGCCTCGGCATCCAGGCGTTCGAGCCCCAGCTCGTCGAGGGCAAGGCCATCCAGATCCACCCGCTCGTCTGCACCGCGTTCAACGCGGACTTCGACGGTGACCAGATGGCCGTCCACCTGCCGCTCTCCGCGGAGGCGCAGGCCGAGGCGCGCATCCTGATGCTCTCCTCGAACAACATCCTCAAGCCGGCCGACGGCCGTCCCGTCACCATGCCGACCCAGGACATGGTGCTGGGCCTCTTCTTCCTCACCACGGGTGAGGAGGAGCGCGAGGTCAAGGGCGAGGGCCGGTCCTTCGGCTCCACCGCCGAGGCGATCATGGCGTTCGACGCCCGTGAGCTGTCCCTCCAGGCCAAGGTCGACATCCGCTTCCCGGTGGGCACCATCCCGCCGCGCGGCTGGACCCCGCCGGCCGACGAGGACGACAGCGCCGTCACGGGCCTCGGCGGCTCCTGGCAGCAGGGCGACAGCTTCCGGCTGCGTACGACCCTGGGCCGCGCGCTCTTCAACGAGCTGCTGCCCGAGGACTACCCCTTCGTCGACTACTCCGTCGGCAAGAAGCAGCTCTCCGAGATCGTCAACGACCTCGCCGAGCGCTACCCCAAGGTCATCGTGGCGGCGACGCTCGACAACCTGAAGGCGGCGGGCTTCTACTGGGCGACCCGTTCCGGCGTCACCGTCGCCATCTCGGACGTCGTCGTCCCGGAGGCGAAGAAGGAGATCGTCGCCTCGTACGAGGCCAAGGACGAGAAGATCCAGAAGCAGTACGAGCGCGGCCTGATCACCAAGCAGGAGCGCACGAACGAGCTGATCGACAACTGGACCCGCGCGACCAACGAGGTCGCCGAGGCGATGAACGCGAACTTCCCCAAGACCAACCCCATCTTCATGATGGTGAACTCGGGCGCTCGCGGAAACATGATGCAGATGCGTCAGATCGCCGGTATGCGTGGTCTGGTGTCCAACGCCAAGAACGAGACGATCCCCCGTCCCATCAAGGCGTCCTTCCGTGAGGGCCTGTCCGTGCTGGAGTACTTCATCTCCACGCACGGTGCCCGAAAGGGTCTGGCCGACACCGCCCTGCGTACCGCCGACTCGGGTTACCTGACCCGTCGTCTGGTGGACGTCTCGCAGGACGTCATCATCCGCGAGGAGGACTGCGGCACCGACCGCGGCCTCAAGCTGCGGATCGCGCAGAAGGACACCGAGGGCAGGCTCCGCAAGGCCGACGACGTCGAGACGTCGGTGTACGCGCGGATGCTCGCCGAGGACGTCGTCGTCGACGGCAAGGTCATCGCGCCCGCCAACGTCGACCTCGGCGATGTGCTCATCGACGCGCTCGTCGGCGCGGGCGTGGAGGAGGTCAAGACCCGCTCGGTCCTGACCTGTGAGTCCGCGGTCGGCACCTGTGCGTACTGCTACGGCCGTTCGCTCGCCACCGGCAAGCTCGTCGACATCGGTGAGGCGGTCGGCATCATCGCCGCCCAGTCCATCGGTGAGCCCGGCACCCAGCTGACGATGCGTACCTTCCACACCGGTGGTGTGGCCGGTGACGACATCACCCAGGGTCTGCCGCGTGTCGTCGAGCTGTTCGAGGCGCGTACGCCCAAGGGTGTCGCCCCGATCTCGGAGGCGGCCGGCCGCGTCCGGATCGAGGAGACCGAGAAGACCAAGAAGCTCGTCGTCACCCCGGACGACGGCAGCGACGAGACGGCGTTCCCGATCTCGAAGCGTGCCAAGGTCCTGGTGCGCGAGGGCGACCACGTCGAGGTGGGCCAGGCGCTGACCTTCGGTGCCACCAACCCGCACGACGTGCTCCGCATCCTCGGCCAGCGGGCCGTGCAGGTCCACCTGGTCGGCGAGGTCCAGAAGGTCTACAACTCGCAGGGTGTGTCGATCCACGACAAGCACATCGAGATCATCATCCGGCAGATGCTGCGCCGGGTGACGATCATCGAGTCCGGCGACGCGGAGCTGCTGCCGGGCGAGCTGGTCGAGCGCTCGAAGTTCGAGACCGAGAACCGTCGTGTGGTCACCGAGGGCGGTCACCCCGCCTCCGGCCGTCCGCAGCTGATGGGTATCACCAAGGCGTCGCTGGCCACCGAGTCGTGGCTGTCGGCGGCGTCCTTCCAGGAGACGACCAGGGTCCTGACCGACGCGGCGATCAACGCCAAGTCGGACTCCCTGATCGGCCTCAAGGAGAACGTCATCATCGGTAAGCTCATCCCGGCCGGTACGGGCCTGTCCCGCTACCGCAACATCCGGGTGGAGCCCACCGAGGAGGCTAAGGCCGCGATGTACTCGGCCGTCGGCTACGACGACATCGACTACTCGCCGTTCGGCACCGGCTCCGGCCAGGCCGTCCCGCTGGAGGACTACGACTACGGTCCGTACAACCAGTAAGGCGAACGTCCGCTGAGGGCGGCCACCCCGTGCACACGGGGTGGCCGCCCTTCGGCGTTCCCCGGCTCGGCGGCCGGTCGGCTCCCGGGAGCGAGCGGGCCTGTGTGTCGGCGAGCTGCCTGTCGGTCTGGTCGCCGTGCTGGGCGGGGAGCGGGAGCCGCCGTCGGCCGATGCGGACAGAGAGCGTGCGCGCGCGCAACCAGTTGGGCTCTGCCGTGACCCGGCCCGGGGCAGGTGCCTCGGGACCGGGTACGGCACGACGGGCAAGGGTGGTGCCAGGCTGCGGGGGAGGCCGGGTGGGGCGGGCGGCAGGGGGTCGGCCCCCGGTCCACCGGTGCCACGGGTCCCGCCGGCCGTGTGTCATGGCCCGCTCGTACTCGTGTTGTACGAGGCAGGTGGCGCAGGCCCGGGTGCGGGGGCGGCTGCCCCGGGCCGTCGGGCGGAGGCGGGGAGAGGTGGGAGCCTGCGGTGGCGGCCTTCCGGAGCAGAGGGATCCTCCGAGGTCCGGGGCTGCTCCGCGTGCCGGAGCCCGGAGGTCCCTGGGGGTGCGGGAGGCCGACGGGTCGTACAGCCGCCCGGAGTGGCATGGTGCGCGCTCACGCGCAACATGCTCATCCCTGGGGACTTCTTGGATACCCTGTGATTGCGCGCGCGAAAGCACGTAATTCTGCGCGCGCAAGCACGCTGGGGGAGTGGAATGGCCGAAATACCGAGGGGCGGTACATGACAACTCGCGAGCTGGACGCGTTCGCAGAGTGGGTCGAGGGCCTGATGCGTGAGCGCGGCTACGACATCGACAGTCCGCGTGGCGGTGGGAAGTCCCGGATCGCGGACGAGGCCGGGGTGCACCGGGCTGCCGTGACCCGGCTGCTGCAGCGGCGGGGGATGCCCGACCTGGAGACCATGCGCAGAATCGCGCCGCCTCTCGGGGTGTCCCTGCGCGACATGCTGATCCGGTCCGGCCGGGTCACCCCGGAGGAGCTGCCGGCGGCGGCGGACCCGCTGCCGCCGGACGACTGGCAGCCGTCGCTGGAGGACTTCGCGCGCCGGCTCGGGGTCCCGGACGACCGGCTGGATGTGTTCGTCAGAGTGGTGAACCAGTTCCTGGAGCCCGACGACACGCCCGGCGAGGGCGTTCGTCCGGCCGAGGGCGGCGGCCGGACCGCCCGGGGCTGAACGGCGCCGCCCTCCTGGGCCGCCCCGCGCCCGCGGTCCGCTGCCGTGCCGCCCTGCTGCCCTGCTGCCCGACGGGGACCGGGTGCCGCACGCCCTGGCGACGACGCGCCGGGCGGGCCCGCTCCGGCCTCGGGCCCTCCCGTCCGTGACCGCCGAGGTGGCCGCCCACGGCGACCCGCGCCACCACCCGACCGCCCGCCCCGGACCGCGAGCCCGCCCGGCGACCCGGTGCCGCCCGCCGCAGCACACGCCCGGGCCCCGGCGGCTCCGGCGTACGCCCCGCACCCGGGCACCCACCGCCCGGAACCGTCGCGCGCACCGCCAGGACGTCGCACGCACGGCCCGGAACCCAGGCGCGCGCGGCCCGGAACCGTGGCGCGCGGCACTCCGCAGCACCCCGTGGTGGCCCGTGCGGGGCACCCGCGTACAATCCGTCTGTGCCCGTACGGGCACATGCGTGCGACCCCCACCCGGCCCCGTACGGCACGGCGGACCGTGCCCGTGCCGCACCGGACAGTGACGCGGGGAAGGCGGTGCGTCCACCCGCCCCGAACCGTCCGTTCTCCGAGGTCGCCTCGTCCTTCGTGCGCGTGGGCATTTGTTTTGACCGGAGTCCATGCGGTAGGTACGCTCAGACCTTGTGCCTGGGGTGTGCCTGGGCTCGTGTGCGTGTCCTCAACCGCATGGCGAGCCTCTGACCGGCCACCGCATTCTGCGCCTCCTCCGCCTTCGCGGCGGAGCCCCGCAGGCTCGACACACCCGACCGCGTGGGTCGGTGGGTTCCAGGTTAGTTTCACTGAACGGCACACAGAAACCGGAGAAGTAGTGCCTACGATCCAGCAGCTGGTCCGCAAGGGCCGGCAGGACAAGGTCGAGAAGAACAAGACGCCTGCCCTTGAGGGTTCCCCTCAGCGCCGGGGCGTCTGCACGCGTGTGTTCACGACCACCCCGAAGAAGCCCAACTCGGCTCTCCGTAAGGTCGCGCGTGTGCGCCTGACCTCGGGCATCGAGGTCACGGCCTACATTCCGGGTGAGGGACACAACCTGCAGGAGCACTCCATCGTGCTCGTGCGTGGTGGCCGTGTGAAGGACCTGCCGGGTGTTCGTTACAAGATCATCCGCGGTTCGCTGGACACCCAGGGTGTCAAGAACCGCAAGCAGGCCCGCAGCCGCTACGGCGCCAAGAAGGAGAAGTAAGCATGCCTCGTAAGGGCCCCGCCCCGAAGCGCCCGGTCATCATCGACCCGGTCTACGGTTCTCCTCTGGTGACGTCGCTCATCAACAAGATTCTGCTGAACGGCAAGCGTTCCACCGCCGAGCGCATCGTGTACGGCGCCATGGAGGGCCTCCGCGAGAAGACGGGCAACGACCCCGTCATCACGCTGAAGCGCGCCCTGGAGAACGTGAAGCCCGCGCTTGAGGTCAAGTCCCGCCGTGTCGGTGGCGCGACCTACCAGGTGCCGGTCGAGGTCAAGCCCGGCCGCGCCTCCACTCTCGCGCTGCGCTGGCTCGTCGGCTACTCGCGCGCCCGCCGTGAGAAGACCATGACCGAGCGCCTCATGAACGAACTGCTCGACGCCTCCAACGGCCTCGGCGCTTCGGTCAAGAAGCGTGAGGACACGCACAAGATGGCCGAGTCCAACAAGGCCTTCGCGCACTACCGCTGGTAGTCGCTACCCACATCGAGACCGAGAGAAGACTGAGCCAAATGGCCACCACTTCGCTTGACCTGGCCAGGGTCCGCAACATTGGGATCATGGCCCACATCGACGCGGGCAAGACGACGACCACCGAGCGCATCCTCTTCTACACCGGTGTGAGCTACAAGATCGGTGAGGTCCACGACGGCGCTGCCACGATGGACTGGATGGAGCAGGAGCAGGAGCGCGGCATCACGATCACGTCCGCCGCGACGACCTGTCACTGGCCGCTCGAGGACGTCGATCACACCATCAACATCATCGACACCCCGGGCCACGTCGACTTCACCGTCGAGGTGGAGCGTTCGCTCCGCGTCCTCGACGGCGCTGTCACGGTGTTCGACGGTGTCGCCGGTGTGGAGCCGCAGTCCGAGACCGTCTGGCGCCAGGCGGACCGCTACGGCGTGCCGCGTATCTGCTTCGTCAACAAGCTCGACCGCACCGGTGCCGAGTTCCACCGCTGTGTCGACATGATCAGCGACCGCCTGGGCGCGACGCCGATCGTGATGCAGCTGCCGATCGGCGCCGAGGCCGACTTCAAGGGCGTCGTCGACCTCGTGACGATGAAGGCGTTCGTCTGGTCCGCCGAGGCGGCCAAGGGCGAGATGTACGACATCGTCGACATCCCGGCCACGCACGCCGAGGCCGCCGAGGAATGGCGCGGCAAGCTCCTCGAAGCCGTCGCCGAGAACGACGAAGAGATCATGGAGCTGTATCTGGAGGGCCAGGAGCCTTCCGTGGAGCAGCTGCACGCCGCGATCCGCCGTATCACCATCGCGTCCGGCAAGTCCCAGGACATCACCATCACCCCGGTGTTCTGCGGAACCGCGTTCAAGAACAAGGGTGTTCAGCCCCTGCTCGACGCGGTCGTGCGCTACCTCCCCTCCCCCCTGGACGTCGAGGCCATCGAGGGCCACGACGTCAAGGACCCCGAGGTGGTCGTCAAGCGCAAGCCGTCCGAGGACGAGCCGCTGTCGGCGCTGGCGTTCAAGATCATGAGCGACCCGCACCTCGGCAAGCTCACCTTCGTGCGCATCTACTCCGGCCGTCTGGAGTCCGGCACCGCGGTGCTGAACTCCGTGAAGGGCCGCAAGGAGCGCATCGGCAAGATCTACCGTATGCACGCGAACAAGCGTGAGGAGATCGACGCCGTGGGCGCCGGCGACATCGTCGCCGTCATGGGCCTGAAGCAGACCACCACCGGTGAGACGCTCAGCGACGAGAAGAACCCGGTGATCCTGGAGTCCATGGACTTCCCGGCGCCGGTCATCGAGGTCGCGATCGAGCCCAAGTCCAAGGGTGACCAGGAGAAGCTGGGTGTCGCCATCCAGCGTCTCGCGGAGGAGGACCCCTCCTTCCAGGTGCACACCAACGAGGAGACCGGCCAGACCGTCATCGGCGGTATGGGCGAGCTTCACCTCGAAGTGCTCGTGGACCGCATGCGCCGCGAGTTCAAGGTCGAGGCGAACGTCGGCAAGCCCCAGGTCGCGTACCGCGAGACGATCCGCAAGGCCGTCGAGCGCGTGGACTACACCCACAAGAAGCAGACCGGTGGTACCGGTCAGTTCGCCAAGGTGCAGATCGCGATCGAGCCGATCGAGGGCGGCGACGCCTCCTACGAGTTCGTGAACAAGGTCACCGGTGGCCGCATCCCCAAGGAATACATCCCTTCGGTGGACGCGGGCGCGCAGGAGGCCATGCAGTTCGGCATCCTGGCCGGCTACGAGATGACGGGCGTCCGCGTCACGCTCATCGACGGTGGCTACCACGAGGTCGACTCCTCCGAGCTCGCCTTCAAGATCGCCGGTTCGCAGGCGTTCAAGGAGGCCGCGCGCAAGGCCAGCCCCGTGCTGCTGGAGCCGATGATGGCCGTCGAGGTCACCACGCCCGAGGACTACATGGGCGATGTCATCGGTGACATCAACTCCCGCCGTGGCCAGATCCAGGCCATGGAGGAGCGGGCCGGTGCCCGGGTCGTCAAGGGCCTGGTGCCGCTCTCGGAGATGTTCGGCTACGTCGGAGACCTCCGCAGCAAGACCTCGGGTCGCGCAAGCTACTCGATGCAGTTCGACTCCTACGCCGAGGTTCCCCGGAACGTCGCCGAGGAGATCATCGCGAAGGCCAAGGGCGAGTAACTCACCCGAGTTCACGCTTTAGGCTTGTCACCGGAGCCTGCGGGGGCATTCCCTCTCAAAACGGAGAGAATGCACCGGGCCCGGCATCCCAGCAAAGATCACCTGGCGCCGATGAGTAAGGCGTACAGAACCACTCCACAGGAGGACCCCAGTGGCGAAGGCGAAGTTCGAGCGGACTAAGCCGCACGTCAACATCGGCACCATCGGTCACATCGACCACGGTAAGACGACCCTCACGGCCGCCATTACCAAGGTGCTGCACGACGCGTTCCCGGACATCAACGAGGCCTCGGCCTTCGACCAGATCGACAAGGCGCCCGAAGAGCGCCAGCGTGGTATCACCATCTCCATCGCGCACGTCGAGTACCAGACGGAGTCGCGTCACTACGCGCACGTCGACTGCCCCGGTCACGCGGACTACATCAAGAACATGATCACGGGTGCGGCGCAGATGGACGGCGCCATCCTCGTGGTCGCCGCGACCGACGGCCCGATGCCGCAGACCAAGGAGCACGTGCTCCTGGCCCGCCAGGTCGGCGTTCCGTACATCGTCGTCGCCCTGAACAAGGCCGACATGGTGGACGACGAGGAGATCATGGAGCTCGTCGAGCTCGAGGTCCGTGAGCTCCTCTCCGAGTACGAGTTCCCGGGCGACGACCTTCCGGTCGTGCGTGTCTCGGCGCTCAAGGCTCTTGAGGGCGACAAGGAGTGGGGCCAGTCGGTCCTGAACCTGATGGCCGCCGTCGACGAGTCGATCCCGCAGCCCGAGCGTGACGTCGACAAGCCGTTCCTGATGCCGATCGAGGACGTCTTCACGATCACCGGTCGTGGCACCGTCGTCACCGGCCGTATCGAGCGTGGTGTCCTCAAGGTCAACGAGACCGTCGACATCGTCGGCATCAAGACCGAGAAGACCACCACCACGGTCACCGGCATCGAGATGTTCCGCAAGCTGCTCGACGAGGGCCAGGCCGGTGAGAACGTCGGTCTGCTCCTCCGTGGCATCAAGCGCGAGGACGTCGAGCGCGGCCAGGTCATCATCAAGCCCGGCTCGGTCACCCCGCACACGGAGTTCGAGGCGCAGGCGTACATCCTGTCGAAGGACGAGGGTGGCCGTCACACCCCGTTCTTCAACAACTACCGCCCGCAGTTCTACTTCCGTACCACGGACGTGACCGGCGTCGTGACCCTCCCCGAGGGCACCGAGATGGTCATGCCGGGCGACAACACCGTCATGTCGGTCCAGCTGATCCAGCCGGTCGCCATGGAGGAGGGCCTGAAGTTCGCCATCCGTGAGGGTGGCCGGACCGTGGGCGCCGGCCAGGTCACCAAGATCAACAAGTAAGTCACTTGTCGGTCCGACCTGGTAGCTCCTGAACGAGCACCAAGGGGAGAGGCCCCGCACCGGAAGGTGCGGGGCCTCTTCGCGCTCTACGGGCCGTGGCGCCGTGCCGCCGTCCACCCCGCCGCCGGATACGGCGGGGTGCCGTATCCGGCCGTGGTGGCGCTTCCGGATGCCGGATGCCGGGTGCCCGTCCGGCGGTGGCGCGGTTCCCCGCCGCGGTGGCGGCACCCCGCCGCGTCAGCCCGCGACCCCGGCCCCGACCCGCCCCGGCCGCAGCATCCAGGGCTGGGCGTTCGCCTCCAGGCCGACCGCCGTGACCCCGGACCGGTGGACGACGAGGGCGGGGGAGCCCAGCGCGTCCGGCCGCCGCATCCGGCCCGCGGGGGTCACCAGCTCGATCCGGCCGCGCTGGTCCCGGCCGAGGAACGCCCGCCCCCCGGGCACCGCGGCCACGCTCACCGGGCCGTAACCGTCCAGGTTCCTGATCCGGCGCGTACGGGCGGGTGTGCCGATAGCCCGTACGGACAGCAGATGAGCGGACGCGGGCGCCCGGTAGTACAGCTCGATGCCGTCGTCCCCGGACGGCAGGGCCGAGACCGGTCCGCCGGGCAGCGGCAGGGAGTCCAGGTCGCCCTCCCGGAACACCACCGGCCCGTCGGCCGATCCCTGGGCCCAGTGGTGCACACGCGCGCGGCCCGCGGCGAAGACATGGACCAGTCCCGCGCCGTCGACGACCGCCGACAGGCCGTCCTGGACGTCCTCACCGCCGAGGTCCCGCCAGTGGCCCCAGGTCCCGTCCGTCTCCCGTACGCGGGTACTGAGCCCCCTCGCCGCATTGCGTACGAACAGATGCACCCGGCCGTCGGCGGCGGTCACCGCCACCGGGACGCCGATCCGGCGGCTCCCGTCGTCCGTGTCCTCGGGGCTGCCGAGCCCGTCCCAGGCGAGGAACTCCCCGCCGGGCGCGCGCTGTTCGAGCACCACGATCTCCCGGCGGTTCGACGCGCCCCGGCCGCCTATCGCGGCGAACCGCAGGGCGAACAGGAGCTGCCGGCCGTCCTGGAGCGCCGCCGCCCCCAGCGTCGGTGCGAGCGGGCCGCCGCCCAGGTCGTCCGGGGCGCCCCACAGGCCGCTGCCGGGCCGGGTCTCGCGCCAGCGGACCGCGCGCAGCCCCAGCACCCCGTACGCGGCGATCCGCCCGTCCGGACCGGTGACGGCGACGGGCCGGGCCCCCGGGTAGCGGTGGTGCGTCGAACGCACCCACCCCTTCCTGTTCCTCAGCGGGCGCACCCCGCCCACGGCGTAGTCGCCGCAGCCCGACGGGTTGCCGCACTGCCACCGCGGATCGCCGCCGTACGGGACCAGATGGGACGCCTTCTCCTTCAGGACCCGCGGCGGCAGGTTCTTGGGCCAGTGCCGGTTGTAGTAGCCCCGGAACGCCGTCGCCACGAACCCCGGCACCTGCCCGCCGTCCGCGGTCGCGTCCCGGACCCAGCGCACCATGGCCGCCCAGCTGAAACAGGCGGCGGCGGTGTGGTCGGCGTGGTCCGAGTACCCCGGCTGCTCGCTGTCCTTCCTGCGGGTCGTCTCGTCGCTGTGCTGGATGTCCGGGTCCGGGTCCAGGGTCTGTATCACCGTGGGCCGGTACTGCTCCATCAGCCCCACGAGTACGTCGATCAGCCCGTCGTAGTCGTACGGAACCGTCCTGCGCAGCGGCGAGTCCTTCGCTATCACCGTCTGCACGCCGAGACCGCGGTCCCGCCAGAGCGCGGGGAGCGCGGACCGCTGCCGGGCGGTGTTCATCGGCAGATTGAGGAAGACGAGCTCGACCCGGCGGTTGCCGTGGCTCAGCGTGTCGACCTCGGCGAGCCGGTCCCCGCGCAGGGACGCGACACCCCTGGTCCAGGGGGTGAACGTGTCCAGCCCGAGGAGTTCCGCGTACGCCTGCCGGAGCCCCTGGTGGCGCGCGGACGAGTACGCGGCGCGGTCCGAGTGGACCTCGCCGTGCCGCCCGGGTATCCGGTTCTGGCCGTTGTGCTCGCCCGCGGTCACATACACGCAGACCAGGGGCACTCCCGCGTCCAGCATCAGCCGGGTGTCCGGATTCATGAAGTACAGGTCGTCGTCCGGGTGCGCGAGTATCTGCATCAGCCGGGCCCGCCGCGAACTCGCGATCGGCATGCCCGGTGCCGGGTCCGCCGTCGGTACGGCGTGCTGCGCGGCGGGCACGGTGCAGCCGCTGACGACGCCCGCACCGATGAGCGCGGACATCGCGGCGAGCACGGACCTCCGGCGGGGGGCGGCGCGCCCGCCGTCCCGGTGGGTGCCGCCCTGCGGGCCACCGGTGTCCGGGCCCTCGTCCGGGGTGCCGCCGGTGCGCGTGGACATGCGCGGAGCATGAACAGGTGTGTCGTACATGTGGTGTGTGCTCCGTCCGCTTCCCCGGTAGCGGGCAGGCCTGCCCCCGTCTGCTTGCTGTGATCGAGCGACGCGCTGAATTGGCTGGTCAGGCCGCGTCCGCGATCATCTAGACGGATAATCGGCGATCAGGGTTGCCTCCGGCGCGGACGTTTGTTCCGGGCGCGACGGAATGCGTGTCGTGGGCCCTGGGAGGCGTCGGCCCGGGCGCCGCGCCCGGGCCCGGAGCGGGCGTCGCGGCGGGCCTCGGGGCGGCCCTCGGGGTGGGGCGTCGGGCCGACAGCCGGACGGCCCTCGGGGCGGGGCGACGCCCCGGCCCGCGCCCGGTTTCCTCCCCGGTTTCCTCCCCGAGGTTCCCGATCGCCGGCGGGGCCCGCCCGGTCGGCCGTCAGCCTTCGCCGTGGGGCTTGTACGTGGCGTGGGCCGGACCGCCGGTGTCCGAGGACGCACCCGTGCCCCGGGTGGGGGTGCCCGGCATGACCGGGGTGGCGGGGGAGCGGCCGCGAGCGGTTCCTACTGGGGCCGCGGACCGGGCCACGGCTCCAGCGTGACCATCGTGCCGCCCAGCCCCGCCGCCCACTCACCCGCGAGCGTCGACACCAGCCCCCGGTCCACCCGCCCCGGCCCCAGGCCGACGGCGTAGCGGACCGGGCCGGTGCCGAAGGGACGGGGCCAGGCGTGGAGGCCCGTGACCCCCGCCGCCTCAAGGGCCGCCAGCAACGCCCGCATACGGCCCCGTACCCGGCCCGCCATCACCGGCGGCACCGTCACCACCGCCCAGGCCGTGTGCCGCCGGGCCAGCGGGGGAGGGGACAGCAGCCCGGCCCAGGGGTCGGCGCCCGAGTCCGCGGCGGCCTCCAGCAGCTCCCAGGCGCGGTACAGCTCCTGGACCAGGAGATCGTGCCCGCTCGCGCCCACCTGTTCCGTACAGGACCGGACCGGCTCGGCGGGCGTCATGATCGTGACGGGAGCGCCCGTACGGGACACCGCGCCCGGCCCGCTCGTCGAAGACCCCGCGCCACAGCGCCCGCGGCACCGGGATCCCGAGCCCGGCGTTCCAGGAGGACCTGACCGGCCCGGCCCCCGGGCCCTCCGGCCCCGCCGTCGACCCCTACGACCGCAGCAAGGACCTCGGAACCCTCCCCGAGGAATGCGGCACCGTCACCCGGACCTGACCCGGGCCGGGGCCCGCGGAATCCCGCGCGACCGCGCCCCCGCAGGGAGCGGCACCGGACCGGGATCGGCGGAACACTGGGGTGAATCTATGGCGGTGGGCGACAGGAATCTCCTCGGAATCGCGCCGGGGCCGGCCGCCCCGAATCCGGGTGGAGTACGTCGGCAGCGGGGTGCATCCGGCATCGTCCGGGCTCGGAAGGCGGTCGCCTCCCGCCCCGGCTCGCGGAGGCGGTCGCGCTCGGGTGAGCGCCCGCCCCCGGTGAGCCTCCTCCGCCCCCGCGCACGCCCTGAGGTACCCTTCCTGGCCACGATTGGCCAGGCCCCGACCCCGTGTGGCAGACTGTCCGGGTTGCTCGGTTGAGTGCCGATGCTGCGCGCCTCCCGCCGGGAGGACCGGAAGCGAGTCCCACAGTACTCGTCGTCCCAACTGCCGTATCGGCAGCGCTGGGGCGGACGTACGGGAATCTTCCGGGAAGCGTCAGCGGGGTACCTGCCAGGCATTCGGTGGGTGTCTTCCCCCGACGCGCGGCCTCGGCCCGCACCCCCTTGGTTGGGAAATCCTTCGGGATATCTGCGTAGAGGGGTTGCGACACGCCCGACCGCGTGGGTCGGAGAAGACGACCAGAGCCCACCGGGTTCCAGAGCGTACGAAGAGACAGGACTACGAAGTAGCCATGGCGGGACAGAAGATCCGCATCCGGCTCAAGGCCTACGACCACGAGGTCATCGATTCATCGGCGAAGAAGATCGTCGAGACGGTGACGCGTACTGGTGCGTCGGTCGCGGGCCCGGTGCCGCTGCCCACAGAGAAGAACGTGTACTGCGTCATCAAGTCGCCGCACAAGTACAAGGACTCGCGCGAGCACTTCGAGATGCGTACGCACAAGCGCCTGATCGACATCCTCGACCCGACGCCCAAGACCGTTGACTCGTTGATGCGCCTGGACCTTCCGGCCGGCGTCGACATCGAGATCAAGCTCTGAGAGGCGCGGAAGAGATGGCTAAGCAGATCAAGGGCGTCCTGGGCGAGAAGCTCGGCATGACCCAGGTCTGGGACGAGAACAACCGTGTCGTCCCGGTGACCGTCGTCAAGGCCGGGCCCTGCGTCGTTACCCAGGTCCGTACGAATGACTCCGACGGCTACGAGTCGGTCCAGATCGCCTTCGGCGAGATCGACCCTCGCAAGGTGAACAAGCCCCTCAAGGGCCACTTCGCCAAGGCCGACGTGACCCCCCGCCGCCACCTGGTGGAGCTCCGCACCTCCGACGCCGCCGAGTACACGCTCGGCCAGGAGATCACCGCCGAGGTGTTCGAGTCCGGCGTCAAGGTCGACGTCACGGGCAAGAGCAAGGGCAAGGGCTTCGCCGGTGTCATGAAGCGTCACAACTTCAAGGGCCTCGGCGCCGGTCACGGCACCCAGCGCAAGCACCGCTCTCCCGGCTCCATCGGTGGCTGCGCCACCCCGGGCCGTGTGTTCAAGGGCCTCCGCATGGCGGGCCGTATGGGCAACGAGCGGGTCACCACCCAGAACCTGACCGTTCACGCCGTTGACGCGGAGAAGGGCCTGCTGCTCATCAAGGGCGCGGTTCCCGGTCCCAACGGCGGCCTGGTCCTGGTCCGCACTGCGGCCAAGGGGGCCTGAGGACTATGAGCACCATTGACATTCTGTCGCCCGCGGGCGACAAGTCCGGGACCGTCGAGCTCCCGGCCGAGATCTTCGACGCCAAGGTCAGCATCCCGCTGATCCACCAGGTCGTCGTCGCGCAGCTGGCCGCCGCCCGTCAGGGCACGCACAAGGTCAAGACGCGTGGCGAGGTCCGCGGTGGTGGCAAGAAGCCGTACCGCCAGAAGGGCACCGGCCGCGCCCGCCAGGGTTCGACGCGCGCCCCGCAGTTCGCCGGCGGTGGCGTCGTGCACGGTCCCGTGCCGCGTGACTACTCGCAGCGGACCCCGAAGAAGATGAAGGCCGCCGCCCTGCGCGGTGCCCTCACCGACCGGGCCCGCAACTCCCGCATCCACGTCGTCACCGGCGTGGTCGAGGGTGGTATCTCCACCAAGGCCGCCAAGACGCTGTTCGGCAAGATCTCGGAGCGCAAGAACCTGCTCCTGGTCGTCGAGCGCTCGGACGAGGCCGCGTGGCTGTCCGCCCGCAACCTGCCCCAGGTGCACATCCTGGAGCCGGGCCAGCTGAACACGTACGACGTGATCCGCTCCGAGGACGTGGTCTTCACCCAGGCCGCCTTCGAGTCCTTCGTGTCTGGCCCCCAGGCCGCCGAGACCGAAGGGAGCGACGCCTGATGACTGAGGCGACCGTTACCAGCAAGACGTACTCGGACCCGCGTGACATTCTCGTCAAGCCGGTCGTTTCCGAGAAGAGCTACGCGCTGCTGGACGAGAACAAGTACACGTTCATCGTCGACCCGCGTGCCAACAAGACCCAGATCAAGCAGGCCGTCGAGGCGGTCTTCTCGGTCAAGGTCACCGGGGTCAACACGATCAACCGCCAGGGCAAGCGCAAGCGCACCCGCACCGGTTTCGGCAAGCGCGCCAACACCAAGCGCGCCATCGTGACCCTTGCCGAGGGCGACCGTATCGACATCTTCGGCGGCCCGACCTCCTGACGGGGGTCGAGACGTCCAGATAGTCCGGATTTCCGAGGACTGAGAGACAATGGGTATCCGCAAGTACAAGCCGACGACTCCGGGCCGCCGTGGCTCCAGCGTCGCCGACTTCGTCGAGATCACGCGGTCCACGCCGGAGAAGTCGCTGGTCCGCCCGCTGCACAGCAAGGGCGGCCGTAACAACACCGGTCGTGTGACCGTCCGCCACCAGGGCGGTGGCCACAAGCGCGCCTACCGGGTGATCGACTTCCGTCGCCACGACAAGGACGGCGTGCCGGCGAAGGTCGCGCACATCGAGTACGACCCCAACCGCACCGCGCGCATCGCGCTCCTGCACTACGCGGACGGCGAGAAGCGCTACATCATCGCCCCCCGTGGCCTGAGCCAGGGCGACCGGATCGAGAACGGTCCGGGTGCCGACATCAAGCCGGGCAACAACCTGGCCCTGCGCAACATCCCGGTCGGTACGACCATCCACGCCATCGAGCTGCGGCCCGGCGGCGGCGCGAAGTTCGCCCGCTCCGCGGGTGCCTCCGTGCAGCTGCTGGCGAAGGAGGGCACCATGGCCCACCTGCGCATGCCCTCCGGTGAGATCCGGCTGGTCGACGTCCGCTGCCGCGCCACCATCGGCGAGGTCGGCAACGCCGAGCAGTCGAACATCAACTGGGGCAAGGCCGGCCGGATGCGCTGGAAGGGCGTCCGCCCGACCGTCCGCGGTGTCGCGATGAACCCGGTCGACCACCCGCACGGTGGTGGTGAGGGCAAGACCTCCGGTGGCCGCCACCCGGTCAGCCCGTGGGGTCAGAAGGAGGGTCGTACGCGCTCTCCCAAGAAGGCGAGCAGCAAGTACATCGTCCGCCGCCGCAAGACGAACAAGAAGCGCTAGGAGCGGGTTCAGATGCCGCGCAGTCTCAAGAAGGGGCCCTTCGTCGACGACCACCTGATCAAGAAGGTGGACGTACAGAACGAGGCAGGCACCAAGAACGTCATCAAGACCTGGTCCCGTCGCTCGATGATCGTCCCGGCGATGCTGGGCCACACGATCGCGGTGCACAACGGCAAGACCCACGTCCCGGTGTTCGTCACCGAGTCGATGGTCGGCCACAAGCTCGGCGAGTTCGCGCCGACTCGCACCTTCCGCGGCCACGTCAAGGACGACCGGAAGTCGAAGCGCCGCTAATCGCGGGGTGTGATCGATCATGACAGACACTGAAGGGACAACCATGGAAGCCAGGGCCCAGGCGCGGTACATCCGCGTCACGCCCATGAAGGCCCGCCGCGTGGTGGACCTCATCCGTGGCATGGATGCCACGGAGGCTCAGGCGGTCCTGCGTTTCGCCCCGCAGGCCGCGAGCGTGCCGGTCGGCAAGGTGCTGGACAGCGCCATCGCCAACGCCGCGCACAACTACGACCACAGTGACGCCTCTTCGCTGGTCATCAGCGAGGCGTACGTGGACGAGGGCCCGACCCTGAAGCGGTTCCGGCCGCGCGCCCAGGGCCGTGCCTACCGGATCCGTAAGCGGACCAGCCACATCACCGTGGTCGTCAGCAGCAAGGAAGGAACCCGGTAATGGGCCAGAAGGTTAACCCGCACGGGTTCCGGCTCGGTATCACCACGGACTTCAAGTCCCGTTGGTACGCCGACAAGCTGTACAAGGACTACGTCAAGGAAGACGTCGCCATCCGCAGGATGATGACGTCCGGCATGGAGCGCGCCGGCATCTCGAAGGTGGAGATCGAGCGCACCCGTGACCGTGTGCGGGTGGACATCCACACCGCGCGTCCCGGCATCGTCATCGGCCGCCGTGGCGCCGAGGCCGACCGCATCCGCGGCGACCTGGAGAAGCTCACGGGCAAGCAGGTCCAGCTGAACATCCTTGAGGTCAAGAACCCCGAGGTCGACGCTCAGCTCGTGGCCCAGGCCGTTGCCGAGCAGCTGTCCTCCCGCGTCTCCTTCCGCCGTGCCATGCGCAAGAGCATGCAGTCGGCGATGAAGGCGGGCGCCAAGGGCATCAAGATCCAGTGTGGCGGCCGTCTCGGCGGCGCCGAGATGTCCCGCTCGGAGTTCTACCGCGAGGGCCGGGTGCCCCTGCACACGCTCCGCGCGAACGTCGAGTACGGCTTCTTCGAGGCCAAGACCACCTTCGGCCGCATCGGCGTGAAGGTCTGGATCTACAAGGGCGACGTCAAGAACATCGCCGAGGTCCGCGCCGAGAACGCCGCCGCCCGCGCCGGCAACCGCCCGGCCCGTGGCGGTGCCGACCGCCCCGCCGGCCGTGGTGGCCGCGGTGGCGAGCGTGGCGGTCGCGGCCGCAAGCCGCAGCAGAGCGCAGCCGCCGAGGCCCCCAAGGCCGAGGCTCCCGCTGCCGCTGCTCCGGCTGCTGAGAGCACCGGAACGGAGGCCTGACCGCCATGCTGATCCCCCGTAGGGTCAAGCACCGCAAGCAGCACCACCCGAAGCGCAGCGGTATGTCCAAGGGTGGTACGACGGTTGCGTTCGGCGAGTACGGCATCCAGGCCCTCACGCCGGCGTATGTGACCAACCGCCAGATCGAGGCGGCTCGTATCGCGATGACCCGCCACATCAAGCGTGGCGGCAAGGTCTGGATCAACATCTACCCGGACCGTCCGCTGACCAAGAAGCCCGCCGAGACCCGCATGGGTTCCGGTAAGGGTTCCCCGGAGTGGTGGGTCGCGAACGTCAAGCCCGGTCGGGTGATGTTCGAGCTGTCCTACCCGAACGAGAAGATTGCTCGTGAGGCGCTCACCCGCGCTGCTCACAAGCTTCCGATGAAGTGCCGCATCGTTCGGCGCGAGGCAGGTGAGGCGTGATGTCGGCCGGAACCAAGGCGTCCGAGCTGCGCGAGCTGGGCAACGAGGAGCTTGTCGGCAAGCTCCGCGAGGCCAAGGAAGAGCTGTTCAACCTCCGCTTTCAGGCGGCGACGGGCCAGCTCGAGAACCACGGTCGGCTGAAGGCCGTCCGGAAGGACATCGCGCGGATCTACACCCTGATGCGCGAGCGCGAGCTGGGCATCGAGACGGTGGAGAACGCCTCATGAGCGAGAACAATGTGACTGACCCCAAGACCGAGCGCAACGCGCGCAAGACCCGTGAGGGTCTCGTCGTCAGCGACAAGATGGACAAGACCGTCGTCGTCGCCGTCGAAGACCGCGTCAAGCACGCGCTGTACGGCAAGGTCATCCGCCGTACGAACAAGCTCAAGGCCCACGACGAGCAGAACGCTGCCGGCATCGGCGACCGTGTTCTCCTGATGGAGACCCGGAGGCTGTCCGCCACCAAGCACTGGCGCGTCGTCGAGATCCTCGAGAAGGCCAAGTAATCAACCTGCGGGGCTTTCCCCACAGGTCAGTTCCGCCAGGCTCCGGGGGCCATTCAGGTGGCCCCCGGGGAACCGGCAGACAAACAGGAGATAAGACGTGATCCAGCAGGAGTCGCGGCTGCGTGTCGCCGACAACACTGGTGCCAAGGAGATCCTTTGCATCCGTGTTCTCGGTGGCTCCGGCCGCCGCTACGCGGGCATCGGTGACGTCATCGTCGCCACCGTCAAGGACGCGATCCCCGGTGGCAACGTGAAGAAGGGTGACGTCGTCAAGGCGGTCATCGTTCGCACCGTCAAGGAGCGCCGCCGCCAGGACGGCTCGTACATCCGCTTCGACGAGAACGCCGCCGTCATTCTGAAGAACGACGGCGACCCTCGCGGCACCCGTATCTTCGGCCCCGTGGGCCGTGAGCTGCGCGAGAAGAAGTTCATGAAGATCATCTCGCTCGCGCCGGAGGTGCTGTAAGCATGAAGATCAAGAAGGGCGACCTGGTCCAGGTCATCACCGGTAAGGACAAGGGCAAGCAGGGCAAGGTCATCCAGGCCTTCCCCCGCGAGGACCGGGTCCTGGTCGAGGGTGTCAACCGGGTCAAGAAGCACACCAAGGCGGGTCAGACCGCTCGTGGTTCGCAGACCGGCGGGATCGTCATCACCGAGGCCCCCATCCACGTGAGCAACGTTCAGCTCGTCGTGGAGAAGGACGGCAAGAAGGTCGTGACCCGCGTCGGTTTCCGCTTCGACGACGAGGGCAACAAGATCCGCGTTGCCAAGCGGACGGGTGAGGACATCTGATGGCTACCACCACCACTCCGCGTCTGAAGACGAAGTACCGCGAGGAGATCAAGGGCAAGCTGCGTGAGGAGTTCTCGTACGAGAACGTCATGCAGGTCCCCGGCCTCGTCAAGATCGTGGTCAACATGGGTGTGGGCGACGCCGCCCGCGACTCCAAGCTGATCGAGGGTGCCATCAAGGACCTCACCACGATCACCGGTCAGAAGCCGGCCGTCACCAAGGCCCGCAAGTCCATCGCGCAGTTCAAGCTGCGCGAGGGTCAGCCGATCGGTGCCCACGTCACCCTCCGTGGCGACCGCATGTGGGAGTTCCTGGACCGCACCCTGTCGCTCGCGCTCCCGCGCATCCGCGACTTCCGCGGTCTGTCCCCCAAGCAGTTCGACGGCCGTGGCAACTACACCTTCGGTCTCACGGAGCAGGTCATGTTCCACGAGATCGACCAGGACAAGATCGACCGCGTCCGGGGTATGGACATCACCGTGGTCACCACGGCGACCAACGACGCTGAGGGCCGTGCGCTCCTTCGTCACCTCGGCTTCCCCTTCAAGGAGGCGTGAACGAGATGGCGAAGAAGGCTCTCATTGCCAAGGCCGCCCGCAAGCCCAAGTTCGGTGTGCGCGCGTACACCCGCTGCCAGCGCTGCGGCCGTCCCCACTCCGTGTACCGCAAGTTCGGCCTGTGCCGCGTGTGCCTTCGTGAGATGGCTCACCGCGGCGAGCTGCCGGGCGTGACCAAGAGCTCCTGGTAGTCCCTTCCACTCGTCACCCGGTCACCGCCCCTCGCGGGCGGCCTCCGGGTGACCGTGTCGGATCGGGGATTACCCGAAGCTCTCGGTAAGCAGAGGGTTGGCGGGAGCCCGGCGCTCCATGGCTTAGGCTTGGAGGGTTGGGCCCCCGCCGCCCAGACGACTTACTACGCCGTAGGTCCCCGCGCCGCACCCGTCCCGCCCCTGTGTGGGGAGAGGGATGGCGCATACAGGAAACCCCGGCGAGAGAGGCCGAAGGCCAATTCATGACCATGACTGATCCCATCGCAGACATGCTGACGCGTCTGCGTAACGCGAACTCGGCGTACCACGACTCCGTGGTGATGCCGCACAGCAAGATCAAGTCGCATATCGCGGAGATCCTCCAGCAGGAGGGCTTCATCACGGGCTGGAAGGTCGAGGACGCCGAGGTCGGCAAGAACCTCGTCCTGGAGCTCAAGTTCGGGCCGAACCGTGAGCGCTCCATCGCGGGCATCAAGCGGATCTCGAAGCCGGGTCTGCGTGTGTACGCGAAGTCCACCAACCTGCCCAAGGTTCTCGGCGGCCTCGGCGTGGCGATCATCTCCACGTCCCACGGCCTCCTGACCGGCCAGCAGGCACAGAAGAAGGGCGTGGGTGGGGAAGTCCTCGCCTACGTCTGGTAGTCGGGAACGGAGGAAAAGCAATGTCGCGTATCGGCAAGCTCCCCATCCAGGTTCCCGCCGGTGTGGACGTCACCATCGACGGCCGCACGGTCGCGGTGAAGGGTCCCAAGGGCTCCCTCACCCACACCGTCGCGGCTCCGATCGAGATCGTGAAGGGCGACGACGGCGTTCTCAACGTCACCCGTCCCAACGACGAGCGTCAGAACAAGGCCCTGCACGGCCTGTCCCGCACGCTGGTGGCGAACATGATCACCGGTGTGACCCAGGGATACACCAAGGCGCTCGAAATCAGCGGTGTCGGTTACCGCGTCGCCGCGAAGGGCTCCAACCTGGAGTTCCAGCTCGGTTACAGCCACTCGATCCTGGTGGAGGCGCCCGAGGGCATCTCCTTCAAGGTCGAGTCGCCGACCAAGTTCTCGGTCGAGGGCATCGACAAGCAGAAGGTCGGCGAGGTCGCCGCGAACATCCGCAAGCTGCGCAAGCCCGACCCGTACAAGGCCAAGGGCGTCAAGTACGCGGGCGAGGTCATCCGCCGCAAGGTCGGAAAGGCGGGCAAGTAAGCCATGGCATACGGTGTGAAGATCGCCAAGGGCGACGCGTACAAGCGCGCCGCCATCAAGCGCCGCCACATCCGCGTCCGCAAGCGCATCTCCGGTACGCCGGAGCGTCCGCGCCTGGTCGTGACGCGTTCCAACCGCCACATCGTGGCGCAGGTCATCGACGACATCGCGGGCCACACGCTCGCGTCGGCGTCGACCCTGGACACCTCGATCCGCGGTGGCGAGGGTGACAAGAGCGCCCAGGCCAAGCAGGTCGGCGCCCTCGTCGCCGAGCGCGCCAGGGCCGCTGGTGTCGAGGCCGTCGTGTTCGACCGCGGTGGCAACCAGTACGCCGGGCGGATTGCCGCTCTGGCCGACGCCGCCCGCGAAGCCGGGCTGAAGTTCTAAGCCCCGGTTCCGGAGCTAGCGGACGTAACAGAGAGAGGTAATTCCAATGGCTGGACCCCAGCGCCGCGGAGGCGGTGCCGGTGGCGGCGAGCGGCGGGACCGGAAGGGCCGTGACGGTGGCGCAGCCGCCGCCGAGAAGACCGCGTACGTCGAGCGCGTCGTCGCGATCAACCGCGTCGCCAAGGTAGTGAAGGGTGGTCGTCGCTTCAGCTTCACCGCGCTGGTCGTGGTGGGCGACGGTGACGGCACCGTGGGTGTCGGTTACGGCAAGGCCAAGGAGGTGCCGGCCGCCATCGCCAAGGGTGTTGAGGAGGCCAAGAAGCACTTCTTCAAGGTCCCCCGTATCCAGGGCACCATCCCGCACCCCATCCAGGGCGAGAAGGCCGCAGGCGTCGTTCTGCTCAAGCCTGCTTCCCCCGGTACCGGCGTGATCGCCGGTGGCCCGGTGCGCGCCGTCCTGGAGTGCGCCGGCGTTCACGACATCCTGTCGAAGTCGCTCGGCTCCGACAACGCGATCAACATCGTGCACGCGACCGTGGCGGCCCTCAAGGGCCTCCAGCGTCCCGAGGAGATCGCGGCCCGCCGCGGTCTGCCTCTGGAGGACGTGGCCCCCGCGGCCCTGCTCCGTGCGCGTGCGGGAGCGGGTGCGTAATGGCCCGCCTCAAGATCACGCAGACGAAGTCGTACATCGGCAGCAAGCAGAACCACCGCGACACCCTGCGTTCGCTCGGGCTGAAGAAGCTCAACGACGTGGTTGTCAAGGAGGACCGTCCCGAGTTCCGCGGCATGGTGCACACCGTCCGCCACCTCGTCACGGTCGAGGAGGTCGACTGACATGGCGGAGAACAAGCCGCTGAGGGTCCACAACCTCCGTCCTGCCCCGGGCGCCAAGACCGCCAAGACCCGTGTGGGTCGTGGTGAGGCGTCCAAGGGTAAGACCGCTGGTCGTGGCACCAAGGGCACCAAGGCCCGCTACCAGGTTCCGGAGCGCTTCGAGGGCGGGCAGATGCCCCTCCACATGCGTCTCCCGAAGCTCAAGGGCTTCAAGAACCCGTTCCGTACCGAGTACCAGGTCGTGAACCTGGACAAGCTGGCCGCGCTCTACCCCGAGGGTGGCGAGGTCACGGTGGCCGATCTGGTCGCCAAGGGTGCGGTGCGCAAGAACCACCTTGTCAAGGTCCTCGGCCAGGGCGAGGTCTCCGTGGCGCTGCAGGTGACGGTCGACGCCGTCTCCGGCTCCGCCAAGGAGAAGATCGCCGCCGCCGGCGGCACCGTCACCGAGCTGGTCTGAGACGAGTTCAGTGGCTGAAGGCTGAAACAACCGACCGGGGATGCCTCCCAAAAGGGGCATCCCCGGTTGGTCGTTCCAAGGGTGGCACCGTCGCCGGTAAGGTGGCGTCCACTGCTGTGAACGACCCCGTCCGGTCCGCTTCCACCGGGACCGCGCGGTTTGCTGATTACCTATTCGTCGAACCTCAAGACCGTCACCTCTGACGCAGTAGCGCGGGGGTCGCAGGAGGCACCGTGCTCACCGCGTTCGCCCGAGCGTTCAAGACGCCCGACCTGCGCAAGAAGCTGCTCTTCACGCTCGCCATCATCGTGCTCTACCGACTCGGGTCGCACATCCCGGTTCCGGGAATCGACTACGGGAATGTGCAGATCTGTGTCGACCAGGCGTCGAAGAGCAACAACAGCCTGTTCGGCCTCGTGAACATGTTCAGCGGTGGCGCGCTGCTGCAGATCACCATCTTCGCGCTCGGCATCATGCCGTACATCACGGCGAGCATCATCCTGCAGCTGCTGACCGTCGTCATCCCGAGGCTGGAGGCCCTCAAGAAGGAGGGTCAGTCCGGCACCGCGAAGATCACCCAGTACACCCGGTATCTGACGGTCGCGCTCGCGGTGCTCCAGGGCACCGGCCTGGTGGCGACGGCCCGCAGCGGCATGCTGTTCCAGGGCTGCTCGGTCGGCAACCAGATCGTGCCGGATCAGTCGATCTTCACCACCGTCGTGATGGTCGTCACGATGACCGCGGGCACCGCCGCCGTCATGTGGCTCGGTGAGCTGATCACCGACCGCGGCATCGGCAACGGAATGTCGATCCTGATGTTCATCTCGATCGCCGCCGGCTTCCCCGGCGCCCTGTGGGCCATCAAGGAGAGCGGCACGCTCGCCAAGGGCTGGATCGAGTTCGGCACCGTCATTCTCATCGGCTTCGTGATGGTGGCCCTCGTCGTCTTCGTCGAGCAGGCCCAGCGCCGTATTCCGGTGCAGTACGCGAAGCGGATGATCGGGCGCCGGTCGTACGGCGGCACCTCCACGTACATCCCGCTGAAGGTGAACCAGGCGGGTGTGATCCCGGTCATCTTCGCTTCGTCGCTGCTCTACATCCCGGCACTGGTGGCGCAGTTCTCCAGCGGCACCTCGACGTGGAAGACGTGGATCAACGACTACCTGGTCAAGGGCGATCACCCTTACTACATCATCACCTACTTCCTCCTCATCGTTTTCTTCGCCTTCTTCTACGTGGCCATCTCGTTCAACCCCGAGGAAGTCGCGGACAACATGAAGAAGTATGGTGGCTTCATCCCGGGTATCCGGGCTGGTCGTCCTACAGCCGAGTATCTGAGCTACGTGCTCAACAGGATCACTTGGCCGGGCTCGCTGTACCTGGGTCTGATTGCTCTTGTTCCGACGATGGCGTTGGCGGGCTTCGGAGGCGCGAACCAGAACTTCCCGTTCGGCGGGACGAGCATCCTCATCATCGTGGGTGTGGGTCTGGAGACCGTGAAGCAGATCGAGAGCCAGCTCCAGCAGCGCAATTACGAAGGGTTCCTCCGCTGATGAGAATCGTCCTCGTCGGTCCACCCGGTGCCGGCAAGGGAACGCAGGCCGCGTACCTTGCCGAGAACCTCTCGATCCCCCACATCTCCACGGGCGACCTCTTCCGCGCCAACATCAGCAAAGGCACCGACCTCGGTCGGAAGGCCAAGTCCTACATGGACGCCGGTGAGCTGGTTCCGGACGAGGTCACGATCGCGATGGCGAAGGACCGGATGGAACGGCCGGACGCCGTGAACGGCTTCCTGCTGGACGGTTTCCCGCGCAACGTCTCGCAGGCCGAGGCGCTCGACGCGACGCTGAAGGCCGAGGGCATGACGCTGGACGCGGTTCTCGACCTGGAGGTCCCCGAGGACGAGGTCGTGAAGCGGATCGCGGGCCGCCGCATCTGCCGGAACGACTCCAGTCATGTCTTCCACATGACGTACGCGCCGCCGAAGACGGAGGGTGTCTGCGACACCTGCGGCGGCGATCTGTACCAGCGCGACGACGACTCCGAGGCGACCGTGCGCAAGCGCCTGGAGGTCTACCACACCCAGACCGAGCCGATCATCGACTACTACCGGGGCCAGGGCCTCGTGGTCACGATCTCCGCGCTCGGCAAGGTGGAGGACGTCACCGGGCGCGCGATGGCAGCGCTGAAGGTGCAGAAGTAGTACCCCGGACCGAGTACGGCCGCGGTGTCCTCCCGGACATCGCGGCCGTCCGCGTGAGGCGGGCCCGTCCCGGCAGCGGATAATCGAGAACGACAGCGGAGGGCGACCTCCTGCGTGAGAGCGGCGGCGGGCGAGCCGCGAAGAGGGGCAGGCAGGGCCATGGTGCAGATCAAGACCCCGGAGCAGATCGCGAAGATGCGCGAGGCCGGGCTGGTCGTCGCCGCGATCCACGCGGCGACCCGCGCGGCCGCCGTACCCGGCGCCACCACGAAGGACCTCGACGAGGTCGCCCGCAAGGTGATCGCCGAGCATGGCGCCAAGTCGAACTTCCTCGGATACGGCGGGTTCCCCGCCACGATCTGCACCTCCGTGAACGATGTCGTCGTCCACGGCATCCCGGACGAGGCGACCGTCCTCACGGACGGTGACATCATCTCCGTCGACGCGGGCGCGGTCATCGACGGCTGGCACGGGGACGCGGCGTACACGGTCTTCGTCGGCGGGGGGCACGCTCCGGAGCTGGTCGAGCTGTCCCGGGTGACCGAGGAGTCCATGTGGGCCGGGATCGCCGCCATGAAGGCGGGCAACCGGCTGGTGGACGTCTCCCGCGCCATCGAGACGTACATCCGCCGCCAGCCGAAGCCCGGCGGCGGCCGGTACGGGATCATCGAGGAGTACGGCGGCCATGGCATCGGCACCGAGATGCACATGGAACCCCACCTGCTGAACTACGTCTCCCGCAAGCGCGGCAAGGGCCCCCGGCTGGTCCCCGGCTTCTGCCTCGCGATCGAGCCGATGGTCTCCCTCGGTACGCCGAAGACCAAGGTGCTGGAGGACGAGTGGACCGTCATCACCACCGACGGCACGTGGTCCTCGCACTGGGAGCACTCGGTCGCCCTCACCGAGGAGGGCCCGCTGGTCCTCACCTCGCCCGACTGCGGCCGGGCGAAGCTCGCCGAGCTCGGTGTCACGGCGGCCCCCGATCCGCTCGCGTAGCCCCGCGCGGGCGCGTGGGCGCGCCCGCCGGCCGGCCGATCCCGGGGGCCTCTCCGTATGTCCGGGGCGTAACGATCTTCCCGATGGGGCAGACTTGCTGGATTCGTCTTTTCGGATGGCCTGACGTAGACTGATGCGTCGGCTCTCGTGTACCCGTGTGTCCGTATTTAAGTGGCGCACAGTGACGAGAGTCGATCAAGGTAGCCGATTCGAAGGGCGAAGCGTGGCCAAGAAGCAAGGTGCCATCGAAATCGAGGGCACCGTGATCGAGTCCCTCCCGAACGCCATGTTCAAGGTGGAGCTTCAGAACGGTCACAAGGTCCTCGCGCACATCTCCGGCAAGATGCGGATGCACTACATCCGGATCCTCCCGGACGACAGGGTCGTCGTGGAGCTGTCTCCGTACGACCTGACGCGTGGCCGGATCGTCTACCGGTACAAGTAGATCTTGTCCACGCCCCCCGCGGTCCGCGGACGGGCGTTGGCACTGACCCGGAGAACCTCACATCCCATGAAGGTCAAGCCGAGCGTCAAGAAGATCTGCGACAAGTGCAAGGTGATCCGCCGCCACGGCCGGGTCATGGTCATCTGCGACAACCTGCGCCACAAGCAGCGCCAGGGCTGACGCACGCCGACCTGCACCTCGCAGTACTTCGCGCGACGCAAGCAACGCATACGTACATACGCAGAGCCCGCCCAGCCCGCAAGGGCCGGCGACACCTCCGGCGGGGGCCGGGGACCCGGACGTACCACCGCTTCCCGAGCGGTCGGCGGTCGGGAACGGTTCTGCTGAAGACCCCCGAACACACAGGAGCCATTGCATGGCACGCGTTTCCGGTGTCGACATCCCGCGCGAAAAGCGTGTGGAGATCGCACTCACCTACGTCTTCGGTATCGGGCGTACCCGGTCCAAGGAGATCCTCGCCTCGACCGGCGTGAACCCCGACACCCGCGTTCGTGACCTGGCCGAAGAGGACCTGGTCAAGATCCGCGAGTACGTGGACGCCAACCTCCGCACCGAGGGTGACCTCCGCCGCGAGATCCAGGCCGACATCCGCCGCAAGGTCGAGATCGGCTGCTACCAGGGTCTGCGGCACCGTCGCGGTCTGCCCGTCCACGGTCAGCGCACCAGCACGAACGCCCGTACCCGCAAGGGCCCGCGTCGCGCCATCGCCGGTAAGAAGAAGCCGGGCAAGAAGTAGTCCTCAGCGGACGCTGCGGGAATGCCGGGGGCGACCCCGGGCCCGCACAGCCAGCGGTCTTCGCTGTAGGACCGACCACCTCCCGTAGGAGATATAGATGCCCCCCAAGGGTCGTCAGGGCGCTGCCAAGAAGGTGCGCCGCAAGGAAAAGAAGAACGTCGCTCACGGCCACGCGCACATCAAGAGCACGTTCAACAACACCATCGTTTCGATCACCGACCCCTCCGGCAACGTGATCTCCTGGGCCTCCGCCGGCCACGTCGGCTTCAAGGGCTCGCGCAAGTCCACCCCCTTCGCCGCGCAGATGGCCGCCGAGTCGGCCGCGCGTCGCGCGCAGGAGCACGGCATGCGCAAGGTCGACGTCTTCGTCAAGGGTCCCGGCTCCGGCCGTGAGACCGCGATCCGCTCCCTCCAGGCCACGGGCCTTGAGGTCGGTTCGATCCAGGACGTCACCCCCACGCCGCACAACGGCTGCCGTCCGCCGAAGCGCCGTCGCGTCTGAGGCAGGGCTGGGCACGGGGCGGCTGACCTGCTGGGGGTGTGGGGGTTGTCCCCCACATGTCGCAGCACGGCTGCCGTCCGCCGAAGCGCCGTCGCGTCTGACGTTCGCTCGGCTCCACAGTATTCGGGCGGTGCGGCCCCATTCGGGACGTACCGCCCGTACCCTTGTAAGACATATGTCGGGCGTCAAATAGCGGGCGCCCCCGACTGAAGGATTCTTCGCATGCTGATCGCTCAGCGTCCCTCGCTGACCGAAGAGGTAGTCGACGAGTACCGCTCCCGGTTCGTCATCGAGCCGCTGGAGCCGGGCTTCGGCTACACCCTCGGCAACTCTCTCCGCCGTACCCTCCTGTCCTCGATCCCGGGTGCGGCGGTCACGTCCATCCGTATCGACGGCGTCCTGCACGAGTTCACCACCGTGCCGGGCGTCAAGGAGGACGTCACCGACCTGATCCTGAACATCAAGCAGCTGGTCGTCTCCTCGGAGCACGACGAGCCGGTCGTGATGTACCTGCGCAAGCAGGGCCCGGGCCTGGTCACCGCAGCCGACATCGCGCCCCCGGCCGGTGTCGAGGTGCACAACCCCGACCTCGTCCTCGCCACGCTCAACGGCAAGGGCAAGCTGGAGATGGAGCTGACCGTCGAGCGCGGTCGCGGCTACGTCTCCGCCGTGCAGAACAAGCAGCTGGGCCAGGAGATCGGCCGGATCCCGGTCGACTCCATCTACTCCCCGGTGCTCAAGGTCACGTACAAGGTCGAGGCGACCCGTGTCGAGCAGCGCACCGACTTCGACAAGCTGATCGTCGACGTCGAGACCAAGCAGGCGATGCGTCCCCGTGACGCCATGGCCTCCGCCGGAAAGACCCTGGTCGAGCTGTTCGGTCTCGCGCGCGAGCTGAACATCGACGCCGAGGGCATCGACATGGGCCCGTCCCCGACGGACGCCGCGCTGGCCGCGGATCTGGCGCTGCCGATCGAGGAGCTGGAGCTCACGGTCCGCTCCTACAACTGCCTCAAGCGCGAGGGCATCCACTCGGTGGGCGAGCTGGTGGCCCGCTCCGAGGCGGACCTGCTCGACATCCGCAACTTCGGTGCCAAGTCGATCGACGAGGTCAAGGCGAAGCTGGCCGGCATGGGCCTGGCCCTCAAGGACAGCCCGCCCGGATTCGACCCCACCGCCGCGGCGGACGCGTTCGGCGCGGACGACGACGCGGATGCGGGATTCGTGGAGACCGAGCAGTACTGAGGCGCCTCCGGCTGGGGTGGGCGGTGAGTTCGCCCCGGCCGGGCGCGAGGTTTTGTCCTCAAGCGCCGGACGGGCTGGGTTTCCCGGGCTTGGGCTGGGTTTCCCGGGCTTGGGCTGGGTTTCCCGGGCCCGGGCTGGGATTGGCCGCGGCGCGGACTCAATGACTTTCCCGGGGCAGCCGCTCCGGGGGAACTGACACCGGTACCTGGTACGGCCGGTGCAGCACACAAGGAGAAACACCATGCCGAAGCCCGCCAAGGGTGCCCGACTGGGCGGCAGCGCCGCGCACGAGCGGCTGCTTCTCGCGAACCTCGCGAAGTCGCTGTTCGAGCACGGCCGCATCACCACGACCGAGGCCAAGGCCCGCCGCCTGCGTCCGGTCGCCGAGCGCCTGATCACCAAGGCGAAGAAGGGCGACATCCACAACCGTCGCCTGGTCCTTCAGACGATCACGGACAAGGGCATCGTTCACACGCTCTTCACCGAGATCGCCCCGCGGTACGCCGAGCGTCCGGGTGGCTACACCCGTATCACCAAGATCGGCAACCGCCGTGGTGACAACGCCCGGATGGCCGTGATCGAGCTGGTCGAGGGCGAGATCGCCAAGAAGGCCACCGTCGCCGAGGCCGAGGCCGCCGCGAAGCGCGCGGTCAAGGAGGACGCCCTCAAGAAGGAGGCCGCGCCCGTCGAGGACGCGGCTCCCACCGAGGACGCCAAGCCGGCCGCCGAGGCCGCCGAGGAGTCCAAGAACGCCTGATCGCGTTCGCAAGGCTGGTGGACGGGCCCGCTCCCCTGGGGAGCGGGCCCGTTGTGCTGATAGGGATCGGTACATGAGTGATGACGTGGAGCCGGGCACGGTGAGGCTGCGGCTGGATCTGTCGTACGACGGGCGGGACTTCTCCGGCTGGGCCAAGCAGGCCGGCGGGCGGCGCACCGTCCAGGGGGAGATCGAGGACGCCCTGCGTACGGTGACGAGGTCGTCGCGGACGTATGAGCTGACCGTCGCCGGCCGCACCGACGCGGGCGTCCACGCGCGCGGCCAGGTGGCGCACGTCGATCTGCCGGGCGAGGTCTGGGCCGAGCACCGGGAGAAGCTGCTGAAGCGGCTCGCCGGGCGGCTGTCGCGCGATGTGCGGATCTGGCGGGTGGCACCGGCGCCCGACGGGTTCGACGCGCGTTTCTCGGCGATCTGGCGGCGCTACGCGTACCGCGTGAGCGACGACCCCGGTGGGGTCGACCCGCTGCTGCGGCGCCATGTCCTGTGGCACGACTGGCCGTTGGACGTCGACGCGATGAACGCGGCGGCCGGGCGTCTGGTGGGGGAGCACGACTTCGCCGCGTACTGCAAGAAGCGCGAGGGCGCCACGACCATCCGTACGCTCCAGCGGTTCTCGTGGGAGCGGGACGCGGCCGGGGTCATCACGGCGACCGTGCGGGCCGACGCCTTCTGCCACAACATGGTGCGCTCGCTCGTGGGCGCGCTGTTGTTCGTGGGGGACGGGCACCGCCCGGTGGAGTGGCCCGCGAAGGTGCTGGCCGCGGGGGTCCGGGACTCGGCCGTCCACGTCGTCCGGCCGCACGGGCTCACGCTGGAGGAAGTCGGTTATCCCGCGGACGAGTTGCTGGCGGCGCGGAATCTGGAGGCGCGCAACAAGCGGTCGCTGCCGGTGGCCGGGTCAGCCGGCGGGGGCGGTGGCTGCTGCTGACGCCTGGGCCTCGCCGCGGCGCACGATCTGACGGAAGGTGAACTCCGCGACGTCGTCGCCGATCTGGAACGCCTTGGTGTCGTTGGTGGTGACCGACGTGGCCGTGGTGTAGCCGGTGGCGGTGAAGTAGGCGTACCGGCCGTAGGAGTTGGCCGTGAAACGGCAGACCGGGCCGCCCTTGCAGAACGAGGGGACGCCCGCGCCGGTGAGCGGGGCGATGTTCCGGGACGTCCGCGCGGCCTTCTTCGCCTGGGGTTCGGTGCCGAAGAGCGCGACGCCGACGGTGACCGCGAGGCCGCCCTTGCTGTAGGTGGCGCGGAAGACCTGGTCGCAGCCGTTGCTCTCCAGGACCGTGGACAGCCGTCCCTGGGCCGCCGACGAGCAGGTGCCGGTACGGGAGGTCGCGCCCTTGGCGTAGACCCGGTCGCCCAGGGTGAGCGTCTTGCCGGGGAAGAGGGTGTCGACGCTCAGGGGCGCGGTGTCCTTCTTCTCGTCGGAGATGAAGTCCTTCGGGTTCGGCGGGGGCAGCGGCGCGACCGAGGAGAACGACGGCTCGGGCGCGCCGGAGCCGCTGGGCAGGGGGCCGGGCAGCTCGTTCGCCGCGTTCCGGGAGCCCTGGGGGTCGTCGTCGCTGTTGGAGTAGACGATCGCCGTCGCGACGATCCCCGCTATCGCGGCGGTCGCGAGCGCGCCGCCGCCCAGCATCAGCCAGCGCTTGCGGCGGGCGCGGGCGGCGGAGGCGTCCGCGAGGGCCGCCCAGTCGGGGGTGTCGCCCGACGGCCCGCCCGGCGGGCCGAAGGGATCCCAGCCGCCTCCGCCCTGACGGGAGCTGTACGGGTCCCGCCCGTACGGGTCATGGTTCTGGCCACCTCCGGACCCCCACTGAGGTCCCCCCTGCCCAAAGCTCATGCCGCGAATCCTAAACCTGTTGGGCCCGGGCGGCCCCGGCCGTCAGAATCGGAATATGGGACACCTCGAAGCCGCACATCTTGAGTACTACCTGCCGGACGGGCGGGTGCTGCTCGGCGATGTCTCGTTCCGGGTGGGCGAAGGCGCCGTGGTCGCCCTGGTGGGGGCCAACGGCGCGGGCAAGACCACGCTGCTGCGGCTGATCGCGGGGGAGTTGCGGCCGCACGGCGGCTCGGTGTCGTCCAGCGGCGGTCTCGGGGTCATGCGCCAGTTCATCGGCTCGGTGCGGGACGAGCGGACCGTACGGGACCTGCTGGTCTCGCTGGCCCCGGCCCGGGTGCGGGAGGCCGCCCGGGCCGTGGACGAGGCCGAGCATCTGATCATGACGGTGGACGACGAGGCCGCGCAGATGCGGTACGCGCAGGCGCTGAGTGACTGGGCGGAGGCGCGCGGTTACGAGGCGGAGACGCTCTGGGACATGTGCACCACGGCCGCGCTGGGTGTGCCGTACGAGAAGGCGCAGTGGCGCGGGCTGCAGACGCTGTCCGGGGGTGAGCAGAAGCGGCTGGCGCTGGAGGCGCTGCTGCGCGGCCCGGACGAGGTGCTGCTGCTCGACGAGCCGGACAACTTTCTGGACGTGCCCGGCAAGCGGTGGCTGGAGGAGCGGCTCAAGGAGACCCGTAAGACCGTGCTCTTCGTCTCCCACGACCGGGAGCTGCTCGCACGGGTGGCCGAGAAGATCGTCAGCGTGGAGCCGAGCCCGGCCGGGTCGGACGTCTGGGTGCACGGAGCCGGTTTCGGTACGTATCACGCGGCGCGCGCGGAGCGGTTCGAGCGCTTCGAGGAGCTGCGGCGGCGCTGGGACGAGAAGCGGGCCCAGCTCAAGCGGCTGGTGCTGGACATGCAGCAGTACGCGGCCCGCAGCGACGAGATGGCATCGCGCTATCAGGCCGCGAAGACCCGGCTGCGGAAGTTCGACGAGGCGGGGCCGCCCCCGGAGCCGCCCCGCAAGCAGGACATCCGGATGCGGCTGCGCGGCGGGCGTACCGGGGTGCGGGCGCTGACCTGCGAGAAGCTTGAGCTGACCGGTCTGATGAAACCGTTCGACCTGGAGGTCTTCTACGGCGAGCGGGTCGCCGTCCTCGGGTCCAACGGCTCCGGGAAGTCACACTTCCTCCGGCTGCTGGCGGGGGACGGGTCGGTCGCCGCGACCGGGTCCTGGAAGCTGGGCGCGCGGGTGGTTCCCGGGCACTTCGCGCAGACCCTCCCCCATAGCCCTCCGGGCATGGGAGGTGCCCCCACCCATAGTCCTCCGGGCGTGGAAGATCCCACCCATGGCCCTCCGGGCACAGGAGGTGCCCTCGCCCACCCCGAGCTGCTGGGCCGCACCCTCGTCGACATCCTGTGGACCGAGCACGCGAAGGACCGGGGCGGGGCGATGTCGGTGCTGCGCCGCTACGAGCTGGAGCGCCAGGGCGACCAGCGCTTCGACAGGCTGTCCGGCGGCCAGCAGGCGCGCTTCCAGATCCTGCTGCTGGAGCTCCGGGGCACCACGGCGCTGCTTCTGGACGAGCCCACGGACAACCTCGACCTGGAGTCCGCGGAGGCGCTCCAGGACGGCCTGGAAGCCTATGAGGGCACGGTTCTCGCGGTGACCCACGACCGCTGGTTCGCCCGCTCCTTCGACCGGTACCTCGTCTTCGGCTCGGACGGTGTCGTACGGGAGAGCGCGGAGCCGGTCTGGGACGAGCGGAGGGTGGTGCGGGCCCGTTAGGCCGTGTCGTCGGAGCCCCGGCCGCCCGCCGCGCCGTGGATCACCCGGGCGGACCGGCCGGAGCGCCCCGGGGGCGGACGGTGGCGGGTTTCGGACGGTCCCCCGGCCGGAGTGCCCGGGACCGGGTGGCGGCGGGTTCCGGACAGGGCCCGGACGGGATACGGGGCCGGGGAGGGCGCTGTCCCGGGCCTTTTTTGACCCGCCCGGCGCGGCCCGGGTAAGCTGCTGCTTCGTTATGCGTATTGGCTTGCTCTATCTCACGTGAGGGGCCCTTACGCCGGTCCACCGGGCCGATGACCAGCGGCAGGTGCACGGGTTGCGTCCCCGATGCACGGCCAGGGCTGTCGTGATCGTCCGGGTGGCCTTGTCAGGACCCGCTTCCCATGTCCGTACGGGCAGGGGGAGTCCCACTCACTGAAGAAGCGAAGGCTACGACCGTGCGTACGTACAGCCCCAAGCCCGGCGATGTGACGCGCCAGTGGCACATCATCGACGCGCAGGACATCGTCCTGGGCCGTCTGGCGACGACCGCCGCCACCCTTCTGAGGGGCAAGCACAAGCCGATCTACGCCCCTCACGTCGACGCTGGTGACTTCGTCATCATCATCAACGCGGAGAAGGTGCACCTGTCCGGCAACAAGCGGACCCAGAAGATGGCGTACCGCCACTCCGGCTACCCGGGTGGTCTGCGTTCCGTCCGCTACGACGAGCTGCTCGCCAAGAGCCCCGAGAAGGCCGTGGAGAAGGCCGTCAAGGGCATGCTCCCCAAGAACAGCCTGGGCCGTCAGATGCTCTCGAAGCTGAAGGTCTACGCGGGCGAGAACCACCCGCACGCTGCCCAGCAGCCGGTTCCGTTCGAGATCACCCAGGTCGCGCAGTAAGTCCGGCCACCCCCTAAGACGAAAAGAATCTGAGGAGCATCGTGGCCGAGACCACCACCGAGATCCCTGTCGAGGGCGAAGAGACCTACGCGGAGGTCACCACCTTCGAGTCGGAGACGCCCGTCGAGGGCGAGTACACCTCCGAGTCCCTCGCGTCCCGCTTCGGCGACCCCCAGCCGGCCGCCGGCCTGGGCCGCCGCAAGAACGCCATCGCCCGCGTCCGGATCGTTCCGGGCACCGGCAAGTGGAAGATCAACGGTCGCACCCTTGAGGACTACTTCCCCAACAAGGTGCACCAGCAGGAAGTCAACGAGCCCTTCAAGGTGCTGGAGCTCGACAACCGTTACGACGTCATCGCCCGTATCGCGGGTGGCGGCGTCTCCGGCCAGGCCGGCGCCCTGCGCCTCGGCGTGGCCCGCGCGCTGAACGAGGCGGACGTGGACAACAACCGCGGCCCGCTGAAGAAGGCCGGCTTCCTGAGCCGCGACGACCGTGCGGTCGAGCGCAAGAAGGCCGGTCTGAAGAAGGCCCGCAAGGCCCCGCAGTACAGCAAGCGCTAAATCGCCTGCGAGGTTCTGCTCTGTACGTACGCCCCGGCGGCACTGTTCCGTGCTGCCGGGGCGTACGTTTTTCCACAACAGGATTTGGTCGTGGACCGGGCATGAGCCATTCACGGGCTTGCATTTTCGGAGCATCACGGAACATTTTCGGAGGACGGTTGTGGGACGACTCTTCGGCACGGACGGCGTGCGCGGTGTCGCCAACGCGGATCTGACGGCGGAGCTGGCGCTCGGCCTCTCGGTCGCCGCGGCACATGTGCTCGCCGAGGCGGGGAGCTTTGAAGGGCATCGGCCGACCGCCGTGGTCGGGCGAGATCCGCGTGCGTCGGGAGAGTTCCTGGAGGCCGCCGTCGTGGCGGGTCTCGCAAGCGCGGGCGTGGACGTCCTGCGGGTGGGGGTGCTGCCCACCCCGGCGGTCGCGTATCTCACCGCCGAGCTGGGCGCCGACCTCGGAGTGATGCTCTCCGCGAGTCACAACGCCATGCCGGACAACGGCGTCAAGTTCCTGGCGCGCGGTGGGCACAAGCTCGCCGACGAGCTGGAGGAGCGGATCGAGGCGGTGTACGAGCAGCACCGCACCGGTGAGCCGTGGGCGCGGCCGACGGGGGCCGGGGTCGGCCGGGTGACGGACTACGACGAGGGCTTCGAGAAGTACGTCGCCCACCTCGTCGGTGTGCTGCCCCACCGGCTCGACGGGCTGAAGGTCGTCCTCGACGAGGCGCACGGCGCGGCGGCACGGGTGTCGCCGGAGGCGTTCACGCGGGCCGGGGCGGAGGTCGTCACGATCGGCGCCGAGCCGGACGGGCTCAACATCAACGCGGGGTGCGGGTCGACGCACCTGGAGCTGCTGAAGGCCGCGGTCGTCGAGCACGGCGCGGACTTCGGGATCGCCCACGACGGTGACGCGGACCGCTGTCTGGCCGTCGACGCGGCCGGCGAGGAGGTCGACGGCGACCAGATCCTCGCGGTGCTGGCGCTCGCGATGCGGGAGGCGGGCACGCTGCGGGGCAACACCGTCGTCGCGACCGTGATGTCCAACCTCGGCTTCAAGCTCGCCATGGAGCGGGCGGGGGTGGAACTGGTCCAGACGGCGGTCGGTGACCGCTACGTCCTGGAGTCGATGAAGGAGAACGGGTACGCGCTCGGCGGTGAGCAGTCCGGTCATGTGATCGTCCTCGACCACGCGACGACCGGTGACGGCACGCTGACCGGTCTGCTGCTGGCGTCGCGTGTCGCGGCCACCCGCAAGCCCCTGGCGGAGCTGGCGGCCGTGATGGAGCGGCTGCCGCAGGTTCTGATCAATGTCCCCGACGTCGACAAATCCCGGGTCCACACCTCGGCGGACCTCGCGAGCGCGGTGGCGGAGGCGGAGCGGGAGCTCGGTGCGACCGGCCGGGTGCTGCTGCGCCCCTCGGGCACGGAGCCCCTGGTACGGGTGATGGTGGAGGCCGCGGACATCGAGCAGGCGCGTGCGGTGGCGGAGCGGCTGGCCGACGCGGTGAAGTCGACCTTGGGCTGACGTTTTTCCCGGGGCGGCGTGGTCCCATGCGGCCCCGGCCCGGCCCGGGGAGCCGGTGAGCCCCGTACGACAGGTGTCGTACGGGGCTCGGCCGCATCCGGGGGCTCCGCCGCGGCGCGTTGTGCCGCAGTCGGTGACCGGGGACGGCGTCACGATCGACGGCCCTGTTCCGCCGTGTGCCCTGTGGACCGGTGGCGGTGGTGACGCGGCGTCCGGGTCACCAGGTGGAGACCGGCTCGGGTGGGGAAGTACTACGCCGTGATCGCGGAGAGCCCTAGGCGCGCGCCTCGGCGTTGGACCTGGACTTGTGGCGGGCCCAGAAGAGTTTCTGGGCCAGCAGGGTCAGCGTGCCCGCCACCACGATGCCGAGGAGGTTCAGGAGGAGCTGCTCGGTGGAGCCCCATGCCTGGCGGTACTCGGCGTACGAGAAGGCGACGGCCGCGTTCGCGGCGGCCGGGACCGTGGTGACGGAGATGGCGACGCCGACGAGCGCGCCGGACTTCGCCGAGGTCAGCGACAGGGTGCCCGCGATGCCCGCCAGCACCGCGACGACGAAGGAGAAGGCGTCCGGCTGGTAGATGAAGCTGGTGTTCGGGCGCGTGGCGTCCAGGGCCGCCTCGCTGAAGAGATCCAGCCAGGTCATGACCTGGCTGAACCAGACCGTGACCAGCATGGCGACCGCGAACCCCACGATCAGCGCCAGGAGCGAGCGCCAGGCGAGCCGGGGTGAGCGCCGTACCAGCGCGGTACTGAACCCGGCCAGCGGACCGAACTCGGGACCCACCGCCATCGCGCCCACGATCAGGATCGCGTTGTCGAGCACCACACCGCAGGCGGCGATCATCGTCGCGAGGGTCATGAACGCGATATAGGTCGCGGAGAGCTTCGACTCCTCGTGTGTGGCATCCGCCAGGTGTTCCCAGAGGACCGCGTCCGCGCCCTCGCCCGGCGCCTCCTCCTCGGCCTTGTCGGCCCGTCTGGACAGGGACAGATCGATGTCCTCGACGGCGATGGAGCCGCATTCGTCGATGCCCAGGCCCCGCAGTGCCCCGATCAGCTCGTCGCCCGCCTCCCGGGCCACATCACACATCACCAGATCGCCCCGCGGATTGCGGGCCGCCCCCGGAATGACGGCGACATGCGTGGCGCCCACGGTCCGTTCGATGAGAGCGACCGCTTCGGCGGTCCGGTCGGACGGAGTGATCAGACGCAGATGCAGCACGCGGCCGTCTCCTCGGAAGACGTCAGAGCTTGCGCAGCGACAGACGCTGGACCTTGTGGTCCGGTCCCTTGCGCACCACCAGCGTGGCACGGCCGCGCGTGGGAGCGACGTTCTCCGTCAGGTTGGGCTTGTTGACGGTGCGCCACATGGTCCGGGCGTAGTCCATGGCCTCCTCCTCGGAGACCTGGGTGTACTTACGGAAGTACGAGGAGGGGTCCTGGAACGCCGTCTCGCGCAGCTTGCGGAAGCGGTTGAGGTACCACTGCTCGATGTCCTCGGCCCGCGCGTCGACGTACACGGAGAAGTCGAAGTAGTCCGCGAGTCCCACGCGTGTCCGCCCGTCCTGGCCCGGCAGCGCGGGCTGGAGCACATTGAGGCCCTCGACGATGAGGATGTCGGGACGGCTGACGGTCAGGCGCTCGCCGGGGACGATGTCGTAGATCAGATGGGAGTAGACGGGGGCGGTGACCTCGTCCTTGCCCGCCTTGATGTCGGCGACGAAACGGGTCAGCGCACGGCGGTCGTACGACTCGGGGAAACCTTTCCGCGACATCAGCCCGCGCGCCTGGAGCTCCTTCATGGGGAGCAGGAACCCGTCCGTGGTCACCCGCTCCACGCGCGGGTGCTCCGGCCAGCGGGCCAGCAGGGCCTGGAGGAGGCGGGCGACGGTGGACTTGCCCACGGCCACCGACCCGGCGACCCCTATGACGAAGGGGGTGCCGCGCTGTGAGCCCTGGCCGCCGCCCGCGTCCCCGAGGAAGGTGTTGAGCGCGCCCCTCAGCTCGCCCGTGGCCCGGACGTACAGATTCAGCAGCCGGGAGAGCGGCAGATAGACCTCCCGTACCTCGTCGAGGTCGATGACGTCGCCGAGCCCCCGCAGCCGCTCGACCTCGTCGGCGGTGAGGGGCAGGGGTGTCTTGTCGCGCAGGGCGCTCCACTCCGCGCGGGTGAGGTCGACGTACGGCGTCGACGCGTGCTCGGCCCGGCGGTGGGCGCTTCGTGGCGGCGAAGTGATCACAGGGCCATTGTCGGCGTTCCCGGCCGATCGCGAAGGGTGTGCTAGGTCACGCCCGCCCCCGGACCCCCGCCTCCGGGGGATGCGCACCGGCCCGGACGCGAGCCTGGCCGGTGTGCCGCGGGCTCCGTCGTAGGCTGCCGACCATGTGCGGAATCGTGGGTTACGTCGGCGGGCAGTCGGCGCTGGATGTGGTCATCGCGGGCCTGAAGCGGCTGGAGTACCGGGGCTACGACTCGGCCGGGGTCGCCGTTCTCGCCGACGGCGGGCTCGCCGCCGCGAAGAAGGCGGGCAAGCTCGTCAATCTGGACAAGGAGCTGGCGTACCGGCCGCTGCCGAGCGGTGCCACCGGGATCGGGCACACCCGGTGGGCGACGCACGGCGGCCCGACCGACGCCAACGCGCACCCCCATCTGGACAACGCCGGGCGGGTCGCGGTCGTCCACAACGGAATCATCGAGAACTTCGCCGCCCTGCGCGCGGAGCTGACCGAGCGCGGCCACGATCTGGCGTCCGAGACGGACACCGAGGTGGTGGCGCATCTGCTCGCGGAGTCGTTCTCCTCCTGCGGGGACCTCGCCGAGGCGATGCGCCAGGTGTGCCGGCGGCTGGAGGGCGCCTTCACCCTGGTCGCGGTGCACGCGGACGAACCGGATGTGGTGGTCGGCGCGCGGCGGAACTCCCCGCTGGTGGTGGGCGTCGGAGAGGGTGAGTCCTTCCTCGCGTCGGACGTGGCCGCGTTCATCGCCCATACGCGCTCCGCGATCGAGCTTGGCCAGGACCAGGTCGTGGAGCTGCGGCGGGACGGGGTGACGGTGACCGGTTTCGACGGGGCTCCGGGGGAGGTGCGGTCGTACCACGTGGACTGGGACGCGTCGGCCGCCGAGAAGGGCGGCTACGACTACTTCATGCTCAAGGAGATCGCCGAGCAGCCCAAGGCCGTGGCCGATACGCTCCTCGGCCGGATCGACGCCGCCGGTTCGCTGATGCTCGACGAGGTCCGTATCCCGGCCTCCGTGCTCCGCGCGGCCGAGAAGGTCGTCATCGTCGCGTGCGGCACCGCGTTCCACGCCGGGCTGATCGCGAAGTACGCCATCGAGCACTGGACCCGGATCCCGTGCGAGGTGGAGCTGGCCAGTGAGTTCCGCTACCGGGACCCGATCCTGGACCAGCGGTCGCTGGTGATCGCGATCTCCCAGTCCGGCGAGACGATGGACACCCTGATGGCACTGCGGCACGCGCGCGAGCAGGGCGCCCGGGTGCTGGCCATCTGCAATACCAACGGCTCGACCATCCCGCGCGAGTCGGACGCCGTGCTCTACACCCACGCGGGCCCCGAGGTCGCCGTCGCGTCCACGAAGGCGTTTCTGACCCAGCTGGTCGCCTGCTATCTGGTCGCCCTCTATCTGGGCCAGGTCCGCGGTACCCAGTGGGGCGACGAGGTGCAGGCCGTCATCAGGGATCTGGCGAAGATCTCCGGCGAGGTCGACCGGGTGCTGGAGACGATGGAGCCGGTACGGGAGCTGGCGCGCTCGCTCGCGGGCAAGGACACGGTGCTGTTCCTCGGGCGGCACGTGGGCTACCCCGTGGCGCTGGAGGGCGCGCTGAAGCTGAAGGAACTGGCGTACATGCACGCGGAGGGCTTCGCGGCGGGCGAGCTGAAGCACGGGCCGATCGCGCTCATCGAGGAGGATCTGCCGGTGGTCGTCGTGGTGCCGTCGCCGCGCGGGCGCTCGGTGCTCCACGACAAGATCGTCTCCAATATCCAGGAGATCCGGGCACGCGGTGCGCGGACGATCGTGATCGCGGAGGAGGGCGACGAGGCGGTCGTGCCGTACGCGGACCATCTCATCCGTGTCCCGGCCACGCCCACGCTGCTCCAGCCGCTGGTGGCGACGGTGCCGCTCCAGGTCTTCGCCTGCGAACTGGCCACGGCCCGGGGCAACGAGGTCGACCAGCCGCGCAACCTCGCGAAGTCCGTGACGGTGGAATGATCGGCGGGGTGGGCCCCCGGAAGGCCGGGGGAAGGTGCCCGCGGCCGCGGGGGCCGGGGGAAACGGAGCAGAAGGAGTCGGTCGATGAGTGAGGCGGTCACCGTCGGATGATCATCGGGGTGGGGATCGACGTCGCCGAGATCGAACGGTTCGCGGTGTCCCTGCGGCGGACCCCGAGCCTGGCCCGGCGGCTCTTTCTGGACCGTGAGCTGCTGCTCCCCAGCGGTGAGCGCCGGGGTGACGCCTCTCTCGCGGCCCGGTTCGCCGCGAAGGAGGCCGTCGCCAAGGCACTCGGCGCGCCCGGCGGTCTGCTGTGGACGGATGCCGAGGTGTACGTGGAGGACAGCGGCCGGCCCCGGCTGCGCGTCCACGGCACCGTCGCGGCACGGGCCGTGGCGCTCGGGGTGCGGTCCTGGCACATCTCGCTGAGCCATGACGCGGGGGTCGCCTCGGCGGTGGTGATCGCGGAGGGGTGACCGGCGCGGGCGTGCCCCGGGTTCCTGCGCCCCTCCCGGCGGTGATGACGTCATGGCCGGGTCCCGCCCGGCGGTGATGACGTCACGCGGTCATGCGGGTCGGCCCGGCCCCTCGATCAGCGATCGAGGGGCCGGGCCGTCTCCGTTGCTCCGGCGAGGCGGCGTCCGGTGCCGGACGCTCTCACTCCGGTCTCTCGGGTCTCTCCGCTCTCACCCGGTGCCGGTGCCCGTGCCGGGGTGGGCGGCCGGTGTCCGGCGCGAGCTGCGGTCCATGTCCGGTGCGACCGCCCGCCGGTGCCACGGCCGGTGCCAGGGTCCGGTTACCGCGCCCCGACCCTGCGGCGCAGGACGAAGGCCGCCGCACCCAGCGCGGTGAGCGCCGCGGCCGTGATGCCGAGCGGGAGCAGCACGTTCGTCCCGGTGGAGGCGAGCTTGCCGTCGGACGAACCCCCGACGCTCCCGCCGCCGACGGACTGGGGGTCGTGGCCCCCGGCCGCCGAACCGCCCGCGCCGGAGCCGCCCGTATCGGAGCCGCCTGCGGCCGAACCGCCGGAATCGGACCCTCCGGCGGAGGAGCCGCCCGTGTCCGAGCCGCCCGCGCCGGACCCACCGCCGGTCTCGCCGCCCGGGGCGGTGACCGAGAGCATCACGGCCGCCGTGCGCAGGCTGCCGACCGGGTTGGAGAAGACGGCCCGGTACTGGTTGCCGTCCTGCTCCTCGGTCGCCTTGAAGGCGAGTGACGCCGTCGTGGCCCCGGCGACCGGCTGCCAGGACGTGCCGTCGTCGGTGCTGACCTCCCAGCTCGTGGTGGGCTCGGGCGTGCCCGTCGCCGTCGCCGTGAACCGCGCCTGCGCCCCGGCCGCGACCGACACCGGCTTCGGCGCCTTGGTCGCCTTCGGCGAGACCCGGCGCTGCGTCTGGACGATCTTGCCTTCGGCGAGGACGGTGTAGAGCGTGTGGGTCCGGGTGTCCAGCACCAGTTCCTCCGGCTGCCTGCCGGTCTCCAGCAGCTGGATGATCTCGTTCTTCGCCGGGTCCACCGCGGCGACCGTGAGATCGGTGGTCTGGGCCGCGTAGAGCGTGCGCGTTCCGGGGTCGTACGCCAGGGACTTCGGGCCGGCGCCCACACTCAGCGTGGCGGTGACCTTGTTCGCCTTCAGGTCCACCACGGAGACCGTGCCCGCCCCGATGTTGGCGACATAGCCCGTACGGGTGGTGGGGTCGACGGTCACGCCCATGCTGCCCAGCGGGCCGGTGCCGAGGCTGAGCGTGCCGACCAGTTCGCCGGTGGAACCGTCGATCGCGTTCAGCATGTTGTAGATGCTGGGCGGGGTGGTGGTCCGGTTGGGGCCGACATAGGTGGCGTAACCGATGTGCGCGGCGGTGTCGACGACGAGCCCGGACGGGTGCACCGGGAAGACGGCCGGCTCGCCGACGCGCTCCCACCGCCGGGTGTCGTACACCGATACCGACCTGGTCGCCTGGACGCCCACGAAGATCCGGCCGGTGCCCGGATCGGCGGCCAGCAGGCTGATGTTGCCGTCCGCCTTCACCCGGTTGTCGGTGACGGTCCCCTTCCTGGTGTCGTAGGTCGCGATCCGGTCGTCCATCGCGAGGTACAGGGTGTTCGCCGGCGCGTCGAGGGCCAGGGCCGAAGCGTGTCCGGGCAGGTCGACGGGGGCCCCGACGGGCTGTCCCGTCGCCGTGTCGTACACCGTCAACCGGTTCTTGGCGCCGCTGCTGCTGACGTAGAGCCGCCCGGCCGCGGGGTCCACGGCGGCGTCCTTCGCGGCGCCGTCCGCCGGCTGGATGGTGCGGACGGTCTGGTGGCGTACGGTCCCGGGCGGGACCTCGGGGTTCGGCTCCGCGCCGGTGCCGAAGGTGAACGGGACGATGACGTCCTGGTCCCGGTCGGAGATGTGCGTGTGGTCGGCGCGGGTGACGACGGCGCAGGCGACCTGCGAGCAGTCGGCGCTGCCGTCCTTGACCTTGATGGTCAGCTCCAGCGTGAAGCTGCCCTTGCCGTCGCTCCCGACGGTGAACTTCTTGGCCAGCCCCTCCCCGTACGGACTGTTGTTGATCCAGTACGAGGTCCCGGACGCGCCGGACATGTCGGCGCCCCCGAGGCAGGGGCTCGGCGCCTCGCCCTGCTCGGGGACGGCGCAGACGGCCAGGTAGATGCCCTTGGACACGTCATAGCCCGTGCCGGTCACGGTGACCTTCTGGCCGGCCGGGTCGATGTTCTCCGTTTCGGAGACGGTCAGTTTCTGCCCGGTGGGGCCGGTGGCCTCGCCGGGGGTGGCCGCCCGCGCCGTGCCCGGGGCGGTCAGGGCCGCCACGAGCAGGAGCAGCGCGGCGGCCGCGAACCCTCGTCTTCCCGCTGGTCTCTCGGTACGCGTGTTCATGGTCAGGAGAACGTCACCGGGACGTAGACGTCGTACTTGCGGTCATTGCTGTCCAGGTGGTCGGCGCGGGTGACGATCGCACAGGTCACGCCCCCCTGGCCGCAGGTGACGCCGGCGGAGAGCTGCGCCTTGACGTGGATCTGCACGGAGAAGGCGCCCCGGCCGCCCGACTCGGTGTACGGGGAGGAGCTGTTCGGGGCCAGCCACCACCAGTCGCTGTTGACCCAGTGGGACGCACCGGTGGTGCCCGCCTGGTCCTGGCCGCCGAGACAGGGGGTCGGCTTGGCCGTCCAGGTGGTGGGGTCGGTGACGTCGACGCCCGCGGGTATCGCGCACAGGCCGACGTAGACGCCCTGGTCGGGGTTGTAGCCGCTGCCGCTGACGGTGACGTTCTGACCGGCCGCGGCGGCGGTGCCCGGCGCGGTGAGGGACAGGTTGAACGTGGGGCCGTCGACCACCGTACGGCTGCCGGTGCCCGCGGAGGCGGACGAGGCGAGCCCCATGGTGAGGGCCGCGGCGCCGAGCAGGGCGACACCTGCGCGGGCGGCGGTGGCACGGGCGGTGGTGCGTCGTGGGCGCGTGGCGGTGCGAGCGGCAGAGCGCATGGGTGAGGACACCTTTCGCAGAACGGCCGCAGAGCGCGACCGAGTTAGGTAAGGCAAACCTAAGTTTGACTTGAGGCTCCGTCAACCCTGCCCGCACCCGGAAGGCACCGGGCAACTCCGACCTCTTCGGGCACATTTGGATCAGATGGGGCGCGGGCGCCGGTGCTGGGGCAGACTCGGGATCATGCGTACCGCTCACAGCGTGGACACCGTCAGAAGCGCCGAGACCGAGCTGATGGCACGCCTCCCGGAGGGCGCGCTGATGCAGCGGGCCGCCGCCGGACTCGCCGCCGCCTGCGCGGATCTGCTCGGCCGGGTGTACGGATCGAGGGTCGTCCTCCTCGTCGGCAGCGGGGACAACGGGGGCGACGCGCTCTACGCGGGTGCGCGGCTCGCCCGCCGGGGCGCGGGGGTCAGCGCCGTCCTGCTCGCCCCCGACCGTACGCATCCGGGCGGGCTCGCGGCCCTGACCGGCGCGGGCGGGCGCGTCGCCGACGACCCCTTCGAGACGCTGGCCGCCGCCGATCTGGTCCTCGACGGCATCACCGGCATCGGCGGCCGGGGCGGACTGAGGGCGGACGCGGTCCCCTTCGCCCGCGCCGCGCGCGGCTCGGACGCCGTGGTCGTCGCCGTCGATCTGCCGAGCGGTGTCGAGGCGGACAGCGGGGAGGTGCAGGGCGAGGCCCTGCGCGCGGACGCGACGGTCACCTTCGGCACGTACAAGCCGGGGCTGCTCATCGACCCCGCGCGCCAGTACGCGGGCACGGTCCGGCTGATCCCCATCGGCATCGAGGACCGGCTGCCGTCCGTGCCCGGAGTGGAGGCGCTCCAGCACGCGGACGTGGCCGCGCTGCTGCCGGAGCCGACGGCGGAGAGCGACAAGTACCGGCGCGGGGTCGTGGGCGTCGTCGCCGGGTCCGCCCGCTATCCGGGCGCGGCCGTCCTCGCGGTCGCGGGCGCCCTGCGCGGCGGCGCGGGCGCGGTCCGGTACGTCGGCCACGCGGCGGACGCCGTGATCGCCCGCTTCCCGGAGACCCTGGTCCACGCGGGACCGCCCGGGAAGGCGGGGCGGGTGCAGGCGTGGGTCATCGGCCCCGGCCTCGCCGACGACTTCGGCGCCGTACGGGAGGTGCTGGCCTCCGACGTCCCGGTGCTGGTCGACGCGGACGGGCTGCGCGGGCTGGACCCGGCGGCCGTCCGCGACCGGCGGGCGCCCACCCTGCTGACCCCGCACGCCGGAGAGGCCGCCGCCCTGCTCGGGGTCTCCCGCGACGAGGTCGAGTCGGCCCGCCTCGTCTCGGTGCGCAACCTGGCCGCGCACTACGGGGCGACGGTCCTGCTCAAGGGCTCCACCACGCTGGTGGCGGCCCCCGACACCCGCTCACCCGTGCGCGTGAACGCCATGGGCAGCTCCTGGCTCGCCACGGCGGGCAGCGGCGACGTCCTCTCCGGCCTCGCGGGCTCCCTCCTCGCCACGGGCCTCGCTCCCCGCGACGCCGGCTCCGCCGCGGCCTATCTCCACGGGCTCGCGGCCCGCCACGCGGCGGCCAGGGCCGTGCCGATCACGTCGTACGAGGTGGCGGAGGTGTTGGGCGAGGCATGGCGGGACGTACGCGACGCACGGGAGGTACGGGGAGCACGGGACGCACCGGGTGCGAGCGGGCGGGGCATACGGGACGCGCGGGCGTGAGCGACGCACGCGCGCGGCTGAGCGCGCGGGCTGGAGGCGGGGGCGCGTACGGACGCGCGGGGCTGAGGTTGCGACGGCGACGGACGTGATGATCGTGGGCGGCGCCAGCGCGGGACTTGATGTGGGGGCGCGCGGGCCGAGCCGCCCCGCCGTACCGCCCGTGCCCCGGGGCGGGGCGACCGGGTGCGGGCGTGCGGAGGGGCCCGCGGGGCTCCCCGGCAGAGCACCCGCGGGGTACGGGCCCGGCGGGCGGCGGCCCGGACACGTGCACCCGAATGGCCGGATCCCTCCGCCGTCCCGCCCGGGCCGGCGGACCGCCACCCCGGTGGGCCGATCCCGCCGTACGGCGGCCGAACCGGCCCGGCCGTGAGGAAGCGCACAGAACCGGGCTCGTTGAAAACGGGACCTGTTGCGCGGGCGCCGGCGGAGCCCTCTGAGAGACTGGGCGCGATGAATCGGACACCCGTCACACCCTTTCGAGCCCGTGCCGAGATCGACCTCGCCGCACTGCGCGCCAATGTGCGGGCGCTGGACGCCCGTACGCCCGGTGCCGCGGTGATGGCCGTGGTGAAGGCCGACGGTTACGGCCACGGCGCCGTGCCCTGCGCCCGTGCCGCCCTTCAGGCGGGGGCGACCTGGATCGGGACCGCCACCCCGCACGAGGCGCTCGCGCTGCGCGAGGCCGGTATCGACGCGCCGCTGCTGTGCTGGCTCTGGACGCCCGGCGGCCCCTGGCGCGAGGGCATCGAGGCGGGACTCGACATGTCGGTCAGCGGGATGTGGGCGCTCTCCGAGGTCATCGCCGCCGCCCGCGAGGCCGGCCGCGGCCCCGCCCGTATCCAGCTCAAGGCCGACACCGGCCTCGGCCGCAACGGCTGCCAGCCCGCCGACTGGCCGGAACTCGTCGCCGCCGCGCTCGCCGCCGAGGCCGAGGGCACGGTGAAGGTCACCGGACTGTGGTCGCACTTCGCCTGCGCCGACGAACCGGGGCACCCCTCGATTCCCCTCCAGCTCGACGCGTTCCGCGAGATGCTCGCGTACGCCGAGAAGGCGGGCCTCGACCCCGAGGTGCGCCATATGGCCAACTCCCCGGCGGCGCTCACCCTCCCCGAGACCCACTTCGATCTCGTACGGACCGGGATCGCGGTCTACGGCATCTCACCGGCACCCGAACTGGGCACCCACGCCGAGCTGGGCCTGCGGCCCGTCATGACGCTCGCCGCGTCCGTCGCCCTGGTCAAGAACGTTCCCGCCGGTCACGGCGTCAGCTACGGCCACCACTACATCACCCCCGACGAGACCGTCCTGGGCCTGATCCCCATCGGTTACGCGGACGGCGTCCCGCGCCACGCCTCCGGCCGGGGCCCGGTCCTCGTCGGCGGCGAGCGGTGCACGGTCGCCGGGCGGGTCGCGATGGACCAGTTCGTCGTCGATCTCGGCGGGCGGAAAGTCCAGGAGGGCGCCGAGGCGGTGCTGTTCGGACCGGGCGACCGGGGCGAACCGAGCGCCGAGGACTGGGCGGAGGCGGCGGGCACCATCGCGTACGAGATCGTCACCCGGATCGGCAAGCGGGTCCCGCGCGTCTATCTGAACGAGAAGCCGTGAACGGGAAGCTGTGAGCGGAAAGGCGCGGCGGAAGCCCTGAGGGGGAAGGCCCTGGCGGGGAAGGCCCTGAGCGGGTTGCCCTGAAGGGAAACGCCGAGCGGGAACACCGAGCGGGAACACCGGGGGGAAACCCTGAGCGGGAGACTCTCCGTGGGAAGGGTTGAACCGGAGGGCCGGGGCGAGAGCACCCGGGCCACCCGGCCGGGCGGAGGGACCCGGTGAACGAGAGGGCGGCGGGAGCCGCGAGGCTGCAAGGACTGCACGAGCGAGGAGCGGCACGGTGAGCGAGACCAGCACGGGGGACGCCGTAGCGGCGGCGGCGACCGCCGCCTCGGCCGCCACGAACGGCAACTGGCGCCGCGCGGGCCTCGCCGGCGCCGCGATAGGCGTGATCGCCGCGGGCGCGGCGGCGGGCGTCGCGGTCGAGCGCCTCACCGTCGGCCGCGGTATGCGCAAGAGGGCCCGGCTCGCGCTCGACGCCTCGGGGCCGTACGGCTCGCTGCGCGGCACCCCGGGCAAGGCGCTCGCCGACGACGGCACCCAGCTCTACTACGAGGTCGACGAGACCGACCCCGACATCAGCGGACCACGCAAGCGCAGGCTCTTCGGACGCCGGACCCCCACCCCCGTCACCGTCGTCTTCAGCCACGGCTACTGCCTCAACCAGGACTCCTGGCACTTCCAGCGCGCCGCCCTGCGCGGACTGGTCCGTACCGTGCACTGGGACCAGCGCAGCCACGGCCGCTCGGACCGGGGCGCCTCCCAGTCCGGGCCCGACCGGGTGCCCGTCTCCATCGACCAGCTGGGCCGCGATCTGATGGCCGTCATCGACGCGGCGGCCCCCGAGGGCCCGCTGGTGCTGGTGGGCCACTCCATGGGCGGGATGACCGTCATGGCGCTGGCGGAGCAGTTCCCCGAGGTCGTACGGGAACGGATCGTCGGGATCGCCTTCGTCGGCACGTCGAGCGGCCGGCTCGGCGAGGTGAACTACGGCCTTCCGGTCGCGGGTGTCAACGTCGTGCGCCGGGTGCTCCCCGGGGTGCTGCGCGCCCTCGGCTCCCAGGCCGAGCTGGTCGAGCGGGGCCGCCGCGCCACCGCCGATCTGTTCGCGGGCCTGATCAAGCGGTACTCGTTCTCGTCGCGGGACGTGGACCCCGCGGTCGCCCGGTTCGCCGAGCGGATGATCGAGTCCACGCCGATCGACGTCGTCGCGGAGTTCTACCCGGCCTTCGACGAACACGACAAGGCGGGCGCGCTCCTCGTCTTCCAGGAGGTCCCCGTGCTCGTCCTGGCCGGTGACAGGGACCTGGTCACTCCGAGCTCGCACAGCGAGGCCATCGCCGATCTGCTCCCCGACTCGGAGCTGGTGATCGTGCCGGACGGCGGGCATCTGGTGATGCTGGAGCACTCGGAAGTCGTCACGGACCGGCTGGCCGACCTGCTCGCCCGGGTCGGGGCCGTACCGGCAGCGGCTAACGTTGGCCCGTATGGAAGCACCGCACAGCCCGGCGGCTGAGACCGCCGTCTCCCACCGCGCCGTCGAGTCCGCCGAAGAGATGCGGGAGCTGGGACGACGGCTCGCGAAGCTGCTGCGCCCCGGCGATCTGGTGATGCTCACCGGCGAACTGGGCGCGGGCAAGACGACCCTGACCCGCGGGCTCGGCGAGGGCCTCGGGGTGCGGGGCGCGGTCACCTCGCCGACCTTCGTCATCGCCCGCGTCCATCCGTCGCTGACCGGCGGGCCCGCCCTGGTGCACGTGGACGCCTACCGGCTCGGCGGAGGGCTCGACGAGATGGAGGACCTCGATCTCGACGTCTCGCTGCCGGACTCGGTCGTGGTCGTGGAGTGGGGCGACGGGAAGGTCGAGGACCTGTCGGACGACCGGCTGCACGTGGTGATCCACCGGATCACCGGTCGCGCCGGCGAAGCCCTCGGGGACGGCACGGCCGACGGGGCCCCGGGAGACGACGGGCCGGGCGCCGACCGGCGCGAGGTGACCCTGTCGGGGTACGGCGGCCGGTGGGCGGACGTGGATCTCTCCGGGGTGTAGAACCCCGTCCGATGCGCCGGGCCGGGCGGAGTGGCGCACGGCCGGGTGGGGGCTCCGGCGATGGCGTACGGGACTGGCGGCTCCGGTGACGGGATCGGCGTACGGCTCCGGCGGGGGTCGCGCGTCCCCGGGTGGGGCCACGGGAGGCGCCCGGGCGTCTGAGGGACGGGCGGGCAGTTCGGCCCCGCACCGCGCTCCCGCCCCGTTGGTGGGTTGCCGACAGCCGAACCATGGATTTTCCGACACGGCGTCGGGAAAATGTTGCGCGGGCCGTGCCCTGCGTGGTCACATGGTACGGAAGCTTGGTTAGGTCTGCCTCACCACTCTGCCCCCGCGACCCAGGAGGCATCCATGCCGGCGTCCGAGCGCGAGTCCGAGCAGCGGCAGCAGTCACGGCGGCAGCCGTGGCGGTCCCCGGCGGAGGCGGCCGGGCCGAAGATCCCGCCGCTGTCACCGTCGATGGGGGAGCTGCTGGCGTCCTGCGCCGCGGCGAGTGCCGTCTCGACCCCGCCGCGCGAGCCCCGTGAGGACGTGCTCCCGGCGCTCCCGGAGGAAGACACGCGCGACGCCGCGTAGCCCCGGGGACCCGGCGGGGCACGCCCGCGGGTCATCCGTACGGGTCATCGCCGCGTACGGGTCGCAGGTACGTACGAGCCTTACGTATGAGTCGTCGGTACGAGCGGTCCACGGCCGGAGTCGCGAGCCGCGTGTCACCTCATGGGCGCCGGGGCGGGAGCGCCCGGAGACGAGCCCGGTGGCGGTGCGATCGCTACGGGACGACGACGATCTTCGAGCCGATCGTCGCGAACCGCCACATGGCGTCGCCGTCCTCGCGCGTCATCCGCACGCCGCCCGTCTTCTTCTCCGGGTCGGGGCTCTTCATCGACCCGTTCATCGCGGCGCTGAAGCCGATCGACACGTCCTTCACCATCGCGAACCGCACCACGTGCTCGATCGGCACCCCGTCCGAGCCCGGGACCTGCCCGGAGCGCGAGGTCACCGCGTACGAACCGGGCCGCGGGCTCACCGTCGACGGCATGACCTCGAAGGTCCGCGTGACCTTGTTCTTCCCGCCGACGAGCCAGACACGGCGGGCGTCCAGGGCGTAGACGACCCGGGTGCCCCGGCCCGAGTTCTGCGGCAGCGCCAGCGGGTTCACGGGCTTCTGGCCGGGCGCCTTGGTCGAGGGCGCCGCACTGGGGGTGCCGGGTTTGGCCTGGGCGCCGGGGGCGCTCGCCTGCGCCTGATAGGCGAGGAAACAGACGCCGGCCAGAGCGGCCGCCGTGAGCCCGGCCACCAGTCCCGAGCTGCTCCGTGCCACCGTGCCCCACCTTTCGATGCCAATCGAACGTTGTGTGTCCGGGGGCGACGGTAGCAGCAGCGGCCCCCTCCGGCGGCGAGCCGTGGCTCCGGCGCGGGAGCCGTAGGCTGTTTGCGTGCTCTTGCTCGCCGTTGATACCGCCACCCCCGCCGTCACCGCCGCCCTCCACGACGGGACGTCCGTCGTCGCCGAGTCCAGTCGCGTCGACGCGCGTCGCCACGGCGAGCTGCTGCTCCCCGCCGTGGACCGGGTGCTCGCCGAGGCCGGGGTGAAGCTCGACGCCGTCACCGCCGTGGTGGCAGGCGTCGGCCCCGGCCCCTACACCGGGCTGCGGGTCGGCCTGGTCACGGCCTCCACCTTCGGCTCCGCGCTGGGCGTGCCCGTCTACGGGCTGTGCACGCTGGACGGGCTCGCGTACGCCTCCGGTCTCGACGGGCCCTTCGTGGTGGCGACGGACGCGCGCCGCAAGGAGGTCTACTGGGCGCGGTACGCGTCGGCGCGCGAGCGGGTCGGCGAGCCCGCCGTGGACCGGCCCGCCGATATCGCGGAGCGGGTCGCGGGACTGCCGGCCGTCGGCGCGGGGGCGGTGCTCTACCCGGAGACCTTCCCGGACGCCCGCGGCCCCGAGCACGTCTCGGCCGGCGCGCTGGCGTCGCTCGCCGCCGCGAAACTGGCGGCGGGGGAGGCGGAGGCGGGTGGTGCGGAGGCAGTCGGTCCGGTGGGCGGGTTCCTGCCGCCGCTGCCGCTGTATCTGCGCAGGCCGGACGCCCAGGTGCCGAAGAACTACAAGGTGGTCACGCCCCGGTGACCGGCGCCCAGCACCCCGTACGACCCGGTCACCGGGACCCCGGCTCCGTACCGGCTGAGGCACCGGTACCGCCGGAGGCCGCCGCGTCGCCGGACCCCGTACCGGCCGGTCCCGCGGGTTCCGCGCGTCCCGGTTCCCTACCGGCCGACCCCGTGCTGCGGGAGATGCGCTGGTGGGACATCGGGCCGGTGTACGAGCTGGAGGTCGAGCTCTTCCCGGAGGACGCCTGGTCGCTCGGGATGTTCTGGTCCGATCTGGCCCATGCCAGGGGACCGCGGGCCACCCGCCGCTATGTCGTCGCGGAGACGGCGGAAACGGTGGAGACAGCGGAGACGGCAGGGACCGCTGAGGCCACTGCGAACGGCGGGACCGGGAAGCCCGCCCGGACCGCGGGAGCGGGCGGGCGGTCGATCGTCGGATACGCGGGCCTCGCGGCGGCCGGCGGACTCGGTGACGTCCTGACCATCGCCGTCGCCCGTGAGCACTGGGGCACCGGCCTCGGCGCCCGGCTCCTCACCGATCTGCTGCGGCACGCCACCGCCTTCGAGTGCGAAGAGGTGCTCCTCGAAGTGCGGGTGGACAACACCAGGGCCCAGAAGCTGTACGAGCGCTTCGGCTTCGAGCCCATCGGATTCCGCCGCGGCTACTACCAGCCGGGCAACGTCGACGCGCTCGTCATGCGGCTCCATGTGCAAGGGAATGTTTACTGATGGCTGACGAACCGCTCGTACTCGGTATCGAGACCTCCTGCGACGAGACCGGCGTCGGCGTCGTCCGCGGTACGACGCTGCTCGCGGACGCCGTCGCCTCCAGCGTGGACGCGCATGCCCGCTTCGGCGGCGTGGTCCCCGAGATCGCCTCGCGCGCGCACCTGGAGGCGATGGTTCCGACGATCGAGCGCGCGCTGAAGGAGGCGGGCGTCCACGCGCGTGACCTCGACGGGATCGCGGTCACGGCCGGACCCGGCCTCGCGGGCGCGCTGCTGGTGGGGGTGTCGGCGGCCAAGGCGTACGCCTACGCGCTGGGCAAACCCCTCTACGGGGTGAACCATCTGGCCTCGCACATCTGTGTCGACCAGCTGGAGCACGGCAGGCTGCCCGAGCCCACGATGGCGCTGCTCGTCTCCGGCGGGCACTCCTCGCTGCTGCTCGCGCCCGACATCACCAGCGATGTACGGCCGCTGGGCGCGACCATCGACGACGCGGCGGGCGAGGCGTTCGACAAGATCGCGCGCGTGCTGGACCTGGGCTTCCCCGGCGGTCCGGTGATCGACCGGCTGGCGAGGGAGGGCGACCCGGCGGCGATCGCGTTCCCGCGCGGGCTCACCGGCTCGCGCGACCCCGCGTACGACTTCTCCTTCTCCGGGCTCAAGACCTCGGTCGCCCGCTGGATCGAGGCCAAGCGCGCGGCGGGGGAGGAGGTGCCGGTACGCGATGTGGCGGCGTCCTTCCAGGAGGCGGTCGTCGATGTGCTGACCCGCAAGGCGGTGCGCGCCTGTGTGGACGAGGGCGTCGACCATCTGATGATCGGCGGCGGTGTGGCGGCCAACTCCCGGCTGCGCGCCCTCGCCGAGGAGCGCTGCGAGCGCGCGGGCGTGCGGCTGCGGGTGCCCCGCCCGGGGCTCTGCACGGACAACGGCGCGATGGTGGCCGCGCTGGGCGCGGAGATGGTGGCGCGGGGTAGACCTGCCTCCGATCTGGAACTGTCGGCGGACTCCTCGCTGCCGGTGACGGACCCGCATGTGCCGGGCGCGCAGAGCCAGGGGCATGGTCACGCCCACGACCACGACCATGTCCACGAGATCAGCAAGGACAACCTCTACTCATGACGACCGTCGCGCTGATGTGGGAGGCCCGCGCGGTCCGGGGCCGGGGTGCGGAGCTGCTGGAGTGGGCCCGCGCCCAGGAGCTGTCCCATGACCCGGTGCGCCGGGAGTCCTTCCGCGCCGGCAGTGACCGGGTGCTCGTGATCACCTGGTGGGAGACGGCGGACCCGGGCGCGGTCCTTCCCGAACTGCCGGAGCCCGCGGCGGACCTGATCACCCGTCCGGTGCACCGGTGGCGTTTCGAGTCCCTGGGCACCGACTGACCGTCCAGCGACACGAGGAGCCGGACCGCCGGCGGGACGAGGGGCCGGAGGCTGCTCCTTCCCGGGCGGGAGGCGGGCCCCGAAGTGGCCGACGGCGCGAGTTCCGCGAAGAATTCCGGAGAGGGCGTCGATCCCGTCCTCTCCCGTTCGACAGAGGAACGAGAGAGGCGGGGGACGGCCCCACCGTCACGACAGAAGGGAACGAGGAACCGGTATGCCGCGCTTTCTGACGATGGTCCGTGTCGACGAGAACAACTCCGAGGGCGGCTTCACGCCGGAGATGGAACAGCGGATGGGCGCGCTCCTGGAGGAGATCACCAAGGCGGGGGTCATGCTCGACACGGGCGGTCTCACCCCGACCGCCCAGGGCACCCGCGTCACCTGGTCCGGCGGGAAGCTGTCGTACACCGACGGGCCCTTCACCGAGAGCAAGGAAGTGATCGGCGGCTACTCGATCACGCAGTGCAAGGACATGGCCGAGGCCGTCGAGTGGGCCAAGCGCTTCCTCCAGGTCCACGACGAGAGCTTCACCGTGACCTGTGAGGTCCGCCAGATCGCCGAGGACTAGAACGGCTGCCCGACCGGCCGGGGCGGGCAGCCGGGCACGGACCGCCGGGACGGAGTGCCCGGGGCGGGAGCGGAACCGGCGCGCGGTACGGGGACGGGGACGGGAGGCGGGCCCGCGTACCGGCGAGGCGCGGGCCCGGTCCCCGGCCACCTTGCTTGCCGCCGGTGTCCACGGCTGTTCTGATGGGTGGCCGTGACGACAGCGAGCGCGGTGGAAGCGGTATTCAGGATCGAGTCGGCGCGGATCATCGCAGGTGTCGCCCGGATGGTCCGGGACGTGGGCATCGCCGAGGAGATCGCTCAGGACGCCCTGGTCGCCGCGCTGGAGCAGTGGCCGGAGTCCGGCGTGCCGGACAGGCCGGGAGCCTGGCTCACGGCCGTCGCCAGGCGCCGCGCCGTCGATCTCGTACGCCGCAAGGAGAACTACGCCCGCAAGCTCGCCGAGGTCGGGCGGAGCCTGGAGGACGCCCGGCCCCCCGCCGAGCCGGCGGACCCCGAGGACATCGACGACGACCTGCTGCGGCTGATCTTCACCGCCTGCCATCCGGTGCTGTCCACCGACGCCCGGATCACGCTCACCCTGCGGCTCCTGGGCGGGCTGACGACCGAGGAGATCGCGCGCGCGTTCCTCACCGCGGAGCCGACGGTCGCCCAGCGCATCGTCCGCGCCAAGCGCTCCCTGGCCAGGGCGGGTGTCCCCTTCGAGGTGCCGTACGGCCCCGACCGCGCGGCCCGTCTCGACTCCGTGCTGGAAGTCATCTACCTGATCTTCAACGAGGGGTACGCGGCGACCGCCGGTGACGACTGGCTGCGCCCCGGCCTCTGCGAGGACGCGCTGCGGCTGAGCCGGGTGCTGGCGGGTCTGATGCCCGACGAGCCCGAGGTGCACGGCCTGGCCGCCCTGCTGGAGATCCAGGCGTCCCGCATCGCCGCCCGTACCGGACCGGACGGCGCCCCCGTCCTGCTCGCCGACCAGAACCGCACCCGCTGGAACCGTCTGCTGATCCGCCGCGGCTTCACCGCACTCGCCCGGGCCGCCGCACCGGGCGGGCGGCCGGGGCCGTACGCGCTCCAGGCGGCGATCGCCGCCTGCCACGCGCAGGCGGTCCGCTACGAGGACACCGACTGGCGGACCATCGCCACCCTCTACGGTCAGCTGGCGGCGCTCGCCCCCTCCCCGGTCGTCGAACTGAACCGCGCGGTCGCCGTCTCCATGGCTGACGGTCCGGAGGCGGGCCTCGCCCTGGTGGACGCCCTGGCCTCCGAGCCCGCGCTGAAGGAGTACCACCTGCTGCCGAGTGTGCGGGGTGATCTGCTGGCCCGGCTGGGCCGCGTCCCCGAGGCACGCGAGGAGTTCGAACGCGCCGCCGCGCTGACCCGGAACGAACGGGAGCGGGACCTTCTGCTGGCCCGCGCGGCCCTGCTGGACGGCTGAGCCCGGTGGCCGCGCGGAGGGGTGCCGGCCCGCACCCGGCCGGCACCCCCGGGCCCGGAACGGCAAGCACCTTGTGGATCAGGCGAGTTGGGCCGGGCGTACGCGGCCCGGCCGATAGTCTCGCGCGCATGCCGGACCTCCCCCCACCTCCGCCCTCCGAGCCGATACACCCCCGTTGCCCGCGCTCGGGGAAAGCGCCCCGGCGCCCGGACCGCGAGACCCTGCTCGCCGACCGGAGGCGGGCCCTGGAGGAGCTGACCCGGCGGTCCGTCGGCCCGGCGCGGCTGCTGCTCCTGGTGCTGGTGGTGGCCGGGTGCGAACTCGGCTGGGCCCTGCTGAGCACCGCGCTGATCTCGCTGGACGACACCGTGGACGGGTTCACGCTGATCTTCGCCGTCGTCACCTGCCTCCTGGCGCTGCTGGCCCTCGCGCCGTCGATGGCCGCCCTGGTCGTCGGCGTCCGCCGCGACCGGGCCGTACGCGTGCTGCTCCGTCAGTGGGCGGCCGTGGCCGTCGACCCGGCGGGGGACACCCGCCATCAGAGGCCCGGGACGATCCTGTGCTGGCTCCTCGTGTCCCTGGCGTTCACCGCGGGCGGTCTGTGGCTCACCGCCCACGCCCCCGCGAGCGCCGACCCCGCGCGGGAGACGGGCCGCACGACGTACAGCCTGCTCGCGTACGCCGTGGGCACGGGTCTCATCCTGTGCGCGGCGGGTGTTCTGGGCCTGGTCAAGGCGATCGTCCACCACCGCTGGGCGGCCGGGCTGCTCGTGGTCGTCCCCGCCCGTGAACGCGGCGGAGCCCATCGCTGACAGCCGGGCGACGGCACCTCGCACTTCTCACCACGTGCGCGCCGGAAGGCCCCCACGTGCGCGCCGTCGGTCCCTCACGGGCCCCTCGGTCAACCTGTCCGTGGGCGGTCCCGCACGTGCCTGAGGGCCCCTCTACGGGTCTTCAGGCGCATGCGGAGCGCTCGCCGAGGGACCCCTCACGCGCCCGTCGGCAGGCCTTTCACCCGTCTGCCGGCACGGGCCGGCCGATCAGCATCGACGGGGCCCCCGCCACCCTGGTCAGAAAGACCGTCGCCGCGTTCGGTCCCTGCGGTTTCACCCTGCGGCGCAGTTCCTCCGGCTCCACCGCCGAACCGCGCTTCTTCACCGTCAGCGACCCGATCCCGCGCTCGCGCAGCAGCGCCTTGAGCCGCTTCAGACCGAAGGGCAGCCGATCGGTGATCTCGTACGCGGTGGCGTACGGCACCGGCCGCAGCACATCGGAGGTGATGTACGCGATCGTCTCGTCGATCAGCCCGCCCTCCAGCTCCTCGGCGGCCTCGGCGACCAGATGCGCGCGGATCACCGCGCCGTCCGGCTCGTGGAGGTAGCGCCCGACGGGACGGACCGGAGGGTTCGGCAGGCCCCGGCCGGTCAGGGTGTACGGGCCGGGGAGCAGGGTCGCGGCGACGGTCCCGGGGCCCGTACCGGACCACAGCACGGCCTCCTTCACCTCGCCTCCGTACGAGATCCACTCCGCCGCGAAGTCGTCGGGGACCAGCTCGTGGGGGATGCCCGGGGCGATCTTGAGTGCCGCGTGGGGGCGGGTCCGGGCGGCGGCGATCGCCCAGGAGAGCGGCGGGGAGTACGCCTCCGGGTCGAACACCCGCCCCCTGCCGCCACGGCGGGCCGGGTCGGCGAAGACGGCGTCGTACGCGGACGTGTCCGTCTCCGTCACATCCGCGCACCGGACCTCGATCAGATCCGCCAGCCCGAGGGCTTCGGCGTTGGCGCGGACGGCGGAGGCGGTCAGCGGGTCGCGGTCGACCGCCAGCACCCGGATGCCCGCGCGGGCCAGAGCGATCGCGTCGCCGCCGATACCGCTGCACAGATCCGCCACCGAGCGCACCCCGAGCGCGCTGAAGCGGGCGGCACGGTACTCGGCGACCGGCCTGCGGGTCGCCTGCTCCACACCGTTCGGTGTGAAGTACATGCGGTACGCGTCCTCCGCGCCGAACTTCGCCACCGCCCGCTGCCGCAGCCGGGCCTGGCCGAGCGCGGCCGAGACCAGGTCGGCGGGGTGGTCGCGGCGCAGCCGGGTGGCGAGTGCCAGCTCCTGCGAGGGGTCGTGGTCGCGGAGCCGGGCGAGCAGGGTCTGGCCCTCGTCGGTGAGGAGCGCGGAGAGGTCGTTCACCCGGTCCATTGTGGGCCAGGAGCGGTGTCCGCTGTCGGCCAGGAGAGTTTCGGTCCGCGGGCGGCGGCGGTGTCGTCCGGGTCCTGCGGACCGGTGCTGACAGGATCCGGCGCCATGCAGCTAGTCAGACAAAACGGAAACAGCGCGGCAAAGGATGACAACAGCCGTGTGGTGACGGGTGGGAGGGGCACTCCGGGGTCGGCCCGCGGCCGGTCGCGGCGCCGCGCGATCGCGGCCGCCCTGCTCGCCGGATTCCTCGGCTCGGCCTGTGCCGCCCAGGACCCGGACGGTCACGCCGGCGCGACCCCGCAGCCCGGGCAGAACGCCGAGGCCGAACAGGTCGAGAAGGCGGACAAGGCGGCACGGCAGGCCGGGCCCGCCGGATCGCTGGCCGCGTATGTGGACCGGGTCAAGCGCGCCCAGGCCGCGCGCGCCGCGGCGGCGAAGAAGTGGGGGCTCGCCAAGACCCCGCTGCCCGCGCCCCAGCCGCCCACCGTCAAGCCGAAGATCACCACCCGCAAGGGCTTCGAGGTGGAGGATGGCGAGTCCTTGCCACCAGTCTTCACGGCGGTCCCGGTGAAGGAGAAGATCGTCTTCCTCACGATCGACGACGGCGCGGAGAAGGACCCCGAGCTGCTCCGCATGATGACCGACCTCAAGATCCCGTACAGCGCCTTCCTCAGCGACTATGTGATCAGTGACAACTACGGCTATTTCCGCAAGATGCGCGACCGTGGCGTCTCTCTGCACAACCACACCCTCAACCACCGCTATCTGCCCGGTCTCTCGTACGACGCGCAGCGCAAGGAGATCTGCGGTCAGCAGGACAATCTCGAGAAGCTGTACGGGAAGCGTCCCCCGCTCTTCCGCCCGCCGTACGGCAACTACAACGTGGACACCCTGCGCGCCGCCCAGTCCTGCGGCGTCAACGCGGTGCCGCTGTGGGCCGCCGAGGCGTTCCCCGACCACATGGAGTGGCGGGAGTGGGACCAGGACCTCCACCCGGGCGACATCATCCTCACGCACTTCCGGGGACGGGACGACTGGAAGGGCTCCATGCCCGACATGATCCGCCAGGTCATGAAGACCGTGACGGACAAGGGGTACGCCGTGGCCAGGCTGGAGGACTACGTATGAGCCGCCGCCCGGCGACCCCCGCCTGTGGGCTCTCCGCCTGCGGGCCCCCCACCTGTGGGCCCTCCGCGCTCTCATGCGCGTGACGAATCCGCGGCCCACGTCCCTCCCGGGCCGGAGAAGCGGGTCCGGGCGGCCTGCCGGGGAGGGGCGGGCATGACACGGGTCCGCGGGCTGGTCACGGGATGGGCCGGTCCGCTCGCCGTGGTGGCCGGGGTGATGTTCGGGACCACCGGGTGCGTGCCGCCGTCCATGGACCCGGCCGTCTCCGTCGATCCCATCGAACGGCTCGGGCGCAAGGCGGTTCGCCCGCAGGGCGACATGCCGGGTACCCGGGCCGGTGGTGTGCGCCCCGGGCCCGGGGCGGAGCCCCTTGGGCCCCGGAGCGGGCGGTCCGGCGGGTCGGGCGCGGTGGAGGCCCTGCCCGGGGCCGGCGCGCGGAAGATCCGGCCGGGAGCCGGAGTGACCCGGTCAGGAGCTCCCGGTCCTCCTGCGCACGCCCCCCTGCCGGCCCCGGTGCGGAAGGCCGCGCGCGAGACGCCCGCTGCGGCCTCCGTACGCCCCGTACGCCCTGGGCGATCCCGTGCCGCCGCGCGTCCGGGCCCGCACCCGTCCGCCCAGGGGATGCGCGCCCCGGCGCTCACCGAATCCACCACGCGGCTGCTGGACCGCATCCACCGTGTCCGCAGCTCTCCCGCGCGCCTCCGTCAGGCCACCCGCCCGGCGCGCCCGTACGGCCGTACTCCCTGAGGCGCCGGACCGGAAGCCGAAGGGCCCCGGCGCACGGACCTCCCAGGGCGCGTCGGCCTCCCGGGCCCGGCGCACGGCCTTTCGGGCCGGGTTCGGGCAGGAGGACCGCGGACACGCCCTCGTTGCACGGCGCCCGGCTCCCCCTGCCGTCCCCGGCCCGGCGACCTTCCGGACCCGGGCCCCAGACCCGGCCTCCCGGACCCGGCCCGGTGACTTCACGGAGCCGGAGCCGGTGCCGGGGACTCGGAGGCCAGAACCGGGACCCCTGGGGCAGACGGGCTCACCTCCTGAGACACCCGGCGCGCGTGTCGCCCGGGTCCGGCGCCGGTGTCACCCGGGCGGCGCTCATGTTCGCCGGGGCCGCCGTCACCGGCTCGTGGCAAGCGTCCGAGGCTGCCGGCGCCGTACCGCGTACGTACCGCGACCGTTCTCCGCCCGTGCCGCGGACCGGTGCCGGGGGCGTCTCCGGCGCGGCGCCCGGGGGGCGTGCGCGCCCGTGGATCGCTCCCGCCGTACCCCCGCCACGCCCGCCGTGTTGGCACTCCGCTTGACCGAGTGCTAATCGCAGTCATAGTCTCGGCTCTGGCACTCTCCACCGGAGAGTGCCAACACGGCGACGGGCAGGTCCGGCACCCGCGACGACGGATCCACCTGGTCGCCACCTCAGACAGTTAACCCCGTGAGATCTCCGAAGGGGGAGGTCGGATCGTGACGACCGCCAGCTCCAAGGTTGCCATCAAGCCGCTTGAGGACCGCATTGTGGTCCAGCCGCTCGACGCCGAGCAGACCACGGCCTCTGGCCTGGTCATCCCGGACACCGCGAAGGAGAAGCCCCAGGAGGGCGTCGTCCTCGCGGTCGGTCCGGGTCGCTTCGAGAACGGCGAGCGCCTGCCGCTCGACGTCAAGACCGGCGATGTCGTGCTCTACAGCAAGTACGGCGGCACCGAGGTGAAGTACAACGGCGAGGAGTACCTCGTCCTCTCGGCCCGCGACGTTCTCGCGATCGTCGAGAAGTAAGCCGGAACAGGTCGGGGTTCCCGGGTATCGCTCCCGCGAACCCCGCACCCGGCACGTACTCCGTTTGTCTTGATCTGCGCCCCTGGCCCCCGCTGACCTCATATCCGGGCGCTGGGGGCGCAGTTCGTATTCAGAAGAGGACAGGAACGCTCTCATGGCGAAGATCCTGAAGTTCGACGAGGACGCCCGTCGCGCCCTCGAGCGCGGCGTCAACAAGCTTGCCGACACGGTCAAGGTGACGATCGGTCCCCGTGGCCGCAATGTCGTCATCGACAAGAAGTTCGGCGCCCCCACCATCACCAACGACGGTGTCACGATCGCCCGCGAGGTCGAGGTCGAGGACCCGTACGAGAACCTCGGCGCCCAGCTGGTGAAGGAGGTGGCGACCAAGACCAACGACATCGCGGGTGACGGCACCACCACCGCCACCGTCCTGGCCCAGGCGCTGGTCCGCGAGGGTCTGCGCAATGTCGCCGCCGGCGCCTCCCCGGCCGCGCTCAAGAAGGGCATCGACGCCGCCGTCAAGGCCGTCTCCGACGAGCTGCTCGCCACCGCCCGTCCGATCGAGGACAAGGCCGACATCGCCGCCGTCGCCGCGCTCTCCGCTCAGGACCAGCAGGTCGGTGAGCTGATCGGCGAGGCCATGGACAAGGTCGGCAAGGACGGTGTCATCACCGTCGAGGAGTCCAACACCTTCGGTCTGGAGCTGGACTTCACCGAGGGCATGGCCTTCGACAAGGGCTACCTGTCCCCGTACATGGTGACCGACCAGGAGCGTATGGAGGCCGTCCTCGACGACCCGTACATCCTGATCAACCAGGGCAAGATCTCCTCCATCCAGGACCTGCTGCCCCTTCTGGAGAAGGTCATCCAGTCCGGTGGCTCCAAGCCGCTGCTGATCATCGCCGAGGACGTCGAGGGCGAGGCCCTGTCGACGCTGGTGGTCAACAAGATCCGCGGCACGTTCAACGCCGTGGCCGTCAAGGCCCCCGGCTTCGGCGACCGCCGCAAGGCGATGCTCCAGGACATGGCCACCCTCACCGGTGCCACCGTCATCGCCGAGGAGGTCGGCCTCAAGCTCGACCAGGCCGGTCTGGACGTGCTGGGCACCGCCCGCCGCGTCACCATCACCAAGGACGACACGGTCATCGTCGACGGCGGCGGCAGCGCCGATGACGTCAAGGGCCGGATCAACCAGATCAAGGCCGAGATCGAGTCCACCGACTCCGACTGGGACCGCGAGAAGCTCCAGGAGCGCCTCGCGAAGCTGGCCGGCGGCGTGTGCGTCATCAAGGTCGGCGCCGCCACCGAGGTGGAGCTGAAGGAGAAGAAGCACCGTCTGGAGGACGCCATCTCCGCGACCCGCGCCGCGGTCGAGGAGGGCATCGTCTCCGGTGGTGGCTCCGCGCTCGTCCACGCCGTCAAGGTGCTGGAGGGCAACCTGGGCAAGGAGGGCGACGAGGCCACCGGTGTCGCCGTCGTCCGCCGCGCCGCCGTCGAGCCGCTGCGCTGGATCGCCGAGAACGCCGGCCTTGAGGGCTACGTCATCACCTCCAAGGTCGCCGAGCTCGACAAGGGCCAGGGCTTCAACGCCGCGACCGGCGAGTACGGCGACCTGGTGAAGGCCGGTGTCATCGACCCGGTCAAGGTCACCCGCTCCGCCCTGGAGAACGCCGCCTCCATCGCGTCCCTGCTGCTCACGACCGAGACCCTGGTCGTCGAGAAGCCGGCCGAGGAAGAGGCCGACGCGGGCCACGGCGGTCACGGTCACTCCCACTGACCCGGTCGCACGCCCCGGCCGAGCCCGGTGCCCCCGTCGCGGGGGCACCGGGCTCGGTCCGTTTCCGGCCGGTCCGTTTCCGGTGGCTCCGGCCGGGGCCGGGCGGGTGGTTCGCCGACCCGTGGCCCGGCGGTCCGGGAGGTCCGGGAGGTCCGGGCGGCCCGGTGGCGCTCCGGCCCCGCGCCCGCGGTCTACGCGGAGCGCTCCAGCGTCTCCGCCGACACCGGCTCGGCGAACGGCAGCCCCTTCCCGTAGCGCTCCAGCTCATCGAGGGCCAGATCCGCCATCCGGTGCAGCTCATTGCCGAGCGATCCCGCGACATGCGGGGTCAGCAGGACGTTCGGCAGGGTGTACAGGGGTGAGTCACCGTCCGGAACCTCCGGCTCCGTCACATCGAGTACGGCGTACAGGCGGCCCGAGACCAGCTCCGCCAGCAACGCGTCCCCGTCGACCAGCGAACCGCGTGAGGTGTTGATCAGCGTGGCGCCGTCGGGCATGAGCGCCAGCCGCCGGGCGTCGATCATCCGGCGAGTTGTCGCCAGTTCCGGGGCATGGACGGAGACGATGTCGCTGCGCCGGCAGAGCCCGTCCAGGTCGGTGCGTACGACCCCCAGCGCGGACACGTCCGCGTCGGTCGCGTACGGGTCGTACAGCAGGACCCGCACATCGAACGGGCGCAGCAGCTCGATCACCCGACGTCCGATCCGGGACGCGCCGACGATCCCCACGGTACGGCGGTAGTTGCCCGCGTCCGCGAGCTCCCGCCGCCAGTCGTGGGAGGAGCGCAGGCCCTCGTAGAGCCGTGCCGAGCGCAGGACCCGCTTGCCCGAGAGGAGGATCGCGGCGAGCGTGTACTCGGCGACGGGCAGTGCGTTCGCCGACGCGGCGGAGCACACCGCGAGCCCGCGCTCCCAGCAGGCGGCGGTGATGTGGTGCTTCACGGAACCGGCCGCGTGGACGACCGCGCGCAGCCGGGGAGCGGCTTCGAGCGCGGCGGCGTTCAGCTCGGGCGCTCCCCAGCAGGTCAGCAGTACTTCGGCCGTGGCGAGCGCGGTCCTCGTCCGGGGGTCGGGGCCGGTCAGTTGATGGGCGATCAGCCGGGGATCGGTGCGGGCGAGCGCGGTGAGCCGGGCGAGATGGCGGTCGGTGAACAGCCGCTCGGCGAGGCCGGGCTCCATGGCGAGCAGGACCTCGGGGCGACGACCGGACCTGGCGGGGAGCCCCGCAGGGTCCCGGCTACGGCCTCCGTCCGAGCCCGTCCCTCCGTCCGGGCTCTTCTCTCCATCCCCGCCCGTGTCCCCGTACTCCTTCATGACCCGGCCTCCGTCCCCGTCGCCGTCCTGCCTCCGCGGGCGTCACTGTCAGTGGCGTGGTGCATGGTGGATTCAGCACTCCTCGTACAGGGATGGTGCACAGTCCGTGACCATTGACGTCTTGTCGGAGGTATCCATGAAGCCGTGTCGCACCGGGCGGCCGGGCCCGCTCGCTCCGCCCGCACCCGGCCCCGGCCGCTGCCTGCCCCGCTGCTTTGGCCCGGCCCCGAGCCTGAGCCCCGCCCTCGCCCTGACGTCGGTTCTTGTTCTCGCGGTCGTCCTCGGCCCGGTTCCCGGCGCCATCCCCATCCCGGCCTCCGTCCTCGTTCTCGTCCTCGCTCTCACCGAGTTCCTGGTTATCGCCCTGGTTGTGACCGGAGCCGCCACCGTGGGGACGGCCAGGGCGACAGGGCCTGCGCCGGGAGCGCCGGCCGGGGAGCCGGGGGTACCGATCGGGGAGACGGCCGGGGCGGCCGGGGCGCGAGCGGCCGTGCGCTTACCGCGGGCCGTACTTCCTGCCCGTCTTGGACGTGATCCCGCCCAGCAGTCCGCGCGGCGCGAGCTTCACCGCTCCCATCAGCGCCTTGTACCGGGGGTCGGGAATGGAGACCGTCTTTCCGCGCGCCAGATCCGCGAGCGCGGCCTCCACCAGCTTGTCCGCGTCCAGCCACATCCATCCGGGGATGTTGTCCGTCCCCATCCCGGCCCGCTGGTGGAACTCGGTGCGGACGAAGCCCGGGCACAGGGCCATCAGCCGTACCCCCGACCCCGCCATGTCCCGCGCGACGCCCTGGGTGAACTGCACGACCCACGACTTGGACGCGCCATAGGTCCCCCGGGGCACAAAAGCCGCCACGGACGCCACATTGACCACCCCGCCCCGGCCGCGCTCGCGCATCGGCCCGGCCGCGGCGGCGGTGAGCCGCAGCACGGCCTCGCAGTGGACCTTCAGCATCGTCAGCTCATCGGCCATGGACACTTCGAGAAAGCGCCCCTTGTTGCCGAAGCCCGCGTTGTTGACCAGCAGATCCACGGGGTGGCGGCGATCGTCGAGCCGCCGCTCGACCGCCGCGATCCCGGCGTCCCGCGAGAGGTCCGCCGTCAGCACCTCGGCCTCGATCCCGTGGCGGTCGTGCAGTTCGGTCGCCTGCTCCTGCAGCCGCTTGGTGTCGCGGGCCACCAGGACCAGATTGCGTCCATCGGCAGCGAGCCGCCGCGCGAACGCGGCACCGATCCCCGCGGTCGCTCCCGTAATCAGTGCAGTCGTCATAGGCGGCACGTTAGTGCCCCGCGTGGGGGTCCGGCGTACGGACCTTCGCCGCCCGCTGCCCCTTCTCCACGACCACGAACTGCCCCATCATCCCCTGGTCTTCGTGGTACAGCAGATGGCAGTGGTACATGTAAGGGGTCTTCGGGTCCGCCGACCCGTCGAAGCGCACCGCGAGTTTCACCGCTTTGTTCGGCGGGACGAAGACCGTGTCCTTGGCGCCGCGCAGCCTCGGCGGCGGCTCCTCGCCGTCCACCTCCAGCACCCGGAACTGCACATCGTGCACATGGAAGTTGTGCGGGGTGTCGTGTTCGTTCCGCACGGTCCAGATCTCCGTCGTGCCCCGGACGACGGTCAGGTCGATCCGGTCCATCCGCACCTTCTTGCCGTTGATCCCGCTGGTCAGCAGCCCGAAGTGGCGCTCGCGCACCGAGTCCGCGCCGTCCGGGACCTCCAGCCCGCCCAGCTCGGCCGGCACCTCGGGGGAGGGGCGCAGGGTGTCGGCCGCGCGCAGTTCCAGGACGTCGAAGCTGTCGTCGCCGCCCGCGAGCCGCCGCTGCCAGCCGCCGCCGTAGACGTCGTGCGGGAAGCTGCGCAGCACGGTCCGCTCACCCGGCTTCATCCGCACGACGATCTCCGCGCGCTCGCCGGGAGACAGCAGGACCCGGTCCATCCGGGCGGGCCGCTCCAGCAGTCCGCCGTCGGTCCCGATCAGGGCGAAGCCGCGGTCGTCGGAGAACCCGAAGTCGTAGATCCGGGCGGTGGAGGCGTTGAGCAGGCGCAGCCGTACGAGTTCGTCGCCCACGACCTTGTACGGGTCGAGGGTGCCGTTGACCATGGTGCGTTCGCCGAGGAAGCCGGTGTCGCGCAGCAAACCGTGTTCGACGTCGAACCGGGCGCCGTCGAACGTCACGTCCTGGACGATGACCGGCAGATCGTCGACGCCGTAGGTCTTCGGCAGGGCCAGCCTCCGCGAGCGGTCGTCGTCGAGGAGGAACATCCCGGCCAGGCCGCGCTGGACGTGCTTCTCGGTTCGGCCGTGCGGATGCGGGTGGTACCAGAGCGAGGCGGCGGGCTGGTCCACGGTCCACCGGGGGGTCCAGGTGGCACCGTGCGCGACCATCTGGTGCGGGCCGCCGTCCGCCTTCGCAGGCAGGTGCATGCCATGCCAGTGGACGGTGGACTCCTCGCCCAGCGTGTTCCTGATCCGCACCGCGACCTTCTCACCGCGCCCGGCCCGCAGTGTGGGTCCCAGATGGTCGCCGTTGAAGCCCCAGGTCGGCGTCTTCTCACCGGGCCGGAACTCCTTCTGACCCGCCCTCATGGTCAGGTCGAAGACCCGGGTCCCATCGGCACGCACCGTCGATGCGGCGAGCGGCGGCACGGCCAGCTCACGGCTGAACTCGGCCCCGGCTGTGGAGACGTCCGCCGTCGCGTAGACCCAGAGCAGGCCGCCGCCGAGCGCGGCGGCCGACACGGCCAGGGCCGAGGTGACGATGAGGAGGACACGCTTGGTTCGAGATATTCGAGGTATCCGTGGCATGCGACGAGCGTCCCGAGCGGGGCCCGGTGGCGGCATCGGGGCCGGCCCCCAACCGCCCCCGAAACGGCGCGAACGTCCCCTGGGGGAGTTCCCTTACCGCGGGAGTTGACGGTCCCCGTACTTCTCCTGGTATTCACGCGCCTTGCGAACGAGTCCGGGATCGAGCGCGTCGGCCGCAGCGAGCACGGACGGCAGCAGGGTCCGCTCGGTGGTTTCGGCGCGGAACGCCAGGGAGACCGTCACCTCGTGGTCCGGACGGTGCACGATCTCGATCGGGTCACCCGGGCGGATCTCCCCCGGTTCGACGACCCGCAGATAGGCGCCGGGCTCGGCCTGCCGCGTGAAGCGCTTGACCCAGCCCTTCTCGCCCAGCCAGCCCGCGAACGTGCGGCACGGAACACGGCCGCTCGCCACCTCCAGCACCACCTGCTCGCCGATGCGCCAGCGCTCGCCGATCAGCGCGCCGCTGACGTCGAGCCCGGTCGTGGTGAGGTTCTCACCGAAGGTGCCGTTGGGGATCGGGCGGCCCAGCTCCCGCTCCCAGAAGTCCAGATCCTCCCGTGCGAACGCGTACACCGCCTGATGGGTGCCGCCGTGATGGCGCCGATCGCAGACCGTGTCCCCGGCGACACCGCTGCCGCCCTCGCCCTTCGGACCGGGTTCCATCACCCGAACGGGTCCGTCCGTCGGCCGCTTGTCGATGCCGGTGAGCCCATCGGGCGTATCCGTGTACCCCACGGCCTTGGGTCGGCCCACATTCACGGTCAGAAGCTTCATGGCCCCACGCTAACGTCGGTGGCTCAAACCATCCAGTCAGTAATTACCGCCTCCCCCAAGCATCTCTTATAGTCGAAGGATGATCGAGGCCCGTCATCTCCGAGTCCTGCGCGCGGTGGCCACCACTGGCTCGTTCTCCGCCGCGGCCCGCGCCCTCGGGTGCACGCAGCCCGCGGTCAGCCAGCAGATGAAGGCCCTGGAGGTGTCGGCGGGCACCCCGCTGCTCGTCCGCACGGGCCGTGAGATGCGGCTGACCCAGGCCGGAGAGGCCCTCGTGCGCCACGCCTCCGGCATCCTCGCCGGGCTCACCGCGGCCGAGGAGGAGATCGCGGCCATCGCCGGACTGCGTGCCGGCCGGGTCCGTCTCGTCTCCTTCCCCAGCGGCAGTTCCACCCTGGTCCCCACCGCTCTGGCCGCACTGCGCGCCGCCCACCCCGGCACCCGGGTCTCCCTCGTCGAATCGGAGCCGCCGCGCTCGGTGGAGATGCTGCGCGACGGCGACTGCGATGTGGCGCTCGCCTTCCGCTACGCCGGTGCCGAACGCGACGCGGAATGGGACGACCTGATCGTCCGCCCCCTGCTCACCGACCGTCTCGTCGGGCTCGTCCCCGAGCACCACCCCCTCGCCGAGTCCGGCTCGGTCACCATCGGCGACCTCGCCGACGAGCCCTGGATCGCGGGCTGCCCGCGTTGCCGCCGCCAACTCGTGGAGGTCTGCGAAGCGGCCGGGTTCACCCCCCGTATCGACTTCGCCACCGACGACTACCCGGCGGTGATCGGACTGGTGGCGGCGGGCCTCGGCGTCGCGGTGCTCCCCGAACTGGCCCTGGAGTCGGTACGCCCCAAGGCCACCCGCACGGTCGAGGTCGAGCCTCGGGTGACCCGTGAAATCGTCGCCCTCACTCTCCCCGACCTGGCCCAGGTCCCGGCCGTCGACGCCACCCTCACCCACCTCGCCCTCGCCGCCTCCCCCTGACCCGGCCCCCACCGCCCGGTGCCGCCGCCGCACCCCCGGGCGCGCGGTCGCAGCGCTCCCGGCCGGAGCGTGGGCTGTTTCCGTCGCGCGGGTGGTCGATGTACGGGGTCGGGGTGGGGGTCTGGTGTCTGCGCCGGGTCCGGGGGTCCTGCGGAGTCCCGCCTCTGCCGGGCATGTGACCAAGGCGCTTCCGTCGGGGCGCGGGCGGCTTCGGCGCGCCCGCCTCGGAGGCGCGGGGGGCGAGGGCGGAGCCCGGAAGGGCCCGCGTTCCTGGTTCGCCGAGGGCACACGGTCCGCCGCGGGGCACAGGTCCACCACGGGCATGGGTGTGCCGAACCCGCCCCGCCCCCGCCGGGTGCCCGTAGCCCGTACGGGCACGCCGACACCCCCGTACCCGTACGGGCTACGGGGAAGCAGGGAAGCAGGAGATGCAGGAGGAGGTGCGGAGCCCCGGCAAGGGCCCACGCGCCCGGGCGGCGCCCGGACCGCGTGGAGACATCGCCCCCGGCAGGGCCCCGTGGACCTCTGCCCTACAGAAACGTTTCTTCGGACTCGGGGCGCATCATCCCCGTCCGCCCGCCCCCGACGCGCTGGTCGCCGGAATCAGCCGGTGCCGCGCGCGCCCCATGAGTTCCTCGCGTTCGTCCTCCGTCAGTCCGCCCCACACGCCGTACGGCTCCCGCACCGCCAGCGCGTGCGCCGCGCATTCCGCGCGTACCGGGCACCTCATGCAAACCTCTTTCGCCGAGTTCTCGCGCGCACTCCTCGCGGCACCCCGCTCGCCCTCGGGATGGAAGAAGAGTGAACTGTCCACCCCACGGCAGGCCGCGAGGAGCTGCCAGTCCCACAAGTCGGCGTTGGGTCCGGGAAGGCGGGAGAAATCTGCCATAGCGCTTGCCCCTTGAAACCGTGCTGAGTGGATTCGGTCAGGTCGTGCGCGCGCCGGATACGAGCCGCACCCGGCACCCGCACCATGCCCCACGACCGTACATCTACTATCGAAGTAGATGTAAATATGATTCATTGCGAATCTAGCCCCAGACACTACTCAAAGTGAAGAAATGCGTCTAAATGGGGCATAGCGTCCGAGTGAAACTCCGCTGACCTGCGGTGCTCCGATCCGCCTCCGCCGGGCACCCGCTCTCCCCCTCCGGGAAATTCACCGCGACACGCCGTCGACTCCGCTCCGCACACGGCCCCTCGCGTGGAGTGTTGAAAGGAATCGGGGAACCCGTAACTCTTTCGAGTGACCGTCGTTGGTAGGTCGGAGGCGGTTGAAGGAACGAGTGCTCGGGCACATGTCCGAGTGCGTTCAACCGCACAGGTGACAAAACGTACCCAGCCTGGAGGCACAAGGTGACGCGCATCAGCTGCGGAGGGCGGCCATGACATCCGTCCTCGTCTGCGACGACTCCCCGCTTGCCCGAGAGGCGCTCCGCCGCGCGGTCGCGACCGTGCCCGGCGTCGAGCGCGTGACGACCGCGGCCAACGGCGAGGAAGTCCTCCGCCGCTGGGGCGCGGACCGCTCGGACCTGATTCTGATGGACGTACGCATGCCCGGCCTGGGCGGCGTCGAGACCGTCCGGCGGCTGCTGTCCGCCGATCCGGGAGCCCGGATCATCATGTTGACCGTCGCCGAGGACCTCGACGGCGTCGCACTCGCGGTCGCCGCGGGCGCCCGGGGCTATCTGCACAAGGACGCCTCGCGCGCCGAACTGCGCGCCACGGTCACCCAGGCCCTCGCCGACCCGACCTGGCGGCTCGCCCCGCGCCGGCTGCGCTCCGCCGAGATGGGCGCCGCGCCCACGCTCACCGCGCGGGAGATCCAGGTGCTCGAAGGAATGAGCCACGGCCGCTCCAACGCGGAGATCGGCCGGGAGCTCTTCCTCTCCGAGGACACGGTCAAGACCCACGCCCGCAGGCTGTTCAAGAAGCTGGGCGCCTCGGACCGGGCACACGCCGTCGCGCTCGGATTCCGCTGGGGTCTGGTCCGCTAGTGCGGTGACCGAGGGCCCGTCCCGTCGATCAGGCCGGGCCGGCGTGCGGTGCCAGGGGCACGCGGGCCCGCCCGGCGGCATCCGCGGGACCGGCTCCGGGACAGGGCATGGGCTCCCCCCGGGGCCGTACGAACCCCGCCCGCCGTACGGTGGGCGGGGGTAAGGGCGGCTTCGGGCGCCCGTTTCCCACGCGATGCCGCATCCTTGAGATGTGGAGTTCCTCGGGGAGTCGGTCGAGCGGAAGGGGAGGGCGCAGGCCATGAGTTCCGGCGCACCTGCTCATAACGCTTCGGTGCACAACATGGGACGCGGTGCCACGGAAGAACGGCCGCCAAGGCACCATGGACCGATGCGTGACGACAACACCACGGTGATCGGTGCGCTCGTTCACCGTGCCGTCGACGGAGACGAGCAGGCCACGCATGATCTTCTCGCGCATGTGCACCCCCTCGCCCTGCGCTACTGCCGTACCCGGCTCAACCGCCTGCCCGGTGACGCGCGCCACTTCGTCGAGGACCTCGCCCAGGAGGTCTGTGTCGCGGTGCTGATGGCGCTCCCGCGCTACCGGGACACCGGCAGGCCCTTCGAGGCCTTCGTCTTCGCCATCGCCTCGCACAAGGTCGCCGATCTCCAGCGCGCGGCCATGCGTCACCCGGGCTCGACGGCCGTACCGTCCGACGAGATGCCGGAGCGCCCTGACGACTCCCTCGGCCCGGAGGAGCGCGCGCTGCTCAGCAGCGACGCGGAGTGGGCCAAAAAACTCCTCGCCAATCTCCCCGAGAACCAGCGGGAACTGCTGGTGCTGCGGGTCGCGGTCGGCCTGACCGCCGAGGAGACCGGACAGATGCTCGGCATGTCCCCCGGCGCGGTGCGGGTCGCCCAGCACCGCGCGCTCAGCCGCCTGCGCGCGCTCGCCGAGCAGTGAGCGCCCGGCACGGGCGGACGGCGGGGAAAGCCGCCCGGTGACGGCGGTACGGATCACCCGCAAGCCGCCCGGGAGGCCGGGGCGCGCCCCGGGGACACCGTCGGCCCGACCGCAGGGAGAAGACATCGGCCCGACGGCGAATCGGTCGGCGGTGCGATGAGTCGTACGCCCTTTCCCATCCGTATGACGTACGGGGACCTGCGTAAAGCTGCTGAGCGATCTTGATCGTGGAATGAGACGGGGTCCGGGGCCGTTAGCATGGACATCCGCACCGATCAAGGCCATTTGGGGAAGGTGTCATGACCAACGTCGACGGAGTGCCCGAAAAATTCGCGACACTCGGGCTGACCTACGACGATGTGCTGCTGCTGCCAGGCGCGTCCGACATGGCTCCCGACCAGATCGACACCTCCTCGCACATCTCGAAGAATGTGCGGGTGAACATCCCGCTGCTGTCCGCCGCGATGGACAAGGTCACCGAGGCCCGGATGGCCATCGCGATGGCGCGGCAGGGTGGCGCGGGTGTGCTGCACCGCAATCTCTCCATCGCCGACCAGGCCAATCAGGTGGATCTGGTCAAGCGCTCCGAGTCCGGCATGGTGACCGACCCGATCACCGTGCACCCGGACGCGACGCTCGCCGACGCCGACCGGCTGTGTGCGAAGTTCCGTATCAGCGGTGTCCCGGTGACCGACCGGGGCGGCAAGCTGCTCGGCATCGTCACCAACCGCGACATGGCCTTCGAGTCGGACCGCAGCCGCCAGGTGCGTGAGGTCATGACCCCGATGCCGCTGGTCACGGGCAAGGTCGGGATCTCCGGTGTGGACGCCATGGAGCTGCTGCGCCGCCACAAGATCGAGAAGCTTCCCCTGGTCGACGACGCCGGTGTGCTCAAGGGCCTGATCACGGTCAAGGACTTCGTCAAGGCCGAGCAGTACCCGAACGCGGCCAAGGACGCCAACGGCCGGCTACTCGTCGGCGCGGCCGTCGGTGTGGCCGGTGACGCCTTCGAGCGTGCCCAGGCACTGATCGAGGCGGGCGTCGACTTCATCGTCGTCGACACCGCGCACGGCCACTCCCGGCTGGTCGGCGACATGGTCGCCAAGATCAAGTCGAACTCGGCCGGCGTGGACGTCGTCGGCGGCAACATCGCCACCCGCGACGGCGCGAAGTCGCTGATCGACGCCGGTGTGGACGGCATCAAGGTCGGCGTCGGCCCCGGCTCCATCTGTACGACCCGGGTGGTCGCCGGGATCGGCGTACCCCAGGTCACCGCGATCTACGAGGCGTCGCTGGCCGCCAAGGAGGCCGGTGTCCCGGTCATCGGCGACGGCGGCCTCCAGTACTCCGGAGACATCGCGAAGGCCCTGGTGGCGGGCGCGGACACGGTGATGCTGGGCTCCCTGCTCGCGGGCTGCGAGGAGTCGCCCGGCGAGCTGCTGTTCATCAACGGAAAGCAGTTCAAGTCGTACCGCGGCATGGGCTCCCTCGGCGCGATGCAGACCCGTGGCGAGCAGCGCTCCTTCTCGAAGGACCGCTACTTCCAGGAGGGCGTCGCCTCCGACGAGAAGCTGGTGCCGGAGGGCATCGAGGGCCAGGTTCCGTATCGCGGGCCGCTCTCCGCCGTCGTCCACCAGCTGGTGGGCGGACTGCGCCAGTCCATGTTCTACGTCGGCGGGCGTACGGTCCCCGACCTCCAGGCGAACGGACGGTTCGTCCGGATCACCTCCGCGGGTCTCAAGGAGAGCCACCCGCACGACATCCAGATGACGGTCGAGGCGCCGAACTACAGCAGGAAGTAGCGGCAGGCGGCAGTACATATCGGGAAGCGGTAGAAGACAGCGGCAGCCAGGACCGGCGGCAGGCGGAAACAGCGCCCCCTGGCAGCCGGCGTGGCGGAGCGTCGCGCACGCGCGCGTGGAGGGGCGGTACCGGGGATTCCGGTACCGCCCCTCGTGTGCGCGTCGGGGATACTGGTAGGCGCTGACACAGAGGGAAAGGCCCACACAGGTGACTGAGATCGAGATCGGGCGCGGCAAGCGCGGCCGCCGGGCGTACGCGTTCGATGACATCGCCGTCGTACCGAGCAGGCGCACGCGGGACCCGAAGGAGGTCTCGATCGCCTGGCAGATCGACGCCTACCGCTTCGACCTGCCCTTCCTGGCCGCTCCCATGGACTCCGTGGTCTCCCCGGGGACCGCGATCCGCATCGGTGAGATGGGCGGGCTCGGCGTCCTGAACCTCGAAGGTCTGTGGACCCGCTACGAGGACCCGCAGCCGCTGCTCGACGAGATCGCCGAGCTGCCCGCCGAGACCGCGACCCGCCGGCTCCAGGAGATCTACGACGCCCCGATCAAGGAGGAGCTGATCGGGCAGCGCATCAAGGAGGTCCGCGACTCCGGAGTGGTGACGGCCGCCGCGCTCTCGCCGCAGCGGACCGCGCAGTTCTCCAAGGCCGTCGTGGACGCGGGTGTCGACATCTTCGTCATCCGCGGCACCACCGTCTCCGCGGAGCACGTCTCGGGCGCCGCCGAGCCGCTGAACCTGAAGCAGTTCATCTACGAGCTGGACGTCCCCGTCATCGTCGGCGGCTGCGCCACCTACACGGCGGCCCTGCATCTGATGCGTACGGGCGCGGCGGGCGTTCTCGTCGGTTTCGGCGGCGGCGCGGCGCACACCACCCGTAACGTGCTCGGCATCCAGGTGCCCATGGCGACGGCGGTGGCCGATGTGGCCGCGGCCCGCCGTGACTACATGGACGAGTCCGGTGGCCGCTATGTCCACGTCATCGCCGACGGCGGTGTGGGCTGGTCGGGCGACCTGCCGAAGGCGATCGCCTGCGGCGCCGACTCGGTGATGATCGGCTCGCCGCTGGCGCGCGCGTCGGACGCGCCCGGCCGTGGCCGTCACTGGGGCATGGAGGCCGTCCACGAGGACGTCCCCCGCGGCAAGCTGGTCGACTTGGGCATCGTCGGCACCACGGAGGAGGTCCTGACGGGTCCCTCGCACATTCCGGACGGCTCGATGAACTTCTTCGGCGCGCTGCGGCGGGCCATGGCGACGACGGGCTACAGCGAGCTCAAGGAGTTCCAGCGCGTCGAGGTCACGGTCGCGGACTCCCAGCACAAGCGCTGACCCCCGGCGGCCGTCCGGCGTTCCGCCGGGCGTTCCGTCCGCTGTTTCCGGCGAAGGGCCCGGCACCCGCGAGGTGCCGGGCCCTTCGCGCTGCCGGTCACAGGCGGTGCGCCGCACCGGCGGGGGTGGCGCCCCTGGTGTCGAGGAGGAGCTGCGCCTTCACGGCCAGGCCCTGGAGGTCGTAGGTGCGGTGGTGCTGGAGCAGCACCGTCAGATCCGCTCCGGAGGCCGCTTCGTACAGGGAGTCGGCGCGCGGTACGGGCTGCTCGTGGACACGCCAGTCGGGGATGTAGGGGTCGTGGTAGCTGACGGCCGCGCCCAGGTCCATCAGCCGGCGGGCGATCTCGGTGGCGGGGGAGCCCTGGAGGTCGGCGATATCGGGCTTGTAGGTGATGCCGAGGAGCAGGACGCGTGCGCCGCGCGCCGACTTCCCGTGCTCGTTGAGGAGGGTGGCGCAGCGCTGGATGACGTACTGGGGCATCCGGCTGTTGATCTCCTCGGCGAGGCCCACCATCCGCAGCGGATGGCCGGGGGCGCGGCCGTGGTGGGGGAGGGGACTCGGGTCCAGGGGGACGCCGTGTCCGCCGACGCCGGGTCCCGGGCGGAACGCCTGGAAGCCGTACGGCTTGGTCTCGGCGCAGCGGATGACGTCCCACAGGTCGACGCCGAGGCCGTGGCAGAGGACCGCCATCTCGTTGACCAGAGCGATGTTGACATGCCGGAAGTTCGTCTCCAGGACCTTGACGGTCTCGGCCTCGCGCGGTCCGCGGGCACGGACCACCTTGTCGGTGAGCCGGCCGTAGAAGGCGGCGGCGGACTCGGTGCAGGCGGGGGTGAGGCCGCCGATGACCTTGGGGGTGTTGGCGTAGTCGTGCGTACGGCTGCCGGGGTCCACCCGGCCGGGGGAGTACGCGAGATGGAAGTCGCGGCCCGCGCGCAGCCCGGAGCCCTCTTCGAGGAGGGGGCGCAGGAAGGTTTCGGTGGTGCCGGGCTGGACGGCCGATTCGAGCAGCACGGTGGTGTGCGGGCGCATTCGCGCGGCCAGCGCGCGGGCGGCTTCGGCGAGTTCCGTGAGATCGAGGTTGCCGTCCGCGCCCACCGGGGTGGGCACGCAGATGGCGGCGGTGCGGACGCGGCCGAGTTCGGCCGGGTTGGTGACGGTCCTGAATCCGCCGGAGACCATGCGGCGGATGTCGGCCGGGGTGCGGCCCGCCGCCGGTTCGGTGAGCTGCCGCGGGTCGGTGTCGTAGCCGATGGTCTGGATGCCGGCGGCGACCGCGGCCTGGGCGAGGGGCAGGCCGTCGTGACCGAGTCCGATGACGGCGAGATCTGCGGGCATGGCGTTGGCCGTCCTTCCCGTAACCGGAGGGGAGCGTTGGCGCAAGCCCTGTGGGCAGAACGGGCGGGCGCAATGTCAGACTAGGCGTAAATATGACCGATATGCGGCATTGCGGGCTTGTGACAGTCAGGGTGTTGTCCACAGGCGGTATCCACAGGCGGTGGCTGAAGTCGGTGACTGCGGACAGAATCGATGTTGTGAGCCCGGCCGCGGGGTGTGAGCGTCCGTGGCGGGGCACATGAGCGGAGGGGGCCGCACACCGGCGGCGACCCGGGACACGGGCCCGTGACAGGGCACATCGCCCCGGGTCGGTCACGAGCGCGGGCGGTGCGGGCCCGGCCGCGGCAGGGACAGAGCCCCATCCGGGGCACACGGGGGCGACGGGAGGCAGCGCAGTGAGGACAGCGACACTGGGACCCGAGGAGCGCGCCCAGGCACTCGCCGGAATGGCCGAGCGGGAGCTGGACGTGTTGGTGGTAGGCGCCGGAGTGGTCGGCGCGGGCACCGTGCTGGACGCGGCGACAAGAGGCCTGTCCACCGGGCTGGTCGAGGCGCGTGACTGGGCGTCGGGCACATCGAGCCGCTCCAGCAAGCTCATCCACGGCGGACTGCGCTATCTGGAGATGCTGGACTTCGCGCTCGTCCGCGAGGCGCTGAAGGAGCGAGGGCTTCTGCTGGAGCGGCTGGCACCGCACCTGGTGAAGCCCGTGCCGTTCCTCTACCCCCTCCAGCACAAGGGCTGGGAGCGGCTGTACGCGGGATCGGGCGTCGCGCTGTACGACGCCATGTCGGTGTCGTCCGGGCACGGCCGCGGACTGCCCGTCCACCGCCATCTCTCCCGTCGGCACGCACTGCGGGTGGCCCCCTGCCTGAAGAAGGACGCCCTGGTCGGCGCCCTTCAGTACTACGACGCCCAGATGGACGACGCCCGCTTCGTCGCCACCTTGGTGCGGACCGCCGCGAGCTATGGGGCGCACGTCGCCAGCCGCGCCCGCGTCATCGGCTTTCTGCGCGAGGGCGAGCGGGTCGTCGGCGCCCGCGTCCAGGACGTCGAGGCCGGCGGGGAGTACGAGATCCGCGCCCGCCAGATCGTCAACGCGACGGGCGTGTGGACGGACGACACCCAGGCGCTCATCGGAGAGCGCGGACAGTTCCACGTCCGCGCGTCCAAGGGCATCCACCTCGTGGTCCCCAAGGACCGCATCCACTCCACGACCGGCCTGATCCTGCGGACCGAGAAGTCGGTGCTGTTCGTCATCCCCTGGGGGCGGCACTGGATCGTGGGCACCACCGACACCGGCTGGGACCTCGACAAGGCCCATCCGGCGGCCTCCAGCGCCGATATCGACTACCTCCTGGAGCATGTGAATTCGGTGCTGGCCGTCCCCCTGACCCGGGACGACGTCCAGGGGGTGTACGCGGGGCTGCGGCCCCTGCTCGCCGGTGAGTCCGACGCCACCAGCAAGCTCTCCCGCGAGCACACCGTCGCCCATCCCGTCCCCGGGCTCGTCGTCGTCGCGGGCGGCAAGTACACGACGTACCGCGTGATGGCGAAGGACGCGGTGGACGCGGCGGTCCACGGCCTCGACCAGCGCGTCGCCGCCTGTGTCACGGAGAACGTCCCGCTGGTCGGAGCGGAGGGCTATCCGGCGCTGTGGAACGCGCGCGCCCGCATCGCCGCCCGCACGGGCCTCCATGTGGTCCGCGTCGAGCATCTCCTCAACCGGTACGGCTCGTTGACCGAGGAGATCCTCTCCCTCATCGCCGAGGACGCCTCCCTCGGCGAGCCCCTCACCGGCGCGGACGACTATCTGCGGGCCGAGGTCGTCTACGCCGCGTCCCACGAGGGCGCGCGCCACCTCGACGACGTCCTGACCCGGCGCACCCGGATCTCCATCGAGACCTTCGACCGGGGCACGCGCTGCGCCCGTGAGTGCGCGGAGTTGATGGCGCCCGTGCTGGGCTGGGAGAAGGAGCAGATCGAGAAGGAGGTCGAGCACTACGAGAAGCGGGTGGAGGCCGAGCGAGAGTCGCAGCGGCAGCCGGACGACCTGACGGCGGACGCGGCGAGGCTGGGGGCGCGGGACATTGTGCCGTTGTGATCCCGCGGTCCCCGAGGGCCGATGGCCCGTGCGGTGATCCGGCGGGTTCCCGACCAGCCAGGCGGTGAACTTCACCCCGAGTAGTGGCATGGTGGGGGGTCACCGTCTTCCGGACCACCCCTGGTAGGGGCCGGACCCGGAAGCGGTGCCGGTCCCGGAGTGAGGGACAATGAAAGCTCTGCCAGGGCGTGTTACCGCATCGCGCGGGAGCGGCAGGCGCGGGCGAAGACCAGGGATCGCAGAGGGGACGCATGTCGGAGGCAGAGCAGTCGCGGAAGCCCCAGCAGGACAACTCCGAGGAGCGCCCGGGCTCTGCGCCCGAGGACCCGCGCAGGCCCGCGCCCGCCGGAGACGACACAAGCGCCCGCTCCGGTACGGAGGTTCGCCCCGAGGTGCCGCGCCAGGCATCCGGCAAGGAGTCCGCCCGCGCGGGCTCCGCCGGGCGCCGGTCCGGCGCCCGGACGAAGTCGGCGGCGGGCGGCGGGACCAAACCGTCCTCCCGCGCCGGTGCGAAGTCCTCCGGTTCCGCGTCCCGCCCCAAGCCCGCCCCTCCCAAGAGGTCTTCGCCCGCGGTGTCCCGTACGGGCCGGTCCGATACTTCCGATACTTCCGATACTTCCGGCGCTTCCGGCGCTTCCGGCGACTCCGCCGCCTCGGGCCCCGGGCGGGGCACCGGCCCGGACGGCGGTGAGCCCAAGTCCTCCGCGGCGGCCGGCGTTCGCCCCGGGCGCGCCGCGAAGCGGACCGGCGGTGAGCCGGGTGGTGCCGGAGCCGACGCTGCGGACGGGACCGGGGGGAAGGCTGCGGATGCCCCGAGGGCGTCGCGCGGCGGTTCGGCGAGCGGGCGCCGGGCCACGGATGAGCCGGGCGGCGGCCCGGAGACACCAGCCGGGTCCGGCGCGGCCGCCGATCCGTCCGGTGGGACGGATGGCTCCGGGGCAGTTTCCCCGGCGGCTGCCAAGACCGGTGCGGTCGACGGCACTCGATCCGGGCGGGGCGCCGGGAGTACTGAGGCCGCCGAGCGGACCGATGCCCGGCCTCGGCGCGGTTCCGCCGCCGGGACGGCCGTGACGGATGCCGCCGAGGGAGACAGCGCCGACGACCCGGGGGCGGCGTCGGACGGGTCGGCCGCCGTGCCTGCGGCGGACCGGGCGGATTCCACTCCGCAAGGGCCCGGGGCCCCGCCGGAGGCCGGGACGGGACGCGTGCCCGGTACACCCGCCGATTCGGACCCGTCCGGTACCGGGGTCGGCCGGCCCGAGGGCGAGGGCCGTGGTCCGGCCGCCGCCGGGACGGATACGCCTGCCGCGATACGGGCGGAGAAGGCCGGCGCCGGGCGGGGCGCGCCCGGCGGCGGAGAGATGGCCGGGGCCGAACGCACGGCTGGTGCACCCGCCGCCGGACAGGCCACCCGGACCGATCCCCGGACGAGTGCGTCGGCCGCCGCGCCCACGGACAAGCCGGGGAGCACGGCCGGATCCTCTCCGGACAAGGCCGGGGCCACGCCCCGTACGACGGATGAGGCGCCCAAGGCCGACGCCGTGCCCGGTGCATCCGCATCCGGTGTGTCCGGGCGGGGCGCCAAGGCCGACGCCGGGTCGGGTGGGGCGGCCGTGTCCGTGGACAAGTCCGGTGCTACCGGCGGGGCGTCCGCCGAGTCCCTGGACGAGGCCGAGGACCTGCCCGGTACTTCAGCCGAGGCGCCCAAGGCCGACGCCGTGCCCGGTGCGTCCGAGGGCGGTGCGTCCGCATCCGGTGCGTCCGGGCGGGGCGCCAAGGCCGACGCCCGGACCGGTGGGGCCGGTGCTCCCGCGGGCAAGGCCGGGGCAGCGGCGGCCGGTGCGCCGACGGCGCGGCCGGCCAAGACCGGAGGGCGCGGCGATGAGCGCGCGTGGCGGTCGGGGCGGGAGGCCGACGGGCGGTTGCTCGCCGGGCGGTACCGGCTCGGCGGGGTGCTCGGGCGCGGTGGGATGGGGACCGTCTGGCGGGCCGAGGACGAGACCCTGAGCCGGACCGTCGCCGTCAAGGAACTGCGCTTCCCGAACAGCATCGACGAGGAGGAGAAGCGGCGGCTCATCACACGGACGCTGCGCGAGGCCAAGGCGATCGCCCGGATCCGCAACAACAGCGCCGTGACGGTCTACGACGTCGTCGACGAGGACGACCGGCCGTGGATCGTGATGGAGCTGGTCGAGGGCAAATCCCTCGCCGAGGTCATCCGGGAGGACGGCACCCTGACACCGCGGCGCGCCGCCGAAGTCGGCCTCGCCATCCTCGATGTGCTGCGGTCCGCCCACCGTGAGGGCATCCTCCACCGGGATGTGAAGCCGTCCAACGTGCTGATCTCGGAGGACGGCCGGGTCGTGCTCACCGACTTCGGTATCGCGCAGGTCGAGGGCGATCCGTCGATCACCTCCACCGGCATGCTCGTCGGCGCGCCCTCGTACATCTCGCCCGAGCGCGCCCGGGGCCACCGGCCGGGCCCGGCCGCCGACCTGTGGTCGCTGGGCGGGCTGCTGTACGCGAGCGTCGAGGGCTCGCCTCCGTACGACAAGGGCTCCGCGATCGCGACGCTGACCGCGGTGATGACCGAGCCGCTCGACCCGCCGAAGAACGCGGGCCCGCTGGAGGAGGTCATCTACGGCCTGCTCGCCAAGGATCCCGCCCAGCGGCTCGACGACGTCGGCGCGCGGGCCCTGCTCACCAAGGTGGTGAGCGCGCCCGAGGCACCGGAGCCGCCCGCCGACACCACCCGGGCGATGGCACTGCCGGTGATCACGCCGCCCCCGCCCGAGCCGGAGGGCCCGGCCTCCGACAGGGTGCGGGGCGCCCTGCGGTCCGTGCGGAACGCGGCGGCGGCCCCGGCGGCCGACACCGCCCACCCCACCGCAGCCGCGCCGCGGAAGCCACCGCGTCCGCCGGTCCAGCGGGCCGCGCCCGTGCGCGCACCGCTCACGGACGTGGTGCCGCGCCGGACCCTGGTGATCGTCGCCGTCGTGGTGGCGCTGGCGGTCCTGGGCACGGTGCTGTACCTGACGCTCGGCCGCGACCCGGGCGACACCAAGGGCCAGGGCGGCACCACGCCCGACCCGGGCACCTCGGCCGGTACCACCGCTCCGGGGGGCGGCAACAAGCCCGGGGGCGCGGGCCGGGAAGAGCCCCGGGGCACGGGCAAGCAGAGCCCCGCCCCGGTCGGCAGCGGCCAGGCACCCGGATCCCCGAAGGGCGACAATCAGCCGAAGGGCGGCCTGCCCGACGGGTACACGTTGGTGTCGAACGACCGGTTCCGATTCACTATGGCGATGCCCAAGGGCTTCACCATGACCGCTGTAGCGGGAGTGAATTCGGGCGGGATATTCAATGCCGGGGAGGGCGCGTTCCCCCGGGTCCAGGTCGACTTCAACGACAGTCCTCTGGACGACGCGGCGGCCGCCTGGGCCGCCGCGGTCGCCGTGACGCGCGCCTCCAGCGACGGTTTCAAGCAGTTGAGCATCAAGAAGGTCGAGTACAACGGCTATCCGACCGTCGCCGACTGGCAGTTCGAGCGCAAGCACGGCGGCGAGCGGATGCGTGTCCTCAACCGTGGCTTCAAGGTGGACGACAAGCGCGGCTACTCGATCATGATCAGTTGCAAAGCGAGTGAGTGGGACGAGGAGGAGTGCAAAACGCTGCGCAAGACGGCGTTCGGCACATTCAAGCCCAAGGAGTGACCAGGGACACGTATCGTGAGAGGTCGCGGACGGTACGCAGCCGTAAAAGGCCGCCGAGTGACCGGAGTTGCCACGCAACGGCGCGTGCTGACGCTCGGGGTGCGCGCGGTGGCCCGCCGCGGAGGCGGTCGGCCCGGGCACGGCCGCCACGGCCGACGACACCTGCACGCCGCACGAGGGGAGGCGGGACATGGACGACTACACGGGAAGGGTGCTGGCCGACCGCTATCGTCTGCCGCTGCCCCCGTCCGAGGCGTACGAATTCGCCGAGACGCGTGCGTTTGACACCTACAGTGGACAGGAAGTCCTCGTCCGGCAGGTGCCGTTGCCGGAGATCGTCGAGGCCGAGGTCGTCGAAGCCGACGGTCCGGCCGGGTACGGGACGCCCCGCCGGGGCCAGGCCGGCGCGCCGCTGAGGCCCACGGACCCCGCCGTGCTGCGGGCCGTCGAGGCGGCCCAGGCCGCCGCGCAGGTGCCCGACCATCCGCGCCTGGACCAGGTCTTCGACGTGTTCGCGGAGGAGGGCTCGCTGTGGATAGTGAGCGAGCGGGTCGCCGGACGGCCGCTCGCCGCGCTCCTCGCGGAGAAGCCGCTCAGCCCCTACCGGGCGGCCGAGGTCGCCTCCGATGTGCTGACCGCCCTGCGTGCCCTGCACACCTACGGCTGGACCCACCGGAACATCACCGCCCGGACCGTCCTCGTCTGTGACGACGGGCGGGTCGTGCTCACCGGCCTCGCGTCCGGCGCGGCGGAGGAGGCCCTGTGCGGGTACGCCCCCGTGCCCGAGCCGCAGGAGCACCACGGTGAGTTCGGGGAGCACGGCGACTTCGACGAGCAGGGCGACGCCACGGCCTACGGGGACTCCGGCGACCACGGCGAACACGAGGAGTACGGCGAGGGCGAGTACGACGACCCGGGCGCGCTAGGCGAGGACGGGGACGGCCCGCCCTCCGGGGGCCCCCGCGCACAGCAGGCGTACCACCCCGGCCACCCCGGCCACCCCGACCGCCCGGATCACCCGGGCCGGGGAGGCGGGCCCGACCACCCGGCGCATCCGGACCCGAACGCCGTCACGGGCGCCGGTGCGCCGGATGTACGGGCCGCCAGGGCGGGCGCCATCGCGGCGTACCGCGCGGGCGCACGGGCCGCTGCCCGCATCAGCGAGGACCGGCGGCAGGGCGGGCGGCAGGACGGCCGCCCGGTGCAGTCGGGCCACGACCCGGACTGGTGGGCGAGGAAGCCCGGCGAGGGCGGCCAACCCCCGTACGCCGTCGGCCGCGGGGACGACCGCCCGTACGGGGAGGGCGGGGGCAGCGGGCGGGACGACGACGACCCGGACGGGTTCGAGGACGAGTACGGGGCCGGCGGCCCGGGGCGCACCCGGCTCGCCGGGGCCTGGCACGATGGCCCGCTGCCCGGGCAGGACGGCCCTCCTCCGCTTCCGGCGGGAGGCGGCTTCCTCCCGGCCGCCCAGCCTCGGAACCCCCACCGGGACAACGACCCCTACGGCGTCCGCCAGGCCCTCCCGCCCGGCGGCACTCCCTCCGGGAGCGGGCCCGGCCACCCCTCCGCCGACCCCTCCGGCGCCCGCACGCCCCACGCCGACGCGCCCCGGGCCAACGCTCCTCGCACCGACGCTCCCCACGCCGAGGCGCCTCGCACCGCCGCGTCCTCCGGGTACCCGCCCGCGGGCGGGCAGCCCGGCCACGGCCGGACCCGTGGCGCGTCCCCCGGCAGTGGCCGCGGTCCCGCTCTTCCCGCGGCCCGCGGCGGCGGCTCCGGGCCCGGCGGCTCCGGTGACCCGTACCGGGACCGGAGCACCGCACCGCCCCGGACGACCGGACCGCGTGAGTCCGCCGCGCCCGCGCCCGGGAGCTGGAACCGTGGAGGCGCAGGGCGCGAGGCCCTGCGGGCGGACTCCCAGCGACAGCCGGTTCCGGCCGTCGCGCAGCCCCCCGCCGCCCGGTGGGACGAGGCCGTCGGCCCCGCCGAGGCCCCCGTGTACCGGGGACCCGCCACTCCGCTCGCCGCCGAGCGGGCCCGCCAGGCCCGGATCGCCGTCGTCGGGGCGGTGACCGAGCGCTGGGCCCCCGAGCAGGCCGGACCGGTCCATGAGAACTGGCAGTTGGCGGCGCCCGTCGGCCCCGCCACCGATCTCTGGGCCCTCGGCGCGCTGCTCTACCGCTCGGTGCAGGGCCACGCGCCCTACCCGGAGGAGAGCGCCGCCGAGCTGGTCCAGCTCGTCTGCGCCGAGCCGCCCGCGTTCGCCGAGGAGTGCGGCCCTCTGCGCCCGGTCGTCGAATCGCTGCTGCGCCAGGACCCCACCGAGCGCCCGGACTTCGAGGAGCTGCGCGGCTGGCTGCGCTCCCTGGTGCGGTCCGCGCCCGAGCCCGAGGCCGGGATGGACGTGGTGCCGCTTCCGGCCGGCGCGGTGGACGGCAGCAGGCTCCCCGTCGTACGCCGCCGGGGCGAGCTGGTGCGCCGACGGCGCTCCGGCTCGGCCGAGGTCGTCCACGGCCGGCATCGCCACAGGAAGGCCAGGCGGGAGCGCGGCCCGAGGTCCCTCGGGCGCGTGCTGCTGGTGGTGGTCCTGCTGCTGATGGCCGCGGCCGTCGCGTACGCCGTGCTGTTCATGCCGAAGGCCGGCGAGCAGGACGGCACCGCACCGCGGGGCAGCGGCAGCCCGCGTCCCACGGCTTCCGGCGGCCAGGTCCCGGAACCGGTGCGTACGGGCCCGGCCTCGGGGCAGTCGAGCAGGAGCCCCGGCTCCCAGGCGCCCCAGACCTCCGCCCCCGCCGCCGGAGACCTCCCGGACGGCTTCGCCCTGCGCAGCGACCCCGAGGGCTTCCGTATCGCCGTCGACGAGTCCTGGCAGCGCCGCCCGATCAACGACACCGGTCAAGTGCGCTACAGCGACGGCGACTTCACCCTGATCGTCGTACCCGGCCGGGACAGCGTGCGGTCGGCGGGGGAGGACCCGCTGGTCTACCAGCGCGACCGCGAGCGGGAACTCCAGCCGTTCCGCGACTCCTCCTGGGCCACGTCGACCGGGCTGCGCCGGATCGAGGTCGGACGGCAGGTCATGGCCGAGGGCGAGTTCACCTGGCGGGACAGCAGCGACCGCGAGGTGTACGTCCGCAATCGCGCGCTGGCCATCGGCGGCCGGTACCACGTGATCCAGGTGATCGGCCCCGGCGACCGGCGCGACGAGGTCACGCGGGCGTACGAGCAGGCCGTCGGCACCTACCGGACGGCGGGCTGACCCGGCCGGGCACGTCCACCCGGCCGCGGGCCCGCCGTCGGCCCCGGGCGCTCCCGGCCCCGTACCGGCCCGGTCCGCCGGACCCGGCCGATCGCGCACTCGCCCCGCACGGCCCCGTACGGCGCCGGGTGCAGGCGCACCGACGGCCCCCTGCCACGCCCGCGCCACGGCGGTCCCCGCCCGCCCGGCACGTTCGGCGGCCCGAAGGCCCCGCCCGCCCGTGCGCGGCGTCCAGGTGTACGGAGATGGCCGATTCATATCGCCGCACGGTCGGAACCTCGTCCGCGTCTTCCGGTCGGGCCGACGGGCCCTTCCTGGTGTTTCCCGTGTCACGGCTCTGCATCCGCTTCCGGTCGCCGGTGGCATCAGGCGCTCCTGTCTGGCCAGGATGAGGGCATGACGAACGACGGAGGACGGGCCAACGAGCCCACAAGCTACGAGCTCAGGCCCCCGAACGCCCCTCAGACACCTACCCGGGGCACTCGGTATCCGGCGCCCGCTCCCGGCTTTCCTCCCGCCGCGGCGTCCGCCTCCCCGCAGCCGTCGGCGTCGCCCTACCTGCCCGGGCAGACGTCCGCGTCCCCGAATGCCGCGCCCGGTCATCCGCCCGCGCACGCGCCGGCTCCCGGCGGGCGGGGGCCCGATTCCGGCCGCCTGATCGGCGGGCGCTACCGCCTGGTGGGCCGCCTCGGGCACGGCGGCATGGGCACGGTCTGGCGGGCGCACGACGAGGTGGTGGACCGGGAGGTCGCCGTCAAGGAGCCGCGTGTTCCCGACCATCTGAACGAGTCCGAGCGGGACAAGGTCTATCTGCGCATGCAGCGCGAGGCGCGCGCCGCCGCCCGGATCGAGCACCCGTGTGTCGTCACCATGCACGATGTGGTGATCGAGGACGCCAAGCCGTGGATCGTGATGGAGCTGGTGCGGGGGCCGTCGCTGGCCGCCCGGCTCCAGGACGGCACGCTCGATGTCCGCGAGGCGGCCAGGATCGGGCTCGCGGTACTCGGCGCGCTCACCGCGGCCCACGAGGCCGGGGTGCTGCACCGGGACGTCAAACCCGACAACGTCCTGCTGGGGCGCGGGGACCGGGTCGTCCTCACCGACTTCGGTATCGCGCAGGTCGAGGGCGAGCAGGGGCTCACCGAGACGGGCGCCTTCGTCGGCTCGCCCGAATTCGTCGCGCCGGAGAGAGTACTGGGGCAGCGCCCCGGCCCGGAGTCCGACCTGTGGTCGCTCGGTGTGGTGCTGTACGCGGCGGTCGAGGGCATGTCCCCGTACCGGCGCTCCAACAGTCCGGCGACCCTCCAGGCCGTGGTCTCCGCGGAACCGCAGATGCCCGCGCGCGGCTCGGGCGCGTTCGGCACGCTGGTGATGCGGCTGCTGCGCAAGGATCCCGGGATGCGGCCGGACGCGGGGGAGATCCGGCAGACACTGGAGGCCGTGGCCCGTCCGCCGCAGCCGGTGCCCGACCCGACGCGGGCCTTCACCGGCACCGGGGCCGGAGGGGGTAGCCGCTGGGTCCCGCCGGTCCTCCACCGGAACAGGCCCGCGCAGTACGGGATTCTCGGCGGGCTGCTGGCGGTCGCGATCGGCGCCGGAGTGATCGTCGCCGACCCGTTCGGCGGCGGCGACGGGCTCCCCGGGGGCTGGGAGGTCCGCAACGACCGCGAGGTGGTCTCCGCGAACGTCGCCGTTCCCTCCGACTACCGGCGGGCCCAGGACGACAGAGACACCAGCGTCACCTACACGGACCCCAGCGGTGTCTTCCAGATCTATCTGGAGCGGGTCGTGCGGGCGGACGTGGACAAGGAGATCCCGCCCACGAAGGAGGCATGGCGGCAGCACTACCGCGACGGCGGCAAGGACCGCCGGGAGATCCAGGGCCAGAAGGTGACGGTCTCGGGGACGAAGCACCAGGGCAAGGACGCGTTCGACACGGTCGTCGACTACGTGCCGTACAGCTACTCGTCGGTCGACAAGAACGAGGTCCGCTTCCGCTGGCAGGAGCGCATCGTGGCGACCGGTTCGGGCGGGAGCGAGGTCTACTGGCGGCTCCGGGTCGCCGGGCCGGCCGAGGGCTGGGCCGCCGAGGAGGGCGACAAACTGTTCGACCAGGTCGTCGGACATCTGAAGATCGAGGGTCTGTAGCCGTCGTACCACCCGAGGAGCCCCTGATCAGGGCTTATGTGCCAGCGAACGCTGGCGTGATGGCGCGGTGTGGTCGAAAGCTGTTACCGGCGGGTACCCAAAGCGGCGAACCCGGCATACCCTCGGCCCCATGAAGGACGCGACGGACTCGACCGGCTCGACGGATTCCCCCGGCTCCGCCGGCTCCCCGGGCTCCACCGACCGGGCGGCCCCGCCGGCGGCCCGGTCGGGGATCCCCTCGTCGGCCGCACCGGCGGACTCCCAGGAGGTTTCCCCGGCGGAATCCCCGGCGGTCGCCCTCACGGAATCCCCGGCGGTCGCCCTCGCGGTCGCCCCGGCGGACGCGCGGGCCGCCACGGCCGGGCGCCCCCGCACCAATCCGGCCGCCCCCTCGCCGGCGGGCGCGCGGACCGCCGCCGACGTGGTCACGCCGGAGGTGGTCGCCCAGCTCACCCGGGGGGTCGCCGGATCCGGCCGTACCGCCAACCACACCCCCTTCACCGGGAAGAAGCTGGCGGACCTGCCCGAGTCCACACCCGAGGACGTCGCCGAGGCGTACGCCCGCGCCCGCGCCGCGCAGCCCGTCTGGGCCGCGACACCGGTCCGCACCCGCGCCGCCGTCCTCCTGCGCTTCCACGATCTCCTTCTGGAGCGCCAGGCCGAGGTCCTCGACCTCATCCAGCTGGAGACCGGCAAGGCCCGCCTCCACGCCCACGAGGAGGTCCAGGCCGTCGCCGTGGCCGCCCGGCACTACGGCCGCAGGGCGGGCGCGTATCTGCGCCCCCGGCGGCACACGGGCGTGATCCCGGTCCTCACCAAGACCACCGAACTGCGCCATCCACGCGGAATCGTCGGCCAGATAGCGCCCTGGAACTACCCGCTTGAACTGTCCGTCGGCGATGCGCTGCCCGCGTTCGTGTCCGGCAACGCGGTCGTGATGAAGCCCGACACCGAGACCGCGCTGACCGCCCTGTGGGCCCGTGATCTGCTCATCGAGGCCGGTCTGCCCGAGGCCGTCTTCCAGATCGTCCTCGGCGAGGGCCCGGTCGTCGGCCCCGAGGTCGTCAGGCACGCCGACTACGTCTCCTTCACCGGCTCCACCCGCACCGGCCGAGAAGTCGCCCGGGGCGCGGCGGCCCGGCTGGTCGGCGTCTCCCTCGAACTCGGCGGCAAGAACGCCATGCTCGTCCTGCACGACGCCGACCTCGACGAGGCCGCCGCCGGAGCCGTCCGCGCCTGCTTCTCCTCCGCCGGTCAGCTCTGCGTCTCCGTCGAGCGGCTGTACGTCCACGCGTCGGTCGCCGACCGGTTCGTGGAGCGGTTCGCCGAGCGTACGAAGGCGATGCGCCTCGGCGGCTCGCTGTCGTACGGAGCGGATATGGGCTCCCTCGCCGGCGAGCGCCAGCTGGAGACCGTCACCCGCCATGTCGACGAGGCCGTCGCGAAGGGCGCGACGCTCGTCGCGGGCGGTGTGGCCCGCCCCGACATCGGCCCCCTGTTCTACGAGCCGACCATCCTCGACGGCGTCGAGCCGCCGATGGCCGTCTGCACGGAGGAGACCTTCGGGCCGGTCGTCTCCGTCTACCGCTTCACGGACGAGGACGAGGCCGTCGAGCTGGCCAACGCCACCCCGTACGGACTGAACTCCAGCGTCTGGACGCGTGACGGCCGGCGCGGCCACGAGATCGCCGCGCGGCTGCGCACGGGCACGGTCAACATCAACGAGGGGTACGCCTCCGCGTACGGCAGTGTGCGGTCCCCGATGGGCGGGATGAAGGACTCCGGCCTCGGCAGGCGGCACGGCTCGGAGGGGATTCTCAAGTACACCGAGGCGCAGACGGTGGCCCAGCAGCGGCTGATGCCGCTGGCACCGTCGTTCGGGATGGACGACGGGGCGTACGCGGAGCTGATGAACCGTTCGCTGAGGGTGATGAAGGCGCTGCGCCTGCGCTGACCGGCCGTTTCCCGTACGGAGGAGAGCCATGCCGCAGATACCCCCTGCCCGCGAACGCCCGGAGGATCCGTCCGGAGGCGACGAAGTGTACGACCCCGGCACCGACCCCGCCCCCGTCACGGCCGCCTCCGCCGACGCCGCCCCTGACCACGAGTACGGCCACGGCCAGAACCACAACCACGAGTACAACTACGACTACGACGTGATCGTCGTCGGCTCCGGGTTCGGCGGTGCGGTCTCGGCGCTGAGACTCACGGAGAAGGGCTACCGGGTCGGTGTCCTGGAGGCCGGCCGCCGTTTCACCCGCGAAACGCTGCCCAGGAACTCCTGGGACCTGCGGAACTTCCTCTGGGCCCCCGCGCTCGGGCTCTACGGCATCCAGCGCATCCATCTCCTCGGCAAGGTCATGGTGCTGGCGGGAGCCGGGGTGGGCGGCGGCTCGCTGAACTACGCCAACACACTCTACGTACCGCCGGAGGCGTTCTTCCGGGATCCGCAGTGGAAGGACATCACCGACTGGCAGGACGAGCTGAAGCCGTACTACGACCAGGCGCGGCGGATGCTCGGCGTCCGGCTCAACCCGACCATGACGCCGTCCGACGTCCATCTGAAGGCGACCGCCGAGGCGATGGGCATCGGCGACACCTTCCACATGGCGCCGGTGGGGGTGTACTTCGGCGACGGCCGGGACGGCGACGGCAGTTCCCGGGCCGCACCGGGTACGGAGACGCCCGACCCGTACTTCGGCGGAGCGGGGCCCTCCCGCCGGGCGTGCACCGAGTGCGGCGAGTGCATGACCGGCTGCCGCCACGGCGCGAAGAACACCCTGAACGAGAACTACCTCCATCTCGCCGAGCGGGCGGGCGCCGTCGTCCACCCGATGACCACGGCCGTCACCCTCACCGACGACGGCCGGGGCGGCTACGCCGTCACAACCCTGCCCAGCGACAACAGACGGAAGGGCAGGGGACGTACGTTCACGGCCCGCCGGGTCGTCCTCGCGGCCGGTACGTACGGCACCCAGACCCTGCTCCACCGGATGAGGGACACCGGTCTGCTGCCCCGGATCCCGGCCCGGCTCGGCGAGCTGACCCGTACGAACTCCGAGGCCCTGGTGGGTGCGCAGACCGACGACCGCCGCTACCGCAAGCGCCACGGCGCGGACCGGGTCGACTTCACGCGCGGTGTCGCGATCACGTCCTCCATCCACCCCGACGCCGACACCCATATCGAGCCGGTCCGTTACGGGAGGGGATCCAACGCCATGGGCGGGCTGACGATCCTCCAGGTCCCCTACCGCCCCCGGGGCCGGGTGGCCGGCTGGCTCGGCGCGATGGCCCGGCACCCGCTGCTCGCCGCGCGCTCCCTGTCCAACCGGCGCTGGTCGGAGCGGACCATCATCGGTCTGGTCATGCAGTCGCTGGACAACTCCCTGACGACCTACCGCAGACCGCGCGGCCCCGGCAAAGGGCTGCTCACCGCCCGGCAGGGCCACGGCGCTCCCAACCCGAACCAGATCGAGGCCGCCACCCGAGCCGCGTCCCTCCTCGCGGAGGAGATCAACGGATTCGCCGGATCCAATGTCGGCGAGCTGATGGGCACCCCGCTCACGGCACACTTCCTGGGCGGCTGCCCCATCGGGGCGAGCGCCGGGTCCGGTGTGATCGACCCGTACCACCGGCTGTTCGGCCACCCGGGCATCTCGGTCGTGGACGGCGCGGCCGTCAGCGCGAATCCGGGGGTCAACCCGTCCCTGACGATCACCGCTCAGGCGGAGCGGGCGATGTCCCTGTGGCCGAACCGCGGTGAGCCCGATCCCCGTCCGGCGCAGGGGGAGCCGTACCGGCGGACGGCTCCGGTCGCCCCGAAGTCCCCGGCGGTGCCCGAGGACGCGTTCGGCGCGCTGCGGCTGCCCTTCCTGGGGATGCCCACGTTTCCCGGTGAACGCTCCTGACCGTCCACGGCGACCGGGCCGTCCCCGGTGGTCTCACGGCGGTCGTGTCGTCCGAGCGGCCGGAACGACCGGAGGATGGGGCGGCCTGAACGACCGGACGAAACGACGGACCTGAACGACGACCGGACGACATGACAGAGAGGCCGCTGCACCCCCCTCCGAGTGCAGCGGCCTCTCTGTGTTCTTGTGGACCGCCGGGGGCGGTCGTGGGTCCTGCTCCGGCGCGGGAACCGGCGGGCGCGGTCCTGCGCCGTCCCCCGTCTACGCGACGGAGTCCGAGCGGCGGCGCTTCACGGCGAAGACGACACCGGCACCCGCGACGACGGCGATCCCGCCGATGATCCCGAGGGTGGGCAGGACGTCACTGGAACCGGTCGCGGCGAGGTTGCCGGTGACGGGCATGTCCTTCCGGCCGCCCTGCGGTTCGGTCTTGGTGGTGGGCTTGTCCTTGCCCTTGCCCGGCTTGCCCTTCGCGTCGTCGACCTTGCCGGGCTTGCTGCCCGCCGCGAGGATCTCGAACTCGAACTCCGTGTCCGCGGTGTACAGGCAGTCGCCCTCGGTGGTGACGTGCACCCCGGAGGTGATGAGCACCGCGAACGCCGCAGGTGCCTTCCGGTCCACCTTCAGCCGCATCTTGGCCTCGGCGTACTCGCCCGGCTCGATCTGCTCGGGCGAACCGATGTAGGCGTCATCCGTGGGGTCGATGTCCTCCCAGGCGCCGTCGTACCACCACTGGAAGGTGAGGAGGTCGGCGACGTCCTCACCCTTCTCGGTGAAGACGCCGAGATCCAGATAGGCGTCGACGGAGTCCAGGGTCTTCTCGGACTCGTTGGTCACGCGGTAGGTGAAGTCGACCCAGCCCGATCCGGCCACGACCTTCGTGGGCAGCCCGCGCAGCCCGGTGACGATCTCCTCGGTGTCGGAGTCCGTGGCGCACTCCTGGAACTCCTCCTCGCCTTCGGCGGGGGAGTCCTCCTTGCCGGGTGCCGTTACCGCGCCGTCCTTGCCGCCGGCGGGGGCGTCCTTGCCGTCCTTCGCCCCGTCCTTCGACGTCCCGGGCGTGTCGCTGCCCGACTCGCCGGCCTTGGACTCCCCGGTCTTGTCCTGCTGACCCTGGTCCTGGTCCTGCTTCTGGTCCTGACCCGGGGTCTTCTCCGTTCCGCCGGGCTCCTCAGCGGGCGAGGACCCGTCCGGCGACGGCGATGCCGACGGGCCGGCCTCCGTCGCATACGCGGCCGGCGCGGCCAGGAGGACGGCCGGAGCCATGACTGCGGTCGCGGCGGCGGCGGCCACAGCGCGGCGGAGCTTCATTCAGACCTCGGTGAATCCAGGGGCACCACATCACGCGGCACCTGCATCGAGCGGGCCACTCCGTGACTCGGATGTACGGATGTGGCCGTTGGTACGCCATGAATGACCCCCGGATGGCCAAAACGGTTGCACTCGGCTTCACAAAAACCTTATGTGGCATCGGTCACGGGGAGCTGGTGAGACCTCGCTGAGGTGTGCGGCAACCCGTGCCGGGCGCCCGCCGGTACCGGCGTCGTGGGCGCCGGGGCGCAAGGCAAGGGCCCCGCGGGATGTGTGCCGCGGGGCCCTTGGCGGTCAGCACCGACGTCAGGGCAGCGTCGGTGCCGAGACGCGGCGCCGGGGGGTTGCGCCGCGTGGGGAGGGGTCGGTCGGCCCGGCGTGTGGGAGCGCTCGGGGGGCGCGCAGTGGGGGGATGCGCTGGTTTTGCATCGTCCTGGACGAGTCGCGGCTTGCGCAACCGTTGGGGACGGATTGCGGCCGGTTCCGGGCGTCCCCGGAACCGACCGCCTGGGTGACCGGGCTGCTGTCCCCTGCCGACCGGTCACGTGCGCTGGGGCGAGGTCCCACGACGTACCCGGGGAGTACCCGGGTACGTCACACGCTCCAGCGAAGCCACGCGTGGTTTTCCTGCGGGGCCGCCCCTGGCTGGCACGGACATCGGGACCAACGAAGCCCCGTCGCCCGCGGTCACGCTCCGTACGGGTGAGAGCGGACCCGAACTCAGTTGCGGCCCCGGGGTGCCGCGGGGCCTCAGATCCGGCCCCTGCACAGCTCCAGCAGCGTCATGGCCAGCGAGGTGCCCGGCTTTCCGAGCGCGTCGCGGTAGTGGCCGAGGACCTCCATCTCGCGGGAGAGGCTGACCCGGCGGCCACCGGAGGAGATCCGGGCCTCCTGGACGACCGCGGAGATCGCCATCCGCTCCTGTACGAGACCGATGATCCGGTCGTCGAGCGCGTCGATCCGCTCACGGGCGGAGGCGATCACATCGGCCGCCTCCTCGGTACGGGCGCCGGTGTCCGCGGCGGCCGGCCTCGGGTTCCTCCCGGGCGTCGCGCTCCTCACATCGATCACCGTGTCCGCACCTGCATTCGCGCTCGGGATCGGGGTCGTGCTGGTGCTCGGGTTCACGCTCGTGCTCGTGCTCGTGTTCATGGGCATCGGGTGGCTCCTCGTAGTCGGGTACTCGGGTGGCCCCCGGGCACAGGGTCCGGAAACGGCAGAGCGCCCCGGGCCTTGTCGGCCCGGGGCGCCTGTGGAAGTCGCTTGTCAGTGGCTCAAGCAGCACGACCATGGCAGCCGGACGGGCCGGGTGCCATAGATAAAGACGGAGCTGAGCTGCTGACGCATGCGGACAGTATGGCCCCGTGGCCGCCCGGCGGACAAAGCGGGACCCGGATCGTGAGACACCCCCGGCCGGCACCGCCCGCGGACCCGCACCGGGCCCGCGGCCCTCCCGTACTCGGAGAAGTCACGCCTGCACGGAGAAGTCACGCCTGCACGGAGAAGTCACGCCTGCACGGAGAGGTCACCCCGCGCCCCCAAGTAGAATCGGAAAGACCGACCCCCGCCCCATCCCGCCGGAAGGCCGCCAGTGTCATCAGCGTCCCCCGCTGCCGCGCCCGACAACACCACGCCGGACACCCCGGACGTCGTCCTCGTTGTCGACTTCGGCGCGCAGTACGCCCAGCTCATCGCCCGCCGCGTCCGTGAGGCCCGGGTCTACAGCGAGATCGTTCCGTCCTCGATGCCCGTGGCCGAGATGCTGGCCAGGAACCCGCGGGCGATCATCCTCTCCGGCGGTCCCTCCTCCGTCTACGCGGAGGGCGCGCCCCGCCTGGACCGGGAGATCTTCGAGGCCGGGGTGCCCGTCTTCGGCATGTGCTACGGCTTCCAGCTGATGGCGACGGCACTCGGCGGCACGGTCGACAACACGGGTGCGCGGGAGTACGGGCGTACCGCGCTCCACGTCTCCAAGACGGGCTCCACGCTCTTCGAGGGCACCCCGGCCGAGCAGCCCGTCTGGATGTCGCACGGCGACGCCTGCTCCGCCGCGCCCGAGGGCTTCACCGTCACCGCGTCCACCGACGTCGTGCCGGTCGCGGCCTTCGAGAACGACGAGAAGAAGCTGTACGGCGTACAGCACCACCCCGAGGTGATGCACTCCACCTACGGCCAGCAGGTCCTGGAGCACTTCCTCTACCGGGGCGCCGGCATCGAGCCGAACTGGACCACGGGGAACGTCATCGAGGAGCAGGTCGCGGCCATCCGCGAGCAGGTCGGCACCAGGCGCGCGATCTGCGGACTCTCCGGAGGCGTCGACTCCGCCGTGGCCGCCGCGCTCGTCCAGAAGGCCATCGGCTCCCAGCTGACCTGTGTGTACGTCGACCACGGGCTGATGCGCAAGGGCGAGACCGAGCAGGTCGAGAAGGACTTCGTCGCGGCCACGGGCGTCCAGCTGAAGGTCGTCGACGCCGAGGAGCGGTTCCTCACCGCCCTGGCCGGAGTCTCCGACCCCGAGGAGAAGCGGAAGATCATCGGCCGGGAGTTCATCCGCGTCTTCGAGCAGGCGCAGGCCGAGATCGTCGCGGAGGGCGCGGCCGACGGCGAGGAGGTCGCCTTCCTCGTCCAGGGCACGCTCTACCCGGACGTCGTCGAGTCCGGCGGCGGCACCGGCACCGCGAACATCAAGTCCCACCACAATGTGGGCGGGCTCCCCGAGGACCTGGAGTTCCAGCTCGTCGAGCCGCTGCGCAAGCTGTTCAAGGACGAGGTCCGGATGGTCGGCCAGGAGCTGGGCCTGCCGGAGGAGATCGTCCAGCGCCAGCCCTTCCCGGGCCCCGGCCTCGGTATCCGTATCGTCGGTGACATCACGCGCGAGCGGCTGGACCTGCTGCGCGAGGCCGACGCCATCGCCCGGGAGGAGCTGACGGCCGCCGGTCTCGACCGTGACATCTGGCAGTGCCCGGTGGTCCTGCTCGCGGATGTCCGCAGCGTCGGCGTCCAGGGTGACGGCCGGACGTACGGCCACCCGATCGTGCTCCGTCCCGTCTCCTCCGAGGACGCGATGACGGCGGACTGGACGCGTATGCCGTACGACGTGCTCGCGAAGATCTCCACCCGGATCACCAACGAGGTCGCCGATGTGAACCGCGTGGTCCTGGACGTGACCAGCAAGCCGCCGGGCACGATCGAGTGGGAGTAGCCCCACGCGGGGCGCCCGCAGCGTCAACGTCATGCCGTCGCTCACTCGATTGAGCGACGGCATTGTCGTACCGGCTCGATACGCTGGCCTGGGACGCGAGACGCGTCGCATGGGAGCAATCATGAGCGCCGCACCCGAGTACGAACTGGATGAGCGGTTCCGCGACTATCCGGTTCCGCCCCCGGGCGGCTGGACGGCGGACGACCTCGACCGGCTTCCGGACCTTCCTCCGCACACGGAGCTGATCGACGGGAGCCTCGTCTTCGTGAGTCCGCAACGCAAGTTCCACGGACGGATGATGTACCTGCTGGAGAGCAGCCTCCTGGGGCAGATGCCCGATCATCTCGACGTCGACCGTGAGATGACGATCAAGCTGGATCTCAAGAACCGCCCGGAGCCCGACATCCTCGTGTACAAGGCCGAGGCCGACACCGGACCCGACCAGACCTGGTACGCGCCCGAGGGCGTCGTCCTCGCCGTCGAGATCGTCTCCCCGGACTCGGAGGCGCGGGACCGCGAGGTGCTGCCCCGGAAGTACGCCGCCGCCGGAGTCCCCCACTTCTGGCGGGTGGAGGAGAACAACGGCCTGCCGATCGTGTACGTCTACGAGCTGGACCCCTCCACCGAGTCGTACACCCCCAACGGCATCCACCGCGACCGTCTCAAGCTCACCGCCCCCTTCGACATCGACATCGACCTCACCGCCGTGAACCGTCGCCGCCCCCGGGCCGATTGATCCCGCACGTCTCTGTTCACCTGCACCGACGCGCGCTACCTTCCGCGCATGACGCAGACGCCAGCCCCCCTCCCGGTACCGGTCGACCAGCTGCGATTCGCCCTTCCGGCCGTGCACGAGTCCCCGGACGACGAGCGCGCGCACCGCAAGGAGCGGCTCGCCGGGGCGCTGCGGATCTTCGGGCGGCTGGGATACGAGGACGGGGTGTCCGGTCACATCACCGCGCGGGACCCCGAGTTCGCGGGCTGTTTCTGGGTGAACCCCTTCGGCGTCCCCTTCGCCCGGCTCACCGCCGCCGACCTTGTCCTCGTCAATGAGCAGGGCCAGGTCCTCTCCGGGCTTCACCACATCAACCAGGCCGCCTTCGCCGTGCACGCCCAGGTCCACCGGGCGCGGCCCGAGGTCGTCGCCGTTGCGCACACGCACTCGGTCCACGGGCGGGCGCTCGCCGCGCTGGGGCAGCTGATCGAACCGATCACCCAGGAGGCGTGCGCGTTCTACGAGGACCACGCGCTGGTCGACGCGTACACCGGGGTGGCCGTCGACGAGGAGGAGGGGCGGCGGATCGCGGTGGCCCTCGGGGCGTACAAAGCGGTCGTCCTGCGCAATCACGGTCTGCTGACCGTCGGGGACTCGGTCGACGCGGCGGCCTGGTGGTTCATCTCGATGGAGCGCTGCGCACAGGTGCAGCTGGCGGCGGGCGCGGCGGGCAATCCGGTACCGATCGGGCACCGTGACGCGGTGGCGACCAGGGAGCAGCTCGGCACCGATCTGGTCGCCTGGATCAGCTATCAGCCCCTGTGGCGGCAGTGGTGCGAGGACACTTCCGGGGCTCAGGACCGGCCGTGAGACCGTTTCGGCGGATCGCGTCGGGGTCAGATGAGCGGGGCTGCGATGTCGTACGTATCGTCAGTTGACGGGTCGGACGCGTCCACCGAAGGCGGAACCAGCGATGACACACACATACGGGACCACAACCGGGTACGGCACGGTCGACGGCGGGCAGCCGGAAGGCGCCGGTCTGCGGGAGAGGGCGGGCCGGTACGCCCTGCTCCCGCTGCGCCTCTTCCTCGGCGTGACCTTCATCTACGCCGGAATCGACAAGCTCACGGACAGCCGGTTCCTGGCGGCCACCGGCGATGGCTCCATCGGCGCGCTGATGCGCGGTCTGCGCGACAGCTCCGCCGTGCCCCAACTGGTCGATCTCGCGCTCAGGAACCCGGAGGGCTTCGGCTATGCCATCGCCCTCGGCGAGGTGGCCGTCGGCGTCGGCACGATCGTGGGCCTGCTGGCCCGGTTCGCGGCGCTCGGCGGGGCGCTGATCTCCCTGAGCCTGTGGCTGACGGTCAGCTGGCAGGCCGATCCGTACTACTACGGCAACGACCTCGTCTATCTGATGGCCTGGCTGCCGCTGGTGCTCGCCGGGGCGCCGATGCTCTCCCTCGACGCCTGGATCGCCGAACGGCGGCGGCGGATGCCGTAGTCGGCGACGCTCACCACCGCGGCCAGGAACAGTCCGCCGAAGACCACCGGGAAGGCCACGAACCAGGGGATCCGCCAGGCACCGGCCGCGTCCCCCGCGTACAGCAGGGCCGCGGTGAGCACGGCCGCTCCGGCGACCACCTTGCCGGGCCTGAATCCGTGTACGAGCCCGGGGCGCGGGTCGTCCGGGTCCGCGCCCGGCCGGCTCGCGGCGCCGCGCTCACCTGCCGGTCCGCCGGTCCGGGTCAGAGGGTCAGGACGCCTCACGGAACACCTCCACCTGTCCGAGGCCCACTTCCAGATGCAGCGTCACCGTGCCCGAGGGCTTCGCGCCCTTCGGCGCGGCCAGGACCTGCTTCCGCTCCTGGCCGATGGCGACGTCGATGTCGTTCGGCGTGTCACCGGGGAGCCGGATGTCACCGATGCCCGTCTCGGCCAGCAGGGTGACCCGCGTGTCCTTCGGCAGGACCACCTTGAGCCGGCCCGCTCCGACGTCCGCGCGGGTGGCGACGGTCTGCCCGGCCGGGACCTTCAGCGCCGACAGATCGAGGGTCGCCACGCCCGAGCCCAGGTCGTACCGCGGCTCGACGGCGGCGACGGTGGCCGGTGTCCAGGAGGCGTCCACCCACTGGGTGCTGATGCTCTTGGGGAGGCCGGCCGCGCCCGCCAGCAGTACGGCCGTGACCATCGTCAACAGGGTCGTACCGATGCCCGTGCGGCCCAGCACCGAGCTGACGGTCATCCCGGCGCCGAACACACCCAGCGCGCAGGCCAGCCCGATCTGCAGGCTCGTGCCCAGCGGGTTGCCGTCCCAGCTCAGCCGGGTGCCCAGGAAGCACGCGACGACCGCGAGGCCGAAGACCGTGCTCCCGATCCCGCGCGGGCCGCGGGGCCGCTCCCGGCGGAGCGGGGCGCCGCTGCGGTACCAGGGCGAGGGCTTGTCCGCGCTCTCGTCCGCCGCGTTCTCCGGACCCCACAGGTATCCCGACGGCACCGGACCCGTCGTACCGTCCTTGACGATCGGATCCCGCCACCACGACGGGCTGTCCGGAGCGGGCGGGGCCTTCGTCTCGGGCGGCGCGTCGGCCACCGCGTGCGCCGTCGCCGGGTCCAGCGGGGCGTCCGGAGGCGCGCCGCGGCGGCGCTGCGACCACACGCTCCCGCCCGCGACCGCGAGCGACAGCAGAGCGGCGAACGCGAGCGCTCCGCTGCTGTTCAGCATCGTCAGGAAGATCCCGCAGCCGATCAGCGCGAGGAACACCGCGGTGAGCGCCGCGCCGTCGACCCGCCCTGACAGCAGCCGCCGGATCTCGCTCTCCTCGTCGTCCTCCGCGGGGATCAGCAGCCAGGCGAAGCCGTAGAAGATCAGGCCGACACCGCCGGTCACCGAGAGCACCCCGATCACGATCCGGAAGATCACCGGGTCGATGTCGCAGTGCCGGCCGAGCCCGCCGCAGACACCGGCCAGCGCCTTGTGGCGGGGATCACGGCGCAGCGGCGGGCCGCCGGGCCCGCCGGGGTGCACCTCGGCCGTACCGGACGGAGCCGTCGGCTGCCCGGTCATGCGCACACCGCCCGGCGGGCGCCGGCCCGGTGCACCGCGACCCGCGGGCGACCGGCCCGGTGAGCGATGACGGGAGGGGCCGTGACCCGCCGGGCGCTGATCCGGTACGCGGTGACCCGGTACGCGGTGTCCCGGCGCGGGCCGTCGGGCGACGGCGCGGCGCGCCGCGGGCCGCCGCCGGTGGCCGGAGCGCACAGCGTCTCGGTGGAGGCCGGCCGAGTCGTACCCCCATGGTGCTGAGTCATACCCCCATGGTGACGGGCGCCCGCCCGCGACGGCACCCGAGGTGACCCTGGCGCTTCCCTGATATCCAATTGGGGGGCGACCCTGATACCCGGCACCCGTCATCCCGTGTGACGATCGGGTCATGCCCGTCGCCATGCCACGCTCCGCCGCATCCTCGCGCGCCCCCGCGGCCGAGGACGTACCGCTGCGCAAGCTGTACCGCAGTGCCGACGGCCGGCTTCTCGGCGGTGTGGCGCGCGGGCTCGCCGGTCATCTGGGTCTGCCCGTCATCTGGGTGCGTCTCGTCTTCTTCGCGCTGGTGATGACGGACGGCCTCGGCATCCTGCTGTACGCGGTGTTCTGGGTCGTCGTCCCGCTCGGCGTCGGGGGCCGGACCGCCGAGCCGCGCTCCCTCTTCGAGCTCACGGACGACGGCAGACGACGACTCCGCAAGCCCGACAAGGGCCAGCTGTTCGCCATGTTCGCGCTGCTCCTCGGCGGCGCGATCTTCATCGGCGACCTCGACACCTCCAGCAGCGCCAACCGCTACGTCTGGCCGATGCTGCTGACCGGCGCGGGCGTGATCCTGGTCTGGCGCCAGGCGGACAACGCGCGGCGTGCCAGCTGGACCGAGGCCGACACCCGCCGTCTGCGGCTCTTTCAGCTGGCCCGGGGCGTCGCCGGGGTGGCGCTGGTCGGCATGGGACTCGCGGTCTTCATCGTCGTCCGCGGCTCCGCCGCCCAGCTCGGCAATGTCCTCACCGCCGCGATCGCCGTCATCGCGGGGGTCGCGCTGCTCGCCGGGCCCTGGCTCGTACGGATGACCCAGGACCTCACCGAGGAGCGGACGATGCGCATCCGTGCCCAGGAGCGCGCCGAGGTCGCCGCCCATGTCCACGACTCCGTCCTGCACACCCTCACCCTGATCCAGCGGAACGCGGACGACGCAGGGGAGGTGCGCCGCCTCGCCCGCGCCCAGGAGCGCGAGCTGAGGAACTGGCTGTACAAACCGGAAGGAACCGGCAAGGAGGAGGACGAGGAACCCGACACCCTCGCGGAGGCGGTGAAGAAGGCCGCCGCCGAGGTCGAGGACCAGCACGGCGTGCCGCTGGAGGTGGTCGTCGTCGGCGACTGCCCGCTCGACGAGAAAATGGCCGCATGTATGCAGGCCGCGCGTGAGGCCATGGTGAACGCGGCCAAGTACGGTGGCGGGGGAGGCGCGGTCCAGGTCTTCGCCGAGGTCGAGGGCCGTACGGTCTTCGTCTCCGTCCGGGACCGGGGGCCGGGCTTCGATCCGGATTCCGTGCCACGCGACAGGATGGGCGTCAGGGAATCGATCATCGGACGGATGCAGCGCAACGGCGGGACGGCGCGGCTCACCTCGACGCCCGGGGAGGGCACGGAAGTGGAGCTGAGGATGGAGAGGGAGGACGGATGACGGCCGAACAGACCGGACAGACGGAGGGCGCGGCCGGGCGGCGGGTGCGGGTCGTGCTCGTCGACGACCACCGCATGTTCCGTACGGGGGTGCAGGCGGAGATCGGCCGGACCGACCTCACCGGCGTCGAGGTCGTCGGCGAGGCCGCCGACGTGGACCAGGCGGTCACCGTCATCACGGCGACCCGTCCCGAGGTCGTGCTGCTGGACGTCCACCTTCCCGGCGGCGGCGGGGTCGAGGTACTGCGGCGCTGCGCCTCGCTGATGGCGGCCTCCGAGAACCCCGTGCGGTTCCTCGCCCTGTCGGTGTCGGACGCGGCGGAGGATGTGATCGGGGTGATCCGGGGCGGCGCCCGGGGCTATGTCACCAAGACGATCACGGGTACGGACCTGGTGGACTCCGTCTTCCGGGTGCAGGACGGCGACGCCGTGTTCTCGCCGCGGCTCGCGGGCTTCGTGCTCGACGCCTTCGCGTCGACGGACGCGCCCCCGGTCGACGAGGATCTCGACCGGCTCACCCAGCGCGAGCGGGAAGTACTGCGCCTGATCGCCCGCGGATACGCGTACAAGGAGATCGCCAAGCAGCTCTTCATCTCCGTCAAGACGGTCGAGTCCCATGTGTCCGCGGTGCTGCGCAAGCTCCAGCTGTCGAACCGTCATGAGCTGACCAGGTGGGCCACGGCGCGTCGGCTGGTGTGACGGGACGAATTGGCCGACGCTTCGGAGCGTCCGTCCGGTACTTCCCGTGCATGACGTGATCGCGGCGCGGGCGCACTCCTGACCGGGGCCATGGCCGCGGTCGTCGCCGTGGCCGTGCCGTGGTCGTGGTGGCGGCCGCCGCGATGGCCGTGGCCGTGGTTGGCGTCGTGGCCGTGTTCGCGTGTGTGCGGGTCGGTCGCGTGGGCCGATCGGGACAGCGCCGGGCAACCGTCCACGTAGTGTTCACCTCTTGCCGTACGTAATGAATCTGACGGGGAACACCTTCTTCGCGACCACGATCGCGCTGGTCGTGATCACCGTGCTGCTTCCGCTCCTGCTGTGGAGCCGGGTGCGCGGACCCGCGCTCGTACGGGGCGCGTTCCGCCTGCTCATGGTGGTCTCCGCCCAGGCCGCGGCCGTCCTGATGGTCTTCGTCATGGTGAACAACTCCAACGGCCTGTACGACAGTTGGAGCGACCTTCTCGGCATGTCGAGCCATGTGGAACGGGCCGCCGACCTGGGGCCGGACGGAACCGGCGGCGGGCGCGTCTCGTCGATGCCGCCGCTGCGCCAGGACTTCGAGAAGGTGACGGACTCCGGGACCGGCGGTGAGATGCTCCGCACCCATCTCAAGGGCGGGCTCTCGGGCGTGGAGGGCGAGGTCTACGTCTGGCTGCCGCCGCAGTACGGCCACCCCGCCCACCGGAACCGGAAGTTCCCCGTCGTTGAGCTGCTTCCGGGCTTCCCCGGATCCTCGAAGAACTGGTTCACCAAGCTGAAGACTCCCGACCAGATCGAGCCGCTGATCGAGTCGGGCAGGGTCGCGCCGTTCATCCTGGTCGCGCCCCGCACGATGCTGCTGGGCGCGGAGGACCACGGGTACGCGAACATCCCGGGCAGGATCAACGCGGACAGCTGGCTGAGCGTCGACGTCCGCAACATGGTCGCCGACAACTTCCGCGTCTCCCTCGCCCCTGGAGGCTGGGCCATCGCGGGCTACTCGTCGGGCGGGCACGGCGCGGCCAAGCTGGCCCTCGCCCACCCCGACCGCTACTCCGCCGCCGTCAGCCTGTCCGGCTACAACGATCCGGCCGCGGAGAAGTCCTCGCTCACCGGCGCGGACCCGGAGCTGCGCCGTGAGAACGACGTACTGAACATCCTGCGGTCGGCGGCGGTCCCGCCCCGGGTCTCCCTGCTGGCGGTGGGGCAGGGCGCGGACGGCTATCTGCCCGGCCTCGCGCTCAGGGCGGAGGCCGAGCCGCCGACGAGGGTGGACATGCGGGCCATCAAGGGCGGGCACTCGACCTGGGTGTGGAAGGCGCAGGTCCCGTATCTCTTCGAGTGGCTGACGCTGCGGATGGGCCTGGAGGACTGGGGCGGCGGGAGCCGGGCGCGGCGGACGCCGGACGGCGGCCCGGCCGATGCCCCGGGCGGCCCCTCGGTCGACGTCGGTTCCGGTTCGGGTTCGGGTTCCGGTTCCGGTTCGGGGAGGGCCACGGGCTCCACGGCCGAGGCGCCGGGTGGGGCGGCGCCGGGTGAGGTGCGGGGTGGGGCGCCGGGTGAGGTCCACCTGCCCTGAGTGGGGCGAAATGGGGAGGTTAGGCTCCGCCACATGGACGTACTCATCAATGTCTTCGTGGCCCTGCACGTCATCGGCATCGCGGCCCTGCTGGGCGGCTTCCTCACCCAGATGAAGGCGATGGGGCAGCGCACCGCCCGCTTCACCCCGGGCATGCTCCACGGCGCGCTGACGATGCTGGTCACGGGGGTGGCGCTGGTCGGGCTGAACCAGGCGGACGACCAGACGGTCAACAACATCAAGATCGGCGTCAAGATGGCGGTGCTGGTGGTGATCCTGGGCCTGGTGTACGTCAAGCGGGACGAGGAGACGGTGGACAAGGCCCTGTTCGGCACGGTCGGCGGCCTCACGATGGCGAACATCTTCATCGCGACGGTCTGGACCTGACCCGCCGCCCGCCGGATCCGGGCCTTGTCGCTCCGGACCGGGACCCGCCCGCCGTACCCGGGCCCATGGTGCCGGACCGGGACCCGCCGCCCGCCGGATCCGGACGTCAGCCGTCCGTGAACCCGTGACCACGAGCCCGGCGGTACGGGGAGCCCAACGGCCCGTGTACCCCGCGCGGCGGCGAGCCCGCCGGGAGCCGGACCGCGGGGGCGACGGCTTCCCGGCGACGTGCGCGACCGGGCTCGCCCACGCCCGGCAGCCCGGCGGGCACGGGGCGCCGGAGGACGCCGGGCGCCCGGGAGCGCGGTCGTACGGCAGCGCCGCCGTGCCGGTCCGGGCGCGGGCGCCGTCAGGCGGGGCGCACGCCGCTGTGGGTCGGCATGTAGTAGATCGACTCCTCGCGGACATCCGCGCCGGGTTTCGGCGCGTGGATCATCTTGCCGCCGCCGATGTAGACACCGACATGGCTGATGTCGCTGTAGAAGAAGACCAGGTCACCGGGGCGCAGATCCTTGGCCGCCACCCGGGTGCCGGTCTTCACCTGGTCCCAGGTGGTGCGCGGGAGAGTCACGCCGGCCGCCTTCCAGGCCGCCTGCGTCAGCCCGGAGCAGTCGTACGAGCTCGGCCCGGCCGCGCCCCAGACGTACGGCTTGCCGAGCTGGGCGCGGGCGAAGGAGAGAACCTTGTCGGCCTTGGCGGTGGAGCTGCCGGACCCCTGCCCCTGGCCCGTACCGGTGCCCGATCCCGTACCCGTTCCGGAGCCGCCGCCTGTGCCGCTCCCGGGCGGGCGGCTCTGCTCGCGCTGCTTCTCCAGGCGCTTGCGCTCGGCCTCCGCCTTCTGCCGCTCCCGGGCCTCCTGCTCGGCCTTGGCCTCGGCCCGGCGGCGGGCCTCGGCCTCCTTCTCGCGCTCGATCGCCGCGAGCCGGGCCTTCTTCTCCGCCGTCAGCTGGGACAGCAGGGAGCGCGCCTCGGCCAGCTTCGACTGCACCCGCTGCTTGCCGTTGCGCAGGGTCTCCTGCGACTCGGCGAGTGACTCCAGGCTCCGCGCGGCCAGCGCCCGTTGCTCGGTGGCCTCGGCCCGCCGGGTCTCGTAGTCGGTGATGACCTCGCGCTGACGGTCCGTCATCCGGTCCATCAGCTGGGTCTGGTCGAAGTACTGCTGCGGGCTGTCCGCGAACAGCAGCGCGGCCGTCGGGCTGACGGGCCTTGACCCCGAATCCTGAACACGGGTTATGCGGCTGATGCCAGCGTAGTTGGTGGTGCTTCGAGTGTGGCTTCGTAGGTGATGGGGCTGCG
>NZ_JBIALS010000005.1:304422-322236 GCF_042873655.1 Streptomyces sp. NPDC004609 | reverse complement strand
CGACTACGGCGTCGTCGGCGACCTCTTCACCGTCGTCCCCCAGCTCACCGACGACATCAACACCCGCAAAGCCTGACCCCAGACCGAACAACCACCACCACAACGGGCCGACCGGCACGGACAGACCAGTCCGCGCCGGTCGGCCCGTTCTGTCTGTTCGCGGCCGGTGACCCGACCTCCGCGGGGACCGGCAGGCCCGTCCGTACGGCCGCGGTGAACCGGACCGGCCGGGGAGACTCCCGGCCCGGGCACGGAGGCTGCTTCCCACTAAATAGAGCGTTCACTCTAGTGGCGTGCTAGGGTCGCGCCACCGCTCTGGATAGAGCGTTCACTCTAGTGATGGGAGTCACCCCTATGTCCGCCTCCGTCGCCGCTGCCTCTCCCGCCACCGCCACCGCCACCACCGCCGTCCGGCAGCCCGTCACCGTCATCGGTCTCGGCCCCATGGGCCAGGCGATGGTCGGTGCCTTCCTCGAACAGGGCCACCAGGTCACCGTCTGGAATCGCACTCCCTCGCGCGCGGAGCCACTCGTCGCGCGGGGCGCGGTCCTCGCGGAGAGCGTCGAGGCAGCGCTCGGCGCGAATGAGCTGGTGGTCCTCAGCCTCACGGACTACGAGGCGATGCACGCCCTGCTGGAGCCCGCGTCGCACGCGCTGGCCGGCCGGGTGATCGTCAACCTCAGCTCCGACACCCCGGAGAAGACCCGGGCCGGGGCTCGCTGGGTCACCGAGCGCGGCGCGGCCTTCCTCGCCGGTGGTGTCACCACACCGCCGTCCGGGATCGGCAACCCCGAGTCGTACACCTTCTACAGCGGCCCGCGCGAGCCCTTCGACACGCACCGGGACACGCTGGAGGCCCTGCCCCGGGCCGACTACCAGGGGGAGGACCCGGGCCTGTCCGCGCTGATGTACCAGATCGGCATGACCATGTTCTGGACGTCGATGCTCAGCCTGTGGCAGGCCATCGCCCTCGCCGATGCCAACGGTCTCAAGGCCGCCGACATCCTTCCGCACGCCAACGAGACCCTGGGCGGACTGGGCGGCTTCATCGACTTCTCTATGCACCGGGTGGACGCGGGCAACCACGAGGGCGATGTGGACCGGCTGGCCATGGGCACCGCGAGCGTCGAGCACGTGCTGCACACGATGGCCGACGCGGGCGTCGACACCACCCTGCCCGCCGCCGTCGTGGACCTCTTCCGGCGCGGAATGGAGGCGGGGCACGAGGCGGACAGCTTCTCCAGCCTGGTGGAGCTGATGAAGAAGGGCGCCTGACACCCGACCCGCCCCGCACGGCCCCCGGGGGGCGGCGCGGCCCGGCCCGCGGAGTACTCGTCCCGGGCCGGGCGCCGCCCGGACAGCGGAACCCGGCGAGAGCAGGGGCCTGCTGCGGTAAGTGGTCGTGCGCCGCGCCTTGTTGGGGCCCGTCCCGCCGTCCCGTCCGGTGGCCGGGAGAGCCCGTGGCCGCCTCTCAGGGTGACGGCGGGCCCGCGATGATCGTGCAGATGCCGGGTTCGGTGCAGGTATTCGGATCGGTGGTGGCGGCACGTTCCGCCAGGGCCTTCAGCGCGGCCCGCGCCTCGCGCAGCTCCGCCATACGGCGTTCGACGTCCGCGAGGTGCTGCCGTACGAGATCGGCGACATGGGCGCAGGGCGCCACTCCGGAGTCGCGCAGGGCGAGGACCGAGCGGATCTCGGCGAGTGTGAGCCCCGCGTTCTGGGCCTCGCGCACGAATGCCAGGCGTGCCGTCGCCTCGCGGGGGTAGTCGCGGTAACCACCAGGGGTACGCGGCGGTTCGGGCAGCAGCCCGGCCTGTTCGTAGAAGCGGACGGTCCTGGCCGAAAGCCCGCAGGACGCGGCCAGGTCACCTATACGCATATCATCAGCGTACGGGGCAATTCGCTTGACCTTCCACCGGGGTGGAAGGTCCACCCTTGGGCGGACACGAACGGCCGGACACCACCGGCCGTCCACCACCGACGGACGTCACCGACCGGAGGGCGACACTTCCATGCGGATCACCGTGCTGACCGTGCCCGACTGCCCCAACGCCTCCGTGGCGGAAGCGCGGATCGCGCTCGCGCTGGCCGACCCCGGCAGGGACACCGGCAACGGGAACGGGAGCCGGGGCGGGAACGGCAACAGCACCGGAACCGGCACCAGCACCAGCACCAGCACCAGCACCAGCACCGGGACGCAGGAACCGCCGGCCCCGGACATCGTCCGTATCGAGGTCACCGATCCCGCGGAGGCGGCCCGCCTCGGCATGACCGGCTCCCCCACCGTCCTCATCGACGGGACCGACCCCTTCACCACCCCCGGCACCCCCGCCTCGGTCTCCTGCCGTCTCTACCGCGGCCCCGACGGCACCGTCGACGGCGCCCCGAGCGTCCCCGAGCTGCGCCGGGCCCTCGGTCTGGCCCGGGCGGCCGCCGCCTCGGGCCATCCGCCCCTCGGCGCGGCGGCCCGCGGCGGCCGGGGCCGCCTCGCCCCGGCGACGGGCGGACTGCGCGCCGTACAGCAGGCGGTCCTGCGCCACTTCGCGGCCACCGGCCGGGCCCCGGAACCGGCTGCCCTCGACACGGTGGCCGCCGAGCACGGCCGTACCGCCGCCGACGTCCTGTCCGCACTCGCGGCCGAGGACTTCCTGACCCTCGACCCCGACGCCCGGATCCGCGCGGCGTACCCCTTCTCCGCCGTCCCCACCCCGCACCGGGTCCGGCTCCCCGACGGCACCAGGTTCTGGTCGATGTGCGCGATCGACGCGCTCGGCATCCCCGAAATGCTCGGCACCGACGCGGTGATCACCTCGTCGGACCCCGTCACGGGCGAGCGGATCACGATCACCGCCACGGAGGGCCTGATGACCTGGCAGCCGTCGGAGGCGATGGTGTACGCGGGCGAGCGCTCCGGCGACGGACCGGCCTCCGAGGTCACCTGCGGCGCGCTGAACTTCTTCGCCGGGCCCGCCTCGGCCCTCGCCTGGGCGGCGGCACACCCCGACTACACGGGCAGGGCGATCACCCCCGGGCAGGCGGCCTCCCTCGGACGGGCCATCTTCGGCGAACTGCTGCGCTGACCACCGGCGTTCCGTCCTGACCGGACCCCGCGCCTCCGGTCGGCACCTGATGGCACACTGACTCGCCCGGTCACCGAAGGAGCGTCAGGAGCCCCGCCGTGCCGATGATCCGCAAACTACGACGTGTGATGCGCCGCGCCTACCGCCGCACCGTCGACCTCAGCCACCCGGCCCGCTCACCGCTGGGCAGCACCGTCGTGAACTGCGTGGTGTACGAGAACGGGGTGCGCCAGCACTGCGAGGGGAGCGCCGAGGAGGCGCTGGCGCAGGTCCGCAAGAACGGCCGCGGCTTCGTCTGGATCGGCCTCCACGAGCCGACGGAGATCGAGTTCGCCCGGTTCGCCGAGCTGTTCGGGCTGCATCCGCTGGCCGTCGAGGACGCCGTACAGGCCCATCAGCGCCCGAAGGTCGAGCGCTACGAGGACCCGACCGGGCACGGTGACACCCTGTTCACGGTGCTCAAGACATGTGTGTACGTCGCTCACGAGGAGCTGACGGCGACCAGCGAGGTCGTGGACACCGGGGAGCTGATGGTCTTCACCGGGCCCGACTTCGTGATCACCATCCGGCACGGCCGGCACGGCTCGCTCGGGCCGCTGCGCGAGGACCTGGAGGCGATGCCCGAGCAGCTGGCCAAGGGCCCGGCGGCCGTGCTGCACGCGATAGCGGACCGGGTCGTGGACGACTATCTCGGCGTCGCCGACGCGGTACAGCACGACATCGACTCCGTCGAGTCCGCCGTCTTCACCGAACACGCCGCGCGCGGTGACGCGGGCCGTATCTACCAGCTCAAGCGGGAACTGCTGGAGCTGAAGCGCGCGGCCGGACCGCTGGAACGCCCGCTGCTGGCCCTCGCCAGCCATCCGCTGCCGCCCGTCGGGCCCGGCATCCAGCCGTACTTCCGCGATGTCGTCGACCACCTCGCCCGGCTGAACGAGCAGATCGGCGGTTACGACAACCTCCTCGACTCCATCCTCCAGGCGCATCTGGCGCAGGTGACGGTCGCGCAGAACGAGGACATGCGGAAGATCACGGCATGGGCCGCGATCATCGCCGTACCGACCATGGTCTGCGGTGTCTACGGCATGAACTTCGACCATATGCCGGAGCTGCGCTGGACCTACGGCTATCCGCTGGTCCTCGGCGTCATGGCGACGGCCTGTCTGGTCATCCACCGCAGCTTCCGGCGCAACGGCTGGCTCTGAGCGTCCACCCGCACGCCCGGCCCGCTACATCACGGCGATGAACAGTCCCAGGGTCACCACGGCGACCACACACCCGTACAGCGCGAGCGTCACCGAACGCGCCTCGTCCGACGGGTCGGTGCGCCCGGCGCTCGACAGCCGGAGCGCCGAGGTCGTGAGCAGGAGGAGCGCGGTCGCGGAGAGGGCGGCGACCAGGGGGGCCGGGGTGGCGGCGATCAAGGTTTTCATCACCCGGCGAACGTCTCACGCGGGGTCGGCTCACGCATGCGGGAATGCTCCGTCCCGGTACCCGGGTACCCCGGTTACGCGTCGAGAGCCCCGCTCCCGCGAGCGGGCGCGCCCGGGGGTGCCGCCGTCCTCCCGGCCGTGAGGTGCGCCAGGCCCGTTGCCCGTGTGACCTGCGTCGATACGGCTGTGGCTCCTGTGGGGGCAGTATCCGACAAATGTCTTATTCACCGATCTAAGTGATAATGGTCACCGGCTCCCGCCCCCGCCCATAACGTGCTGATGTGGCCCGATGGGAGCAGTTGAGCGCACTGACGATCGCGGCGATTCTCGGCTCGCAGGGGGTGGGGCTGGCCGCCGCCGGGGACGATGCCGCTGACGGACGGTTACGGGCGTCGGCGTCCGTGGTGGGCGAGGAATCCGGCACGAGGGTGAAGGCCGCGTTCCGCCGGGCGGCGGGTACGACGTCCGGGGCAGGCACGGCGGTGAGAACCGGAACGCGCCCCGGGGACGACGACCACCGGAACGATCGGGTGGCGGGGCTGGTGGACCGGCTGTTGTCCGGCCGTGGGGGATTACGGGAGCCGGGGGCACAGCCGTCCCCGCGGACCGGGCAGCCCGCCGAACCCGCGCCGGGGGCGCGCCCGGCTCAGGAGAACGACCGGAACCACCAGAACCAGAACCACCGGAAGAACCCGAAGAACCAGAACCAGAAGAACCGGAAGGACCAGAGCCGGAAGCCGAGGCAGCGGCCGCAGGAGCAGCAGCAGGCGGTACCACGGCAGTGGCAGCCCGAGCCTGCCGCCGGGCCGAGGCCGGGCGAGAAGCCGGGTCCGGGGAAGGGGCCGTCGGCACGGACCGGGCCGGTGACCGGGCCCACGCCCTCCCCGAGCACCGCGACCGGGGCCCGGGGCCCGGGATCCGTACCCCCGTCCCCGCCCCCGTCCCGCACCGCCGTCACACCGCCGAAGCCCTACCCGGCGCTCTCGCCACCCCCGTTCGACGTGTCCGTGTCCGCGCACATCCATGTGCCGGGGATCCTCTGCGCCTCGGCCACGGTGTCCGCGTCCGGACCACTGCCGCTCTCCGTGTACGTATCCGTGTCGGTCCATGTCCTCCGGGACTGCCCGCCTCCCCCGCCTCCCCCAGCTCCGACGCCGACGCCCACACCCCCGGCACCGACGCCGGCACCGACGCCCACACCCTCGGCGCCGCCCGCGCCGACGCCTCCCCCGGCCCCTCTGCCCCCCTCGGCCTCGCCGACGCCCCGGCCGGCCCCGGCTCCGCCTCCCGCTCCGGTGGAGCGCCCGGCGCCCCCGGCCCCCGCGCCCCTGGTTCCCGTACCCGCGACCGAGGTCCTGCCGGTGATCGCCCGGCCGCCGGTGGAGCGCCCCCGGGCCGTCGTCCGCCCGCCCGCCGCGCCACCGCCCGCGCGGGCACGGCCCGTACGCCATCACCGCCCGGTGTCCGGGCGGCCGAAGCGCGAGGGCATGCCCCTGGTCGTGCTGATGCTGGTGACCACCACCCCGGCCGTACTCGCCGCCGCGCTGCTGAAGCCCCGGCGCGGGCGCTGAGCCACCGCCCCAACCGCCGGAACGGCCGGGACCGCCGGAACGCCCCAACCGCCGGAACGCCCGGGACCGCAGGAACGCCCCAACCGCGGGAACTACCGGACCCGGAACCGCCGGAAGCCGCCGAAACGCTTCCGTACGCGGCCCTCTCCCCCGACACGGCACCAGACGTCTCGTAGAACACGCACACAAGACACGGAGATCCCCATGTCCGAATGGCTGGTCCTGCTCATCGCGATGGCCGCCGCCTGCGGTGTCGTCCTCGCCGTCACCCTGTTCAGCCAGCGCCGGCGCGAGCGGACACCGGGGGCCGCGGAGGAGGCCGACGAGACCCCGGACGTCCTCGAATACATGACGATGATGGTCGGCGTCGTGTACGCGATCGTGCTGGGCCTCGCCATCGCGGGCGTCTGGGAGGCCCGCAGCTCCGCGCAGGACGAGGTCCGCCGGGAGGCGCAGGCGCTGTACGAGGTCACCCGGCGCGCGGAGGTCTACCCGGCCGACTTCCGCGAGCGCCTCAAGAACGACGTCGACGCCTACGTCTCGTACGTCGTCCACCAGGAGTGGCCGCGGATGATCGACGGCAAGAAGGTCCCGGCGCGGGGCTCCGAGCTGCTGGGAACGGTACGGTCCGACGTCGCCCGCCGGGTGCCGGTCGGCGAGCTGGAGGCACAGGCGTACCAGCCGATGCTGGACCAGGTGTCCGTCGCCGACGACGTCCGCAACGCGCGCGTGGCCAACGCGGGGGCGACCCTGCCGGGGGTGGTGTGGTTCGGCCTGATCGGCGGGGCGCTGGTCACGGTGGGGCTGATCTTCACGATGCATATCGGGCGCAGCCACCGGGAGCTGCTGCTCGCGGGGCTCTTCAGCGCGCTGATCGCGTTTCTGCTGTTCCTGGTGTGGGACTTCGACGCGCCGTTCGGGCGCTCGGGCTCGGAGTCGGCGGACGCCTTCCGCCGGCTGTTCCCCGCGGCGGCGGGACGGGCCGTGGAATAGCGGGCCGGGGGCGGAATAGGACCCGGGGGCGTCCCGTTGTAGGGTTTAGTTCAACGTTCAACCACCTGTCCATCAGGACTGAACCCCCGAGAGGTGAGCTTCATGCAGTTCGGCATCTTCACCGTCGGCGACGTCACGACCGACCCGACGAACGGTCGTACGCCGAGCGAGCACGAGCGGATCAAGGCGACGGTCGCCATCGCCCGCAAGGCCGAGGAGGTCGGTCTCGACGTCTTCGCGACCGGCGAGCACCACAACCCGCCCTTCGTCCCGTCGTCCCCGACGACCCTCCTCGGAAACATCGCGGCCAGGACCGAGAACCTGATCCTCTCCACCTCGACCACGCTGATCACCACCAACGACCCGGTGAAGATCGCCGAGGACTACGCCTATCTCCAGCACCTCGCCGACGGGCGCGTCGACCTGATGATGGGCCGGGGCAACACCGGGCCGGTCTACCCCTGGTTCGGACAGGACATCCGCAAGGGCATACCGCTCGCGATCGAGAACTACGCGCTTCTCCACAGGCTGTGGAGGGAGGACGTGGTGGACTGGGAGGGCACGTTCCGTACGCCGCTCCAGTCCTTCACCTCGACCCCGCGCCCGCTGGACGGCGTACCGCCGTTCGTCTGGCACGGCTCGATCCGCTCCCCGGAGATCGCCGAGCAGGCCGCGTACTACGGTGACGGCTTCTTCCACAACAACATCTTCTGGCCCATGTACCACACCAAGAAGATGGTCGACCTCTACCGGAAGCGGTACGCGCACTACGGGCACGGGACGCCCGAGCAGGCCATCGTCGGACTCGGCGGCCAGGTGTTCATGCGCAGGAACTCGCAGGACGCGGTCAACGAGTTCCGTCCGTACTTCGACAACGCGCCGGTCTACGGACACGGGCCCTCGCTGGAGGACTTCAGCGAGCAGACCCCGCTGACCGTGGGCTCCCCGGAGCAGGTCATCGAGCGGACGCTCGGCTTCCGTGAGGCGGTCGGGGACTACCAGCGCCAGCTGTTCCTGATGGACCACGCCGGCCTGCCCCTGAAGACCGTGCTGGAGCAGCTCGACATCCTCGGCGAGGAGGTCGTTCCGGTGCTGCGCAAGGAGTTCGCGAACCTGCGGCCGGCCGGAGTGCCGGAGTCCGCGCCCCTGCACCCCGCTGTCACGGCCGCACGCACCACCGCACACGAGGAGGCATGACGATGACCACACTGAAGCTGGTGGCCGTGTCCGCCGGACTGAGCGTGCCGTCGTCGACCCGTCTGCTGGCCGACCGGCTGACGGAGGCGGTACGCGCGTCCCTCGCCGGAGCCGGGTCCGGAAACGGGACGGGCGTCGGAAACGGGACGGGAGCCGGGGCCGGGGCTTCGGCCGGGACCGGGGTCGAGGTCCGGGTGGTGGAGCTGCGCGAGCTGGCGGTGCCCATCGCCAACCACCTGGTCACCGGGTTTCCGTCGCCCGCCCTGGGTGAGGCGATCGACGCGGTGACGGAGGCGGACGGACTGATCGCGGTCACGCCCGTCTTCACCGCCTCGTACAGCGGGCTCTTCAAGTCGTTCTTCGACCTGATCGAGCCGGAGGCGCTCACCGGGAAGCCCGTGCTCATCGGGGCGACCGGCGGCACGGCCCGGCACTCTCTGGTGCTGGAACACGCGCTGCGGCCGCTGTTCGCCTATCTGCGGGCCCTCGTCGTACCGACGGCCGTGTACGCGGCCTCGGAGGACTGGGGCGGCTCGGGCGATCCGCTGACGGACACCCTGCCGGTACGGATCGCCCGCGCGGGCGAGCAGCTGGCGCGGCTGATGGCCGGTACGCACGGTGCGGGGGCCACCGCGGGGGCCGGTACCGCGGGCTTCGGCGCCGGAGGCTTCGACCTCGGCCTCGGCGCCGGGGCGGGTGCCGGCTTCGGGGTGGGTGCCGGCTTCGGGGTGGGTGCCGGCTTCGGGGTGGGTGCCGGCTTCGGGGTGGGTGCGGGCGGCGGCGGGGACGGGGCGAAGGCGCCGGTGGCCGCGTCGCCGTTCGGCTGACGGCCCGGCCGGGGCGACCCGGGCCCGGCGGCCGGGCCGGGTGCGGGCACGGCTGGTCCCGCAGTGGGCCCCATGGCCGGCCCCGCAGCCGGGGCACGGTTGTTCCCGCACCGGGGTGCCGGGCAGCGGGCCGTAGCGCCCGGCGGGCCGCCCCCGTCCGGTCGGCCACCGGGCCATGGCTCAGGGCCGGCCGTGGGGCCATGGCCCGGGGTGGACACGGGCCGGGGCCCCGCGTCCGGCGGACCTCCGGCGGCCCGCGGCTCGCGGAGGTACGCCGGGCCCGGGGCCGGGGTGTCGTCGCCCGCGACAGCGAGGCCCGGACACATCGGCCGGGACCCCGGCCCGGCGACCGGCGGTCAGGGCACCTCGCGGGCTGCCCGGCCCCACGTCCGCCGGGCACGGCCGCGCCCCCTCGCGTACTTCCCCCATGCCGTACGCGAGGGGGCACGGCCGTGTCCGGACCCCCTCCGACCTGGGCGGGGGCACATCCCATGTGCCGACTGTCAGTGGTGTCTCCTATCGTCTTGGTCATGACCCCTGGACTGATCGGGCGCGACCACCCCGCGGGCGTTCTCCTGGCCGGGATCGACCGGGCGACGGAGAGTCACGGGGGCCTGGTGCTGGTCACCGGAGAGGCGGGGATCGGCAAGACCTCGCTGGTCACCCACGCGGCCGACGAGGCGCGGCGGCGCGGGGCACTGGTGCTGGGAGGTTCCTGCTGGGACTCCGAGAGCGCGCCGGGTTACTGGCCGTGGGTCCAGGTCGTCCGGGGCCTGCGGCGCGGCACGACCGCGCGGGAGTGGGCCGACGCCGAGAAGGCGACAGGCGGGCGGCTCGCCGCCCTGCTCGGCGAGGACCCCACCGGCCGCGGCGAGGGCGGCGAGAGCTTCGCCATGTACGACGCGGTGACGACGGCCCTGGTCACGGCGTCGCAGGAGCGGCCCGTCGTGGTCGTCCTGGACGATCTGCACTGGGCGGACCCCGCCTCCCTCAAGCTCCTCGAATTCGCCGCGCAGCACGCGTGGTTCGAGCGTCTGCTGCTGATCGGGACCTATCGGGACGCCGAGGTGGAGACCGCCGACCACCCCCTCCAGAAGCTGATCGTGCCGCTCTCCGCGCGCGCGGCGACGACCGTGACCCTGACCGGGCTCGGGCGGGACGAGGTGGCCGCCCTGATCACGATGATCGCGGGCTCCGAACCGGAACCCGCCATGGTCGACGAGGTCCACCGGCGCAGCGGCGGCAATCCCTTCTTCGTGGAGCAGACCGCCCGTATCTGGAGCAGCGGCGCCCCGGTCACCGCCGTCGCGCCCGGCGTGCGCGAGACGGTGCGGCGGCGGCTCGCGCTGCTGCCCGACACGGTGTCCGCGCTGCTGGAGACGGCGGCCGTGCTGGGCCGTGAGTTCCACCGCCAGGTGCTCGCGGCCGTCGCCTCCGCTCCCGTACCGCATGTGGACCGGCTGCTGAGCCGCGCGGTCGCCGCCCGGCTGGTGACCGTGCGGGTCGGCGGCCGGTTCGCGTTCGCCCACGATCTTGTCCGGGAGACGCTGTACGACACCCTGGACGAGCAGCGCATCCGTGTCGCCCACGCCTCGGTCGTACGGGCCCTGGACGGCGCCCCGGCACTCGGCGACAAGGTCCTGCCCGCCGATCTCGCGCGGCACGCGTATCTCGCCGGCGAGGAGCTGGAGCGCGCTCAGCGGGTCGACCTGCTGGTGGCCGCCGCCCGGGACGCGAGCAGCAGGCTCGCGTCGGAGGAGGCCACCGGCCACTACCGGCGGGCCCTGGAGACCTGCGGCGACGACCCCCGCCGGTCCGTCCTGATCGTCCTCGACCTGGGCAGCCATCTGGTCCACCACGGCGAGGAGGAGCAGGCGTGGGACTGTTACGAGCGGGCGGTCGCCCTCGCCCGTGAGGCGCGGGAGCCCGAGCTGCTCGCCCGCGTCGCCATCAGCATCCGCCAGAACTGCTTCGCCCCCGGCGGCGCCTACGCCCTCACGGCCCGCAGCGGCGAACTGCTGCGGGAGGCGCATCGCGCCCTGATCGGCGGAGGGGAGAAGCTGGCGGTCCTCACCGCCGAGGAGATCGTCCAGGACCTCGCCGTCCGGACCACCGCGCTGGCCCGGAACGACGAGGACGACGAGGCGCTCGCGTTCTCCCTGTGGGCGCGGCACGACTCGATCTGGGGCCTCGGCACCGCGACCGAGCGGCTCGCGCTCACCGACGAGATGGCCGCCGTCGCCCGCCGCACGGGCAACCGCGACATGGAGCTGCACTCCACCGCGATGCGCTGGGTCACCCTGCTGGAGCTGGGCGATCCGCGCTACCTCGACCAGTTGCGTGTCTTCGCCGCCCTCGCCGAGCGGAGCGCGCTGCGCCGGTTCGAGCTGGCGAGAGCCATGGACCTCTCGCTGGTCGCCGCTCTCAACGGCCGGTTCACCGAGGCGATGGACCTGTTGTCGGAGGCGTCCTGGCGGCCGGCCGAGCACAGCGCGTTCGGCTATATGACGGCTCATATGCAGTGGTCGCTGTTCATGATGCAGGGGCGGCTGGAGGAGGCCCAGACCGTGGTCGACGGAATGGACGGGCTCGGCGGCCTGGTCCACCCCTATCCTCAACTGCTGGCCGGGCTGACCGCGGTCGAGCGCGGCGATACCGCCCCCGCGCTGCGGATGTCCGACGAACTGGCCGCTCTTCCCGAGCCGGTGCCCCGGCTGTTCGCCCCGCTGGAGATGCGGCTGCGGGCGCAGGCCGCGGCGGCATCGGGCGACGAGGCCCGTATCGAGGCGGCCCGGGCCGCGTTCACTCCGTACGCGGGACAGTGGGTGGTCTCGATGTACGGCTGCGACATCAGCGGGCCCGTCGACCTCTGGCTGGGCCTGCTGGACGCGGCCCAGGGCCGCCGGGAGTCGGCCGTGACCACACTGACAGCGGCCTGGGAATCGGCGGACCGGCTCCGCGCGCGCCCCTGGTCGGTCCGGGCGCGCGCGGCCCTGGCAAAGGTGCTGGGCCCCGCCGCGCCCCCGGATCTGCTGAAGGATCTGCGGCGGGACGCGGAGGAGTTGCGCCTGACCCGGCTGCCGGCGGAGATCACCGACTTCTCCGGCGGGGCGGATGCGTTCGGTTTCTCCGGCGGGGCGGGTGCCTTCGGTGCGACCTCCGGCGGGGCGGATGCGTTCGATGCGGCCTCCGGCGAGGCCGTCCCGCCGGATCCGGCCTCCGGTGGGGCGGTCTCCTCCGTACCGGGACGCGGTGGTCCGGCCGCCGCGACCGCCGCCCCGGGCGCGACCGGTTCCGCCGACGGTGCCACCGGTTCCGCGGCGGGCGCCCGTGCCGTGGAGGCCGCCGGGGGGTACGGGGCCGGTGCCGCGTCCGGGCACGACGGCGGGCAGCCGCCCCGACCGGACGCCACCGCTGCGCAGTTCCGGCGCGACGGAGCCGTCTGGGCGCTCGCGTTCGAGGGCCGGTCGGTCCATGTCCCGGACGCCAAGGGCCTGCGGGACCTCCACACCCTGCTGGCCCACGCGGGCGAGGAGCTGTCCGCGGTGTCCCTGCTCGCCCCGGAGGGCGGCGAGACGGTCGTCGCGGCCCGTCGCTTCGGCGGCGACCCGGTGCTCGACGAGGAGGCCAAGGCCCGCTACCGGCAGCGCCTGGAGCGGCTGGACGACGAGATAGACCGCGCGGCCGAGCACGGAGACGACCGCCGCGCCGCGGAGTACAGCCGCGAACGGGAAGCGCTGCTCGACGAGTTGCGTACGGCCGCCGGCCTGGGCGGCCGCACCCGCCGACTCGGCGACGAGGCCGAGCGCGCCCGTAAGACGGTCACGGCCCGTATCCGCGACACCCTCCGCAAGCTGGGCACGCTCCATCCCGAACTGGCCGCGCATCTACGGGACTCGGTGACGACGGGCGCGTACTGCGCCTACCGCCCGGCGGCACCGGTCGACTGGCGGCTGTCCCGCTGACAGATACGAGGGTCATGACGGGCCCGGACCGGCTTGGCCTGAACGGCATCGCCCTCACATCACCCCGAAACACGGGCTGAGCAGGCAGGGTGATCCCTGGCCGTGCGGTGGGTACGGCTGGTTGATCCGAGTTGTGGGGCCCGCGGAACGGCTCGGCGGTACTGGGAGGTTGAGGAACATCCGTGTCGGATCGTGCGCTCAGCCTTCGCCGGCCCTGGTGGGTGGCTGACGGAGCGTCGGCGGTCGGAGGGGTCTGAGGTCTTCGGGGAAGCGCGCGTGAGATTGCTGACCTGCGGTCGGCGGCCCTGATGGTGGACGGTGAGCCAGAGTGTGCTGGGGCGGTTGGGGAGGTTCAAGGACCGGTTACTCCCAGAGGCCGGTCAGGTGTGTGTGGAGGATGTCGTGTGCTTCGTGTGGGGTGAGGTGACCGATGAGGACGTGTGTGGTGAGGCCGTCCGCGAGGGCGAGGAGGGTGCGGGCTTCGCGTTGCGGGTCGAGGGGTGCGGCGCGATCGGTGTCCTCGGCGGCTTCCGAGATGAGGCGGGTGAACGCCTCTTGCAGGGTTGAGTAGTTCGCCTTCAGTGTCGTGGCGAGTGCTTTGCTGACGGCTGCCTGTGCGATGAAGGCGAGCCAGACCCTGGCCTCGGCGCGGTGCTCTTCGCGGAGCAGTGAGATTTCGGTGGCCGCGTGGCCGAGGGCGGTGCCGGCCGACTGGGCCGGGCTTCTGACGAGGCGGGCCTGTACGCGCTCGCTGATCCGTTCGCCGATGTGCTGGAGAGCGAACACGAGCATCTCTTCCTTGGTGCGGAAGCACCGCTGGACGGCGCCCATCGACACCTGTGCGCGGGCGGCGACGTCGCGAAGGGTCACGCCCTCCAGTCCGCGTTCGTCGGCGAGGTGGCAGACGGCCTCGGCGATGAGGCGGCGTCGGCTCGCGTGATCCACCTGCCTGGGCATGCCCGGTCGCCTCCTTGTGTCCCGGCGTTCTGCTGTTGCGGTGCACTTTATTCGATGCGCGCGTATCGGTTCCAGGGTACGGTTCGGTTCCGATGCAAGCGCATCGGTACGTGGGCGAGGAAGGGAAGACCATGCAGGACGCCCTGTGGAAGATGCCGGCCACCGCGCAGGCAGAGGCCGTGCGCAGCGCGGACATCTCGGCCGTCGAACTCGTCGACAGCCACCTGGACCGCATCGCCGAGGTCAATCCGCGGGTGAACGCGGTCACGCAGCTCCTGGCGGAGCGCGCACGTGAGGCCGCGGCACAGCTGGACCGCCGACGGGCCGCCGGTGAAACGCTGGGACCGCTCGCGGGCGTGCCCTTCACGGTGAAGGAGAGCACCGCCGTCGAAGGCGTGCCGACCACGTTCGGCACGGAGCGCTTCCGCGATCTGGTGGCGGCGGAGGACGCGCCTCCGGTGGCCCGGCTGCGTGCGGTCGGGGCCATCCCGATCGGGCACAGCAACATCCCCACCCTGATCCTGGCGGGGATGCACACGCGCAGCGAGCTGTTCGGCGACACGGTCAACCCGTGGGACGGCAGCCGGACCCCGGGCGGCTCCAGCGGGGGCGACGCCGTGGCCGTCGCCACGGGCATGGCGGCGCTCGGGCTCGGCAACGACTCCGGCGGATCGGTGCGTATCCCGGCCCAGTTCTGCGGTGTGGCCGGGCTGAAGCCGTCCACGGGCCGGTTCCCCGCCGACCACCGCGTTCTCGGCCCGGACGACCCCGGCCCGGCGTCCCAGATCCTGGTCACCGACGGCCCGCTGGCCCGGCACGTGGGCGACCTGCGACTTGCGTACGAGGTACTGGCCGGGACCGATCCGCGAGACCCGCGCGCCGTGCCGGTGCCCGCCTACGGCGAACCGCTCCCCGGACGCGTCAAGGTCGCCGTCGTGGCGGACCCCGGCGGGCACGGCGTCCACCCCACCGTCCGGGCAGCCGTCGCGACCGCGGCCGACGCGCTCCGCGACGCCGGATACGACGTACGCGAAGTACAGGACGTACCACGGCTGGACGAAGCCCTGGAGGTGTACGGCCGGATCACCGTGACCGAGTTCGCCCCGGCCTGGCCCGTGGTACGCACACTGCTCGGCGCAGGCGGGGACCGCTACATCGCGATGGCGATGGAACGGACCCCGCCCGCGAGCGCGGACGAGTTCATGAAGCTGATGGGCACCTGGATGAGCATCCGCCGCTCCTGGGCCGAATTCCTCGACGAGTATCCGCTGCTGCTCGGCCCCGTCTTCACCGAACCACCGGTCGAACCGGGGCTGGAGTCACGCGACAGGGCAGGCCGGGACCGGGTCGCGTCGGGAATGCGCCTGTGCACCGCGACCAGCCTCGCCGGCGTACCCGGTCTGGCCCTGCCCACCGGGATGGCCGACGGACTCCCCACCGGAGCACAGATCATCGGACGCGCCTTCCGGGAAGACCTGTGCCTGGACGCCGCCCAGGCCATCGAAGACCGGCTCGGAACGCTCACGCCCACCGACCCGCACACGGCACACCAGACCGAATGAACCCGCGAGCCCACACGGGAGTGCGCACGGCGACCCCCGTACCCCTCACCCTCAGCACGCACAGCCCCCGTCCCGGCGGCCCGGCTGAAACGTACCCGGTCGCCACCAACCGCTTTCGACGGCAGCCGAGATCGCGGTACCTGTAGAGACGCCCGAGGCCCCAACGACGATCGACGCCCGGAACGACAACCGGAATGGACACCATGAACACGGCTCCCACCGAGGACCATTCGCCCTCCTGCCGCGACGTGGTCGGTCTCCTCGCCCAGACCGACCGGCGCGCCGCCTACGCGGCCCTCGTCCTCGGCGCGACCTCCGTGGCGGAGGTCGCCGAACTGGCCAAGCTCCGCCCACCGGCCGCTGCCGCGGCGCTGCAGAAGCTGACGGACGGCCGGATCGCCGCCTTCGACGGCAAGAAGCGCACGTACACGCTGCTCGACGACACTTTCCGGCTCGCGGTCCAGGCCGAGGTCAGGGTCTCCGGTCGGAGCAGCGGAGACGGGGCGGGCTCCTACTTCCGCCGTGGTCGGCTCACGTCCATTCCGGGCAAGGCGGAGGTACGCAGCCGTGTTCTGGCCGTGGTGAAGGACTCGTTCGAGCCCGGCGTGACGTACTCCGAGGCCAAGGTCAACGCGATCTGCGGCGAATGGTTCGACGACTGGGTGAGCCTGCGCCGTGCTCTCGTGGACGAGGGTCTGTTGCGCAGAAACGAGTCCGGCACCACCTATGAGCGCGTCTGACGGCCGGTGCGCGTATGGGCCGGCGGCGCCCGCACACCCACGGATGTCACCGCGCGGGCCCGCACACGGGCACGCCCGGCACAGCCGGTGTTTCAACAACAGCTGCTGTGGCGGACCGGGGCCCGGACGGACCGGCAATCGGAAGGACCCGGGCCCGGACCGGGACTCGACGGACCGGGGCCCGGATCGGGCCCGGGCGGACCCGGGCTCAGACCGCCACCACATCCGCGACAACACAGGCGACATTGTCCGGGCCGCCCGCGCGATGGACGAGGGCGATCAGCTCCGTCACCGCCTCGTCGGAGTCGCGGACCCCTTCGAGCACCCGCCGCACCTCGCCGTCCGCCACCACCGTGAACAGTCCGTCCGAACAGAGCAGATAGCGGTCCCCGGCCCGTGCCTCCCGCAACCGCAGATCCGGACGCGCCGGGCTGTCGCCGCCGTCCAGCGCCCGCAGCAGCATCGCCCGCTGGGGGTGGGAAGCGGCTTCCTCCTCGGTGAGACTGCCGTCGTCGATCATCGACTGCACGACGGTGTGGTCATGGGTGATCCGGAAGAACTCCCCGTCGCGCAGCAGGTGGGCGCGGGTGTCGCCGATATGGACGAGGGCGAGCCGGGAGCCGTGCAGCAGTATCGCGGTGAGGGTCGTACCGGAGCCCGCGAAGCCGTTCACGGCGGAGTTGGCGCGCAGGGCCGCGTCTTCCAGGGCGTTGAGCAGATCCCCGGCCCGTACCTCCGGATCCCCGGGCAGCGGGGTGCCGGCCAGGTCGCTGAGCGCTCCGATGGCGGCGGCGCTCGCGGGTGCGCCTTCCTCGCCGTAGCCGTCGGCGACGGCGAGGAGCTGCGATGTGGCGTACACGGCGTCCTGGTTGGTCTCACGGACGAGACCCCGGTCCGTCCGTGCCGCGTAACGGATAACAAGAGAGGGCGTGGTCATGGTGTTCTCCTTGTCCGGGAGCCGGCCGGTCCGGGACCGGCCGGACAGCTGATCGGCGAGGAAGAGCGCCAGGTCACGACGGGCCGACAGGTCCGCCTCCACCCGCGTCCAGTACGCCCGGACGACCCGGGCGGCGGCCCGCGGATCCCGCTCGTACAGATCGCAGACCTCGCGGACGCGGGCCAGGGGCATCCCGATCCGCCGCAGCCATGCGACCAGCCGGGCCCGCTCCAGCTGGGACACGTCGTAGTAGCGGTAGCCGGTGTACTCGTCGACGCGGGCCGGGGGCAGCAGGCCCAGTTCGTCGTAGCGTCGCAGCGCCTTCGCCGACAGCCTGGACGCCCGCGCGAAAGCCCCGATGGTCAACCGGGGTGCCCCGGCGGACCGGTCACCCGGCCCACCAGGGCCCGGACGGCAACTCCCGTCCGAACGGGCGCTCCCGCCCGGCCGAACGCCGGGAACCGATCGCCCGCTCGGGCCCAGCGGACCTGCGAAGTCCGGGGAGTCCGGGGAGTCCGGGGAGTCCGGGGAGTCCGGGGAGTCCGGGGAGTC